>NZ_VFVP01000005.1:0-502967 GCF_006442175.1 Mesorhizobium sp. B2-3-14 | reverse complement strand
AGAACGACGCGACGGTGCAGGCGCTCAATACGGGCGGCACGACCACTGACACCTTCAACTACACCGTCAGCGACGGCAGCCTGACCGACACCGCCGTGCTTACCGTCACCATCAACGGCGCCAATGACGCAGCTGTGATCTCCGGCACCTCGACCGGCACAGTCGTCGAGGCCGGTGCAAGCAATGGGTCGGGCACGCCGACCGCCACTGGCACGCTAACTGATACGGATGTCGACAACACGCCCAATACTTTCATAGCGTCCTCAGGGACAACAGGTCATGGCAGCTATACGATGACAGCGGGCGGCCTGTGGACATATACACTTAACAATGCGGATCCGACGGTAAATTCCCTCAATACAGGCCAGACATTGCCGGATACATTCACGGTAATGACGGTGGACGGAACTCAACAAGCTGTAAACATTACTGTACAAGGAGCTAGTGACGCTCAGCTAATAAGTTCTGTTGTAAGTTCAAAGCAGGGTGATGCAAATACCCCAACCACGGTAACTATACATTTTAGCACGACTGGCGTTACGCAGACGTTCGCCAATGTGCTTGATCCTTCAAGTATCGTAACTCTGAGCAATCCATCTAAGGGGACGCTATCGCTGGTCGCGAATTCGGGTTCATTTGACGCGGCACATGATACGTATAGTTTTCAAGTCAATAAAGTCGGGGGCAACAACGGTAGCAGCTTCGACGTTTCGATCAGCGCAGGAGCGTTCCAAGACGCTAGCGGAAACACGAACTCGATCGCAACAGCCACAAGTCTCAAGCCCGCCGGCACCTCCGGCGAGCCTATCAACCTTGCTCTCACCGACCCATCGCATGAGGGCGCGCTCATCACCGTCACGGTGAAGGACGTGCCTTCGGGCTGGACCATCAATGGTGCGACCCATAATGCCGACGGAAGCTGGACGACACAGACCAACGACCTGCACGGGCTGACCGTCACCACGCCGGTTAACTTTACCGGCGCCGCCGTTCTCGATGTCCAGATGACCTGGATCAATGCCGACGGCACCTTGGGCACAGCGTCGATCGCCGACAATGTCGAGGCCTATGCACCGGGGTCGCCGATCTTCGCCTGGTCCGGCGACGACGTGCTGACCGGCTCGCACGGCAACGATCTCTTCGTCTTCTCGCAACCGATTGGCGCCGACACGGTGCACAATTTCGATGCGGCCGCCGACCAGATCGATCTCATCGGCTATAACGGATTGGCGGACTTCGCCGACCTCCAGACGCATATCGCCGACGATGCCAACGGCAATGCGGTGATCGCACTCGGCGACGGACAGTCGATCACGCTGGACGGCGTGCATTCGGGCGCACTCACAGCCAGCAATTTCGTGTTCGACCAGACGCCGGTGGTCAACAATTCAGGCACCATGACGATCGGCGACGGTGCGTTGCTGCCGCTCAGCGGCATTATCAACAACAGCGGCCTCATCTCGCTCGACTCGACCGGCGGCGATACGCTGCTGCAGGTCATCCAGCACGGCGTGACCTTGCAGGGGGGCGGGCAGATCCTGCTGTCCGACAGCGCCGCCAACATGATTTCCGGCACAGGGCCGGACGTCACTCTGGTCAACGTCGACAACACGATCTCGGGCGCCGGCCAGCTGGGCGGCGGCATGCTCAGCCTCGACAACCAGGGCACCATTATCGCCACCGGCTCGCACGCGCTGGTCATCGATACCGGTGGCAGCGTCGTCACCAACTCCGGAACGCTCGAGGCAACGGGTTCGGGCGGCTTGACGGTCGCCGGCGGCCTGGCGAATTCAGGCATGCTCTGGGCCAATGGCGGCGACATCGTGATCCACGGCCAGGTTACCGGCGACGGCGATGCCACCATCGGCAATTTGTCGAAGCTGGAATTCGGCGGCGCCTCGTCGACGGACGTCACCTTCGGACACGACGCTGCCGGCACGCTGCAACTCGACGATTCCTTCGACTACAGCGGACGGATCGGGGGCATCACCAATGATGACAGGCTGGACCTCGGCGATATCCTGTTCGGTGCGGGAACGACGGCCGTCTATCAGGCAAACCAGGATGGCAGCGGCGGAACGCTGACCGTTTCGGACGGCACCCACGGCGCCGCGCTGCATCTGGTCGGCAATTATGATGCGAACGCCTTCAAGCTTGCCGATGACGGCCAGGGTCATACCGTCGTTTCGTACAATCCGGCGGAATTCACGCTGACCGGCATCGGCAATGGAGCGATTTCAAGCGACTTCGTGGTGTGAGCGAAAAGGGCCGCCGGCTACGGCGGCTCCCTGACCTGACGAGTATCGAGTGGGGTTCTGGAAGTGGATAGCAAGTCTCGAATTGTGAAGGATGCGCTTCGGGCATGCCGCCGCTATTTCCTGCTTGCGGCGGCGTTCAGCCTGGCGATCAACCTGCTCTACCTCGCTTCCCCCCTCTACATGCTGCAGATCTACGACCGGGTTGTCACCAGCGGCAGCGAAACCACGCTGGTGATGCTGACCCTGGTGTTGCTGGCAGCCTTCCTTTCGCTGGCGGGTCTCGACCTGGTCCGCGCCTGGATCCTGACGCGTGCCAGCGCCCGGCTCGACCGTCTGCTTTCGGCAAAGATCCTCGCCGCGTCCGTCGAGGCCCCATCGCCCGGTTCCTCGCCGAGCCAGCCGATCCGCGACTTCGATACGTTCAGGCAGGTCATCACCGGCAGCGGCATCCACGCTTTGTTCGATCTGCCATGGTCGCCCATCTACATCGGCATCATCTTCCTGCTGCATCCGTGGCTCGGCTTCTTCGCACTGGGCTGCTCGCTGCTCCTGATCGGCATGGCCGTGCTCAACGAGTATCTCGTGCGCTCGCCGCTGAAGCAGGCCAACGAGCTGGCGACGAACAACTATAACTTCACCGAGATGAGCCTCAGGAACTCCGAAGTCGTTCGCGCCATGGGGATGATCGACGGTCTCATCCGCCGCTGGGGGCGCGACCGCAACCTCGCGCTGCGGCGCCAGGCGGAGGCAAGCGACCGTGCCGCCTTGATGTCGGGCCTCATCCGGTTCCTGCGGCTCACCATGCAATCGCTGATCCTCGGCCTCGGCGCCTATCTGGTCATCGAACGGCAGATTACCGGCGGCACCATGTTCGCGGCGAGCCTCCTGCTGGGCAGGGGGTTGCAGCCTGTCGAGCAGATCGTCGGCCTCTGGCGCAGCCTGATCCTGGCGCGGGCAGCGTTGGCAAGGGTCGAGAGGCTGGTCGACGGGGGCGCGCGCAACGAAAGAGCGTTCAACCTGCCGAAGCCCAGCGGCATGATTTCCGTCGAGCAGGTAAGCTTTGCAATTCAAAGCCAGCAGAAAGTGCTTCTGCGCGACGTGTCGTTTCGGTTGGAAGCAGGCGAGGCGCTCGGAATCGTTGGCCCCTCCGGTGCCGGCAAGTCGACCCTGGCGCGCCACCTTGCCGGCGTCATGCAACCCAGTCGCGGCACAGTCAGGCTGGACGGCGCCGACCTGTCGCAATGGGGGCACGACGCATTAGGTGATCACATCGGCTACCTGCCGCAAGATATCGAACTCTTCTCCGATACCGTCGCCGCCAACATTGGGCGCTTCAAGACCAATGTCGACCAGGAGGTGATCGAGGCCGCGCGGCTCGCCGGCGTACACGAGATGATTATCCGCCTGCCGCAGGGCTATGAGACGCAGATCGGGGAGGGCGGCGCCGTGCTGTCGGGAGGATATCGGCAACGGATTGCTCTTGCCCGGGCGGTGTTTGGAACGCCGAAACTGATCATTCTCGACGAGCCGAGTTCCAATCTCGACGCCGATGGCGATCGCGCGCTGAGCGACTGCGCGATCGAGCTCAAGCGCCGCGGCAGCACTGTTATCATCGTCTCGCACCGGCCCTCGACCTTGGCGAATGTCGACAAGATCCTGCTGTTGCGCGATGGCGCCGTCGAGGCGTTCGGCATGAGAAACGAGATCGTGGCGCTGCTCAACCAGCGCGCGGCTCCAATGGCGGTGGCGACCCAATGAGCTGTGGTCGGAGAGATCGATGAGCGACAGTGCCCTCACTTACCATAGCCTGCCTGGCGAGTCGGGCATCCTGGCTCCGGATTCCATCCGGGTGCCGGCCTATATTGGCCTGCTGATCATAATGGCCTTTTTCGGCATTTTCGGCGGCTGGGCGGCCTTTGCCCCTCTGAACGGTGCCGTGCTCGCCGATGCCATCGTCAAGGTGGAAGGCAATCGCAAGAGCGTCCAGCACTTCGACGGCGGTACGGTGAAGGAGATCCGCGTTAAGGATGGCGACGTCGTCAGGAAGGGCGACATAATGCTGAAGCTGGACGACACCAGGATTCGGTCCGAGTTCAATCTCTATGCCCAGCAATATGCACTGTTGCGCGCAACCGATGCCAGGATCCGTGCCGAATTGGACGGCAGCCAGGCGGTTGCCTTTCCCAAGGACATCCTCAAGGAGCACCAGGACTACCTCAAGGACGCAATGGCAAACCAGATCGCCGACCTGGAAAGCCAACGCGCCTCGATGGCCGGCGCAAGGCAGATCCTCGAGCGGCGCATTGCCGAGCTCGAGGAGCAGATACGGGGCAAGCAGTCTCGGGTCGAATCCTACCGGGCCCAGCTCAAATCGACGATCGGCGAGAAGGCCAGCCTGTCGAAGCTGCTCAAGGCCGGTTTGACGACCCGCCCACGCATCTTGGAACTGGAAAGGTCGGCCTCGGATTTGCAGGGCTTGATCGACGATAATCTCGGCGCCATCGGCGGCACCCTACAGAGCAAAGCCGAACTCGAGAGCCAGATCGCACAATTGACGAATGAGCGCCGGACCAAGTTGTCGGCCATGCTGATCGATACGCAATCGAACCTGTCCGATCTAATACCCAAGATGTTCGCCGCCCAGGCCGCCATGGATCGGGCCGAAGTGCGTGCGCCCTATGATGGCCAAGTGATGGATCTCAGCGTTTTCTCGATCGGTGCGATCGTGGCGCCGGGCCAGACCATCCTTGACATCGTGCCGACCGAGAATTCACTGATCGTCCAGGCACAGGTTCGCGTCGAGGATATATCGAACCTGCGTCCCGACATGGCCGCCGAAGTTCGTTTCACATCATACAAGCAGCGTTCGATACCCATAATTCATGGACGCGTCGCCCGCATTTCGGCGGATCGCATTACCGACACCAAGACCGGCTTTCCCTATTACCTCGCGGACGTAGCGGTCGATCCCGTGGAATTGGCCGCAGCCCCACAGATTGCGCTTTATCCGGGCATGCCGGCGTCAGTCATGATCGTTACCGAGCAACGCACGGCGCTCGACTACATTCTAGGCCCGCTGGTTGTGTCGTTCCACTCAGCGTTTCGCCAGAAATGACGGATCAGTCCATCACCGCACGCGGCGAGAACTCCCGTTAACAACTCGCGAAGAATGCGTGTCTCCGCGTTGCGGCGCGCCTGCCATCTTGTGAAAAATCGAGGAGACACGCGGATATAGGTGCGGGCGTGATGTGCGCGCTGAATTGGTTCAGCCGCTTACCAAGCTCAATATCGAAAGCTCTATGCTGTCTCGAGTGATGTCGACCGTCGCAAGGGTGACAGGCAGCTTAAACCGTCGTGGGCCAGCGCTGCCCGGATTCAAATAAAGCACGCCATCCACTGTCTCCATCCTCGGCACATGCGAGTGACCGGACACGATCAAATCGATGCCCTGGGCAATCGGGTCGATCTGCAGCGTCTTGAGATCATGAAGCACGTAGATTGCTCGCCCGGCAAGACGTACGAGCTCGGTTTCCGCGTAAGGCAGCGCCCAGCCACCGGTGTCTACGTTTCCTCTGATCGCGGTAACCGGCGCGATACAGCGAAGCGCCGTGATGATCTCAGGGCGACCGATGTCCCCTCCATGAATGATGTGGTCGACCCCGGCCAGGCAACGCGCCGCCTCCGGCCTCAGCAAGCCGTGCGTGTCCGAGATGACGCCAATTCTGAATGCCATGGCTCTGCCACTAGACGGTGAGGGTGGTGAAATCCGTTGCGATAAGGCTGTTCGCAAACGCCTGAACGGCTTCCGCGAGAATTTCTTCGTCGGAGTACCGGCCGGAGATGTGCGTAAGAACGAGCTGCTTTACATCGCTGGTCGCTGCCAGCGACGCTGCCTCCGCGGCTGTCAGATGTCCGTAGTCGCGCGCCATCGCTGCATCTCGTTGCAGGAATGTGGCTTCGATGACAAGCAGGTCGGCGCCGCTCACCTTGTCGACCAATCCATCAGTGGTTTCGGTGTCGCCTACAATGACCAGCTTCTTGCCAGCCTCGGGTGGTCCGAGGACTGCTTCGGGAGCAATCGTTCGGCCGTCGGGGAGAGAAATTGAGCGGCCTTCGGCCAAATCCTTCCGGATCGGACCGTCTGGCACACCGAGAGCTGCCAAGCGGTCCGAACGGAGGTGACGACGCGCCGGCGTCTCGAAGACGAAGCCATAGCTGTCGGTGTCGCGATGGCGAACTTGAAAGCAATCGACGGTGAACTCATCCACCTCGAACACGCGTCCGGGGGCAAGCGGCACGAGTTGCAGCGGGATCGGCGCGCGTCCCTCACCCCAAAGGCCAGCGAGCATGCGGGCGACGACGTCAAGAGTGTCTGCGCTGCCATAAATGGTCACATGGTTCTTGCTCTGCCGGAGCCGAAGCGTCGAGAACAAGCCTGGAATCCCGAGCACGTGGTCGAAATGCGCGTGCGTGAGGAGCAGGCGATCAAGTCGCCTGAATCCGGCGCCGCTGCGCAGAAGCTGACGCTGGGTGCCTTCCCCGCAATCGACCAGCACCCGTTGACTGCCGGCTTCAACGAGCAGCGCCGGGTGATTGCGCTCGGCCGAGGGCACGCTGGCCGAGGTCCCGAGGAAGATAAGCTTGAAGGTCATGCGAGCAGTCTACCTCGCGGGCAACGAGACCTCAAAGCGGGCGAAGGAGCGGTCCTTGATAGACGTTCGCTAGCCGGCTTGGTGCCGGAGATATGGACATTGTGCATGGTGCTCTGGACATCGCTGGCGACCTCGATCTGCCCAAGCTTCGCTGTCGGGATTCGACGAAGCGATTTCGCATCTGCGCAACAAGCTCATTGGCATGCTGGTCCAATCTCAATGAGACAGCATTGCTGCGACCTGGTTTCTTGTCCGCCAGGCTTGTGAGGCACTGAAAAAAGGGAAGACAACCAGGTATCAGCAAAAAAAGGCCTCTACCAAAGGCCTGAACGAACCTCGTCGTCGACACTTTGTTGGACATCTATTTCGCCGAGAAGAAGAGGCTCTCCACCTTGCCGAGGAGTAATAGCGGCACAAACTGTCGACCTCAAAGTGCATCGATGACGGTACTTTTCAAGATTGGAGCGCGCATGCCGCTGGGTGCCAAGAGGTTGAAAATCGTCCGATTGATCCGATAGTTGGCGAAATCTCAAAAATATTTTCTAATCGATTTTCTCTTTAAAATCAGAAACCTAGCTTTTTGACGGCCCGTTGATCGGTGTTGTGCGTCACAAATAAGAAAAACCCAGCTGGATCAACGGCCTAGCTGGGTTAGAAACAATCGAGTGGGCGTGAGGGGTAGACGGCAATAGCATAGGTTCGGCACGTAGCGTCGCCTTTCCAAAACAGTCTGACGGCACTGAAATGTGGCTGTGCGCGGATGCAAAGCGTCCTCTGATCTGTGTAGAGCCTTGGCGTACAAAGGCGTGCAGATAGGCGGGTTTGGACAGATTGCCAGCTCTGAACTCGACCTGGGCCTGTCCAAACGTTGCGTCGGTGTAAGCAGGCGCTATGGACAGCGCTTGCGAAAAGGCGCTCCGCGCGGCCGGCGGTCATTGAGACCCAGTTCGGTGAAACCCAGCTGAACCAGCGCGTCGGTATTTGCGGGCTGAAGAGCAAGGACACGCTTCAGCAACCCGGCGGCTTCTTCGAAATACTGTTCCTGCCGGGCCTTGACGCCTTGCGCATAAAGACTATCGGCCGTTTGTCCATGTGCCGCAGTCGCGCAACCGAGATACAGAACCGCGTATCCGGCAAGTGCGACAAGCCGCTTCTGGTGCATCAGACCTTCCCGCCGCGGCTATGATGGCTTGGTGCGACATTCGTGCGCCGCCCCTTCTCCAGGTTTCTTGCCTGCCGTCGCGGAAACCATGTGCTGAAATTTCAAGGCCATGGCCTAGAATGCTTCAAGTGGGAGAATTTTGTCTTCTACAATATCACCTTAAAATATGTTCAAAAAAATATTATCAGATATGCATATTAGATGACTGAGAGTTATGCTAATGGCGACGGAAATATATACATAGATAATCTTGTGTCCTGTCGAGATATATGCGTATGGTTCATATTGTCGCAAATTTTACATAAACATAGACTCGTCGCGGTTTCGTGATCGCCTTGCACTCAAGAATTTTCGGATGTACGTTTGATTTCGGTAAATTAGCCTAAACTGATATATCAGGGGGACAAAATGAACATTTTGTCGAGGTCGGCTTTTTTTGAGGCATTTCAGAAGAGATTAGCCAGCAAAGCAGAGACGCCAATCCCTGGCGTATTTGGTCGGTGGTTGGCGAGTTCGCTGCTGCGGCGCTCGCCGGGGCGAGCCCGACGGCCCAGCAAGACATCAGATCTGCCGAACCTGGCGCTTGAAGCGCTTGAGCCGCGTTATCTGCTGTCGGCCGACATCTTGCCTTTCGCGGTCGACATGAACGACTTGGCCGGCGCCGACTATTCGCTGCGCTATGACAATCTGATCCAGGCGATCCAGATCTATGACAACAAGACGGGTACGCTGGTCGACCAGCGCAACGCGCAACAGATCGACTATATCGTGGTGCACGGCACCGCTGCCGACGACAAGCTCACCATAGACTTCGGCGAAGACTTCCTGGCGGCGCTCGACGTGCGTTTCGACGGTGGTGCCGGCAACGACACGCTTGCCATGACCGGCGGCAGCTTCGACGCCGTGCGGCTGGCGACCGACACCGGCCTGTCAGGCAGCATTGCCGCGCAAGCCGGGGCGTTGACCCATAGCATTGGCCTGGCAAACGTCGGCGCGGTCGAGGACAATACGACGGCCAGCCAGCGCATTTATGCCGACACTTCCGGGCAAGCGCGGGTGATCCGCATCGGCAGTTCAGATGATTCCAGTGACGGTCTGTCGGTGCTTGACGCTGGAGCATTTAACAATCTGATCACCTACAAATTCACAACTCCGACGGTCTCGTTGACCGTTGACGCGGGCGCGGGCGACGACAGCTTTGTGCTGCGCGAGATCGACCCCGCTCTGGCTGGCAGGGTTGTGTTGAGTGGCGGCGCCGGCAGCGACGCTGTGGTCGGGCCTCCGCAGGACACCGACTGGCATCTCACCGGCGACGGTTCGGGTGATGTTGCTGGGGTGTCCTTCGTTACGGTCGAGAACCTGATCGGTTCCGCTGGCAACGAGGACACCTTTTTTGTTGGTGCTGCTGGAAAATTGAGTGGCGTCATGGCCGGCGGCGATGCCGGCTTCGACAGCATGGTTCTCGACGGCGGCACCTTCGCCTCGGTGAAGTATGTAGCCACTGGGCCGACGTCGGGCACGATCACGCGTGACGGTGTCGTGCTCCGCTATGACGGGCTCGAACCGATCACCGACAACAGTGTCGTTGCGGACCGTGTCATCACGACCAGCAATGCCGACGATGGAGCGACTCTGATCGACAATGGCGCGACACTGACGCTGTCGTCAGGCCTCCTAGGTTCATTCGAGTCGATCACTTTCAACAAGCCCAGTTCCAGCCTGACCATCAATCTCGGCGATGATTCTGACTTTCCTATTTTTTCAAAGGATACCCTGACCATCAACAATGCGGTGAACCTCGGTTCAACCGCACTCATCATTAACGGCCAGGACGGCAAGGACGAGGTGACGATCTCCGGGACGCTGACTGCCGGCGCAGTTACCGTCAATGCCGAGAAGATCAGCGTTTCCAGCATCATAAATGCCAGTTCGGTGACCCTGACAGCAGCGGCGGCGGACGATGGAAAAATCACGGGTGGCGCGTATCTCGCGACCCCGGAGGCAATCATCGACCTGAGCGGCGCCACGATCATCGTGACGGGCGCGGCTCAATTCACCGCAACCGCGACCGCCAATGTCGAGGCTGAGACTTTCGAAGGTGGGCCGCTCGCGGGTGTCATCGCAACGATCATGCCCGAAGCGCGGGTCAAGTTCAGCAGCACCAATGTGACCGCAGCCAGCCTGTCGGCGTCGAGCACCGTAACCGTCACGCTGACCGCGAAGGACGAGTCCGATGCCGGTTCCGACAACGATGAAAAGAAGGATGCGGCGGTTTCCGTCACCGTTCTGATCAGCGACGCGATCACCGAAGTGCTCGCGGGCAGCGTGCTCAGCGTCTCGGGCGCGGTGTCGCTGACTGCGACCAGCAATTTGACGATGACCACCGAGGCCGATGGCGGTAGCGGCGGCAAGGGCGCAAGCGTTGCGGTTTCAGAAGTCAATGCGACGACCCGCGCCAATGTCTCGGGCGGTTCGACGATTGGCGCGAATGCCGGCGATACGCCCAATTCGATCGCGCTCGGCGCAACGCTGACCAGCAATATCACGACGATCGCCAAGTCGACGGCAGGCGGATCGGACCAAAGTGCAAGCGGTGACAACGAATCCGAGCAGCGCCTGAAGGACCCCAATAAGGACGGCATCACGTCTGACAAGGCGACGACCAGCAGCGGCGATATCACCTTTGCTGGCGCGGTGACGGTGTCGGATTATCGGCCGACCACCGAAGCCTTCGTTCAGGCCTCCACCCTCACATCCGGTGGCACGATCACGCTGACCGCGCAATCGACGGACAAGGTGACGGCGACGGCGGACGGCACCAACACGAATTCCTCCTCCAATGGCGCAACCGGCATCGGCGTTGCAGTGGCGCTGAGCATTGCCGACGTCACGACGCGCAGCTATCTCGGCGGCGCCTCGTCGCTGTCGGCGAGTGCGGTGTCATTGAGCGCCACGATTGCGGCCGGCGACAGCTTCATCGCCCAGGCGACCTCCGGCGCCGGCGAAGGCTCCAAGACGCAGGTCGCGGGTTCGCTGGCCATCAATATCGTCATCACCGAGGCTTCCGCCGACGTCGCGGCAAACGCCTCGATCAATCTGAATGGCGCGGATCTGTCGCTCACCGCCCATTCCACCACCAACGTCGTGACCGATGCGGTTCCCGACGACGCGAGCGGCGCCGCAGGCGAACTCGGCATCGGTGGTTCGGTCGCCCTGACCATCGTCGACAATTCCACCTCGGCATCGATCCGCGACAACGCGACCATCGTTGCCGCCGACGCTGTCACCATGACTGCGACCGGCGACCATACAGCTTCGACCACGGCGGAAGCGGGCGCGGAAGGCGGCGATGTTGGCATCGGCGGTGCGGTGGCGATCGACGTCATCGACAACAATACGGAATCGTCCATCGGTTCCGGCAGCGAACTCGACATCACCGGCAATTTGTCGGCCAGCGCCAGCAATCATGGCGTGAGCACGACGCTGGCCGATGGCGATGCCATCGGCTCGACGGCGATCGGCGCGGCGATCGCGCTTGCCTTCGTGGACAACCGTGCGTTCTCGACATCGAACCGCAATCTTCGTTCGAACGGATCGATCAGTCTGTCGGCCGCCAATGACGGTTCCAGCAAGGCGGAGTCGATTGCGAGTGCCGCTGGCGCCGAGAAAGACGAGGACGGCAACACCAAGGCCGACGAGCAACGGGACAAGGAAGTCGGTCTGGCCAACAGCAAGTCGAATGATGGCGACAGCGTCAGCAAGTCGGCCAACAGTTCAGGTGGGAGCGGCGGCGGCGATGTCAGCGTCGCGGCAGCGCTTGCCCTCAATGTCTCGTCGTCACTGGCGGTGGCGTCGATCAATGACGGGCGCACGGTTGTTGCCGGTGAGGGCGCTGGCGTCGGCGAACTCAATTTGCAGTCGTCCAACAATATGGATGCGACGGCGAAAGCCGATGGCACCGCAAAGACGAGCGACAGCGGCACCGCTGTCGGTGTCGCAGTGGCGATCAATATCGCGACGATGCGCAACGAAGCGTCGATTGGGGCTGGCAGCATCATTACGGCCGACGGGGTGAAAGCCGAAGCCAAGATGAAGAACGTCGGCGGTGACGTGACGCATCGTTTCGGCGCCGAGTCGACCTCCGGTGCCAGCGGCGGCGATATTGGCGTGGCCGGTTCGTTCGCGCTGAGCTTCGCCGATACCGACACGCTTGGCGTGATTGGTCTCGACCATGCCGATCAGCCAGCAAGCGGCGCCGCGACGGTTACATTGACCGGCGGCAATGTTCTGCTCACGGCGATCAACACGACCGTAACCACAACGACGGCGACCTCCTCCGGGGCCGGAAGCGGCTCGGGCAGCGTCGGCGTCGGCGCGTCGATCGCGCTCGGCATCGGCTTGAACACCACGTTTGCCGGCATCGAGAACGGCGAGATGGTTGGCGGGACGACAGGCAATTTCACCGTCACCGCGACATCCAATGATACGCTGACGACGACGGCCAAGGCTGGCGCCGAAGGCGCTACCGGCATCGGCGGCGCGATCGCTGTCGCCTATTTCGATAACGATACGGATGCGCACATCGGCACCGGCGGCGGCGCAACGATCACGCTGACGGGCAATTTGGCCGCGCAAGCCTCGCACACCGGTACGGTTCACACGCTTGCCGATGGCGAAGCCGCCGGCAGCAGCGTTGGCGTTGGCGCGTCGATTGCACTGAATATCGGCGAAGTCACCAACGACGCTTTCCTCGGCCGCAATTTCCAGAACGTTGGCACGGTGACGATCACCGCGACCTCGACACTCGACACCAAGGCAGAGTCCAAGGCGAGCTCGAAGGGCCAATCCACCAAGAAGTCCGATGGCACAACGGACAGTGCCAGCTCCGATCAGGAGACGACCAACCAGACCGAGATGGCCAAGAACCAGAGCGGCGGCACCAAGACGCCCTCGCAGAGCGGCGGCAGCAGCCTTGGCCAGGCCGATGGCAACAGCAGTGGGCAGACCGGCAAGGGTACGCAGGGCGGCAACGGCTCCGGTGGCACCAATGTGGCCGCGACGATCGCCGTCAACTTCCTCGACGCGGACAACCAGGCGCAGATCGCCAGCAATGTGACGATCGCCGGTACAGGCGCGATGAAGGTCGAGGCGATCAGCACGACCGACGCGCGGGCATTGGCCACCGCGACGTCCACGAACACCAGTTCCAACACCGGCGTTGCCGCCGCGATCGGCCTCAACATCGTGCTGCTGGACAACAACGCGATGATCGGTTCAAACGCCGATCTGACCGCCGGATCGATCGAGGTCCGCGCCGCGACCGGCAATGGAGAGAAAAACACGTTCCAGGCGCGCGCCCTCTCCGGCGCGGTGTCGAAGAACACTGCGATCGGCGGCTCGGTTGGCGTCAACTATCTCGATGTCAACACGCTGGCATCGGTCGGCGACAATGTCGATCTCGACGCCAACACCGGCAATATCGAGATCGGCGCCGTCAGTCTCAATGAAATGCAGAACCTGGCCGGCGGTGCGGCTTTGAGCACCGGCAGCGGCGGCGGCGGCGTGGGCATCGCGGTCACCGTCAACATCGTCAACGATCTCAACACCAAGGCTCAGACCGGCATCAATCTCGACGCCGAAGCGCAGGGCGCGATCAACGTCACCTCGCATGCCGAACTGCTGCCGATCTCCGAAGACCTGCCGGTCATCGGCTCGTTGGCCGTCACCAGCTTCGCGGCCGGCATCGCCGGTGCGTCCGGCGGCTTTGCCGTCGGCGGTTCGTCCAGCGTCAACGTGATCTTCATGGAGACGCACGCCTCGGTGAACGACAACTCCGACCTCGAGGCCGGAACCGGCATCAAGATCGAGGCAACGGACCTGCTGACCGTGGTCAGCGGGGCGGGTGGCATCGGCCTCACGCTGAACGGCAATGCCGGCGTCGGCATCGGCCTGGACGTGCAGGTGATCACGCGCAACACGAGCGCCTGGATGGATGGTGGGGCGGATCTGGATACGACTGCCGGCAACATCGTCATCAATGCCGACTCCTTCGACGACATCACTTCGATCGCGGCGACGTTCGGCGGCAGCGCCGGCGGCTCAGCCGGCGTCGCTGCGTCTGTCGGCGTGCTTTACCTCGACACATCGACCCAAGCCTTCGTCGAGGCCGGCAGCACGCTGAACAAATCGCATCTGGGCGCCGGCGGAGATGTCTCCGTCACGGCGACCGGCGACGCGGACGTGTTCCTGCTTGCTGGCGCGGCGGCGTTCGGCCAAAGCGCCGGCATCGGCATTTCCGGAACGGTGTTTGTCCATCTCGACGATGTGAAGGCGGAGCTCTATGGCGACGCCGACGTGGTCACCGGTGGCGCAAACGGCCTCTCCGTATCGGCGAATTCGACCGATGGGGTGCTGATCATCGCCGCCGCCGGCGCGGCTTCCGCGCAGGCGGCGGTCGCCGGTTCGGTCGTCGTGACAGTGCTGACCGAGACAACGACGGCTCGCATCGGCGCAAACAGCAAGGTTTCCGGCCAGACGCTCGCCAACGATCCCGGCGTCTCGGTCTTTGCAAATGACGAAACCGATATCCTGACAATCGCGGGTTCGCTCGCGGTTTCCGCCGGCAGTGCTGGCGTTGGCGCCGGCGTCAATGTGTCGACGCTTACAAAGACGACGACTGCATCGATCGAAGCGGGCGCCGACATCGACGTCGACGGCAATGTGACGGTCGAGGCAACCGGCAACGAGGACATAGGTTCGTTCTCCGTGGCCGCGGGCGCGTCCAGCGGCGCGGGCGTCACACTGACGGCCGATGTCTTCGTGCTGAACCTGAAGACCCGCGCCTTCATCGGATCGGATCCGCTGGCGCCGATCGTCGGCCTGACGGATGTGCGGGCACGCGGCAGCGTACTCGTCCAGGCAATCGACGAGACCGAGATGGACCTGATCGTTGGCGGCGTGGCGATCGGCGGCAGCGCCGGTGTCGGCGTCGCGGCCGGCGTTGCTGTTGTCGACAAGGTGACTGATGCCTTCATCGGCGCAGGCGCACGCGTCACCGGCGAGGGCCACGGCACTGTCGCGGCGAGAACCGGCCGCTACACCGTCGACTATGCGGGCAGCCAGGCTATGTCGAGCTTCGACCCGCAGGGCGGCAACAAGCCGACCGCCAGCAGCCTGGAGGCTGGTACGCCGTCGGGCCTCACCCAGTTCAAGAACCTCGACCAGGAGGGTGGCGACGACGTCCAGCAGGATCCGGGCTTGACCCAGAACCGGGTTGCGACCGCGTCGGTCGACACCGGTTTCCGTGGCGTGGCTGTCTCGGCCTCGGCGAAGGATGATGTCGAGACTTTTGCAATTTCCGTCGGCGGCGGCGGTTCGGTCGGCGTGGCTGTCGGTGCTGCGGTCAACGTCGTCGATACCAAGACGAAGGCGTTCATCGGAGCTGATGCGCAGATCAACCAGGACATGGCCGGCGCCGGAGATGCGGGACAATCCGTCCTGGTTGCGGCGGCGAGCGACTTCAGCCATGTCGGTGTCGGGGCCGGTGCGGCCTTCGGCGGCGCGGGCGCGGGCGCGCCCGGCGTCGACGTGTCGGTGATCAAGGTTGACACGTTCGCGACGATCAATGACGGCGCGGACGTGAAGGCGAACAATGACGTTGCGGTGATCGCCACGTCCAAGGAAAAAGTCATCGTCGTCTCCGCCGGCCTTGCCTTCAGCGGCACGGTCAGCCTGGCGGGCGGTGTCTCGGTGCTGTCGTTCGACACCGAGACCTATGCCCGCGTCGGCGCCAACGCGGCGATTGTCGCCGGCGGCGACGTCGCCGTCATGGCCAAGGACGATTCCGAGGTGGTGGTGGTCGCCGGTGCGGTCGCCATCGGCCTGTCGGGCGGCGGTGCCGCCGGATCGGTCGCGGTCGTCAATGTCGACAAGCTCACCGAAGCGACGATCGGCGACAATGCCAGTATCGACGCGTCCGGCAACGGCACCGGCATCGGCGGCGTGCTGACCGGCACGATCGTCGGCGGCAGCAATCCGAGCGGCTTCGGCACGGCCGAGGCGCATGGCGTCATCGTTCAGGCGGAATCCTCGGAAGAGGTCACCAACGTTACAGTCGCCGGTGCCGCCGGCCTTTACGTCGGTCTGGCCGGCTCCGTCACCGTGACGCTGCTCAATTCCGACACCAAGGCGCTGATCGGCGTCGGCGCCGACATCAATCAGGGCGCTGCAGATTACCTCGCCCACCCAGGCACGGTGTCGGGTGCACAAGGCGTCTATGTCAACGCGGCCAACGAGGTCCGGGTCACGTCCTTCGCGGGCGCTCTCGGCGCCGGTTTCGTCGGTCTGGCCGGCGGCATCGACTTCGGCAGCATCAAGAACGATACGGTTGCCGCGATCAACGCCAACGCCATGGTGCGGGCGCGCGGTGACGTCTCGGTCAATGCGGTCGCAATCAAGGTTCTGCGTGGGTTCGCCTTCAGCGGCGGCGTCGGCGTCGCCGGGCTCGGCGCGTCCATATCGGTCTGGTCGATCGGCGAGGCGTTCACCGACTCCTACGAGGACAACCAGGGTGGCAGCGGCAACGCGACGAAGGACGACGGAAGCTCCAAGACCGCCAATGACGAGGCCGGCGAACAGGCCGACGGTGGCGTCGCAGGCATCACTGGGGAATTGGGCCGCTTCGGCAGCGGCGCCAACAGCAACACGGCCGACTCACGGGTCAAGGCCGGTGTTGAAGGCGCCCGCGACAAGGTCGGCGCCAACGCACTGACCTCAGGCGCCCTGACCAACAAGCTGACCGCCGCCGTCACCGACGAGCGCGGCACCACCGCCTCCGTCGAAGGCGGTGCGACGGTCGAGGCTGGTCACGACATCGTCGTGAACGCGCGTGAACAGATGAAAGCCAACATCCTGGTCGGCAGCCTGGGCGCCGGTCTTGTCGGCCTGGGCGCATCGATTTCCGTCGTCAATGTCTCGGGCCAGGTGAGAGCGAAGGCCGGCGGAAACCTCAAGGCTGGCAATGCCATCCGCGTTGAAAGCCATTTCGGCCAGAATATCGATGTCACGACCGTCGCCTTGCAGGCCGGTTTCGTCGGCCTCGGTGCATCGGTCGCGGTAGTCAACGATACCAGCCGCGTTCAGGCCGGCTTGCTCGACAACGCAGTGGTTAACGGCGCGGCCAGCCTTACGGTCTCGGCGAGCAGCAACCAGACGTTTGACGTGCTGACGACCGGCATACAAGCCGGCGCGGTGGCCGTCGGTGCGTCCTACAGCGACGTCACCATCGGCGATGACGACGACAACACCAAGGAAGTCCTGGCTACGATCGGCGCGGGCAGTCAGATTGGGCAGATCGACGCTGTCGGGGCCATCACGGTCCATGCGGACTCGACGATCAACGTGGATTCCGACACCTTCGCGCTGGCTGCCGGGCTCGGCGCGCTGACCTTCAATTTCGCTTTCGTCGATGTTCAGCCGAATGTAGAGGCATCGGTTGGCAGCAGCGCCAACATCAACGCGACGGGCCTCCTCACGGTCGAGGCGTGGACGCTGCACGATGCGACCGGCGACATATTCGCACTTTCGGTCGGCGCACTGGCGGCCGGCACCAGCCTGGCGACAGTCAATGTCGTCCCGACGGTGGCCGCATTGGTCGGGGGCAATTCGACGATTCACGCTGGCGGCATCGTCATGCTGTCGTCGCACAATTACGATGGCGAGACGGCGACCGACCGCGGGGCGAAGGCCTTTGCGGAGGCCTCCGGCGGTGGCTTGTTCAGCGGCCAGGGCTCGGTGCCGACCGCGAGGTCCAATGCGGTTGCCAACACCACGATCGGCGCCGGCGGCGCATTCACCATCACCGGTGACATCAACATCAAGTCGCGCATTCGCAACTATGCCGTCGCCAATGCCGAGGCCAATTCGTTCGGGGCGGCTGCGGTCGGTGCTTCGTTGGCTGAAGCCGAGGCCAATGGCCAGAGCAACGCCGCGATGAACGCCAACATCGTCTCGGTTACCGACATCATGATCGAAGCGCTTGCCGTAAATGGTGCGCTTGCCGTAGCCGAAACAGCCGGCGGAGGCCTTCTGGCAGGGATCACCGTCAATCGCGCGACCGCGACCGCGAGCCCGTCTTCGGTAAGCGCCTCGATCGGCAACAACACGTCGATCCAATCGGCACGCAATGTGCGGCTCAAGGCCCAGGCCCAGACGGAAGGCGACTCGAAAGTAGTCGGGTCCACAATAGGCGGCATAGCCGCGGTTGGGGACGCCGATTCGGAAACCCATGTTAACCCGACGGTCGCGAGTTCAATCGGCGCCGGCGTGGTGATCAACGCGACCGGCGATATCCTAGTCGAAGCCTCCGCCTCGCCGATCCCCGGCGAGCAACCGACCTACGAAATCGTCGATGTCGACGGCACCGCCAACACGATCACCGTGAACGGGCATGGACTGGTGACCGGCGATACGGTCGAATATGATGCCGGAAGCGGCGGTGCCGTTATTCCCGGCCTCAAGTGGCCGGATCCGGCCGATCCGGCGGTGAACCGTCAGTACAGCGTGATCAATGTCGTCAATGCAGGCGTGACAGATCCCAACACGCTCTATTTCGGCTCCGTCTTTAACGCCGCCGACATCGATCCAAACACCGAGATCATCGAGTTCGCGGGTGGCCATAATTTCCTGAGCGGCGATGCCGTCCGCTACTATCCGGGACCGGACGAGACAGTCGACAGCTTTGGGCTGACCGAGGGCAACCTCTATTATGTGCTGGTTATCGACGGGTCACACATCAAGCTGGTGAACAGCTTCGACAAGGCGGTCAACCCGCAGAATTACCTCAAGAATTTCCAGCCGGACGATGTCTCGGGCAACAGCATAACCATCGCCGGGCATGGCTTCGTCAACGGCACGGCGGTGACCTACGAGGCACCGGACGCGCGCACCTTCGTCAGTCGTCAGGTCGACGTCAATTCGAGCAGCCTCAATCCCGACGGATCGCCGATCGCCGATGCCAACGCCGACAACATCCGTTTCTTCGACGATAACGGAAATGCGCTGGCGCACGGTTTCGCCGAGGGCGAGCACGTTGTCTACGACGTCAAGAATGCGAGCGGAGGAACCGGTCTGGCGATCGGCGGCCTGGTCGACGGCCAGACCTATCGCGTGCATGTCGTCAACTCCTCGACGATCCAGCTCAAGCGTAACGACGCTATCACCGAACAGGTGCAGTTCATTCGCAATGCCGCTGGCGACCAGATCAAGCGAACTGACGGCCTCAACTGGGCCGACAACGGCTTTGGAAACGGCACGTTGTTCATCAGCGGCGGCCTCGTCAATTCCGGCACGTACACGATCGTCGGCGTATCCGGTGATACGCTGACCCTTCTTGAGAAGAACATCGTCACAGCAGGTACGCTGACGAGGGACTTCGATCAGCCGATCATCGCGCTGAACCCGAACAAGGGTCTCAGCGCCAATCCGGCGCTCAATGTCGGCTCCAGCGATACGCATTCGCTGGTCAATGCCAAGAATCTGCCGATCGGCGGGCTCGAAGACGGCAAGACCTACTATGTGCGCGGCGTCAGCGGCGTCGGCGACAACACGTTCGAACTGTGGAATGCGCCGAGCGGCGGCAGTCAGATCATTCTGACGCCGACGGCAATTGGCGGGCCCCACGGCAATCACAGCCTTACTGCGCTTGCGGTCGACATCTCGGCAGCCGGCGACAGCGAGCAGCAACTGCGCATCGACATCAATGACAGCGCCACATCGGCGGCGCCGGGCCAGTTCCTGTTCGGTCCGGGCGAAGTTCCGCTCAGCGAAATCGCACCGCAATCGGGCGACGGCGTATCGTCAGCTTACTCGAAGGGGTCCGGCGGCGGGTTCGTTGGAGTCAACGGCAATGATGCCGACGTTTTCAGCAGTCCGAATGTCTCGGCGACGATCTCCGCGACGCAGATCACGACGGTGGGCGACGTGACTGTCAGCGCGTCGGCGACGACCAATACGTCCAGCTACGCGGTCAACGGCACGGGCGGCTTCGTCGCCGTCGGTGATGCCGACGCGAGTAGCTTCCAGGACATCACGAGCACGGCGACGATCAGTGATGGCACGCGCATCGTGGCGGGCAAGAACTTCACGCTTGCCTCGGCAAGCAATGCCATTGCCAGCGCCTCCTCGCAGGCGAGCGCTGGCGGTGCGGTCGGCCTGGCCGACCCGAGCACCGAGGTCCGCATCGAATACAATACGGTTTCGACAATCGGCTCGAACGCCATCGTTCTTGCCGGTCAGTTGGCCAAGGCTACGGCGAATGCATCCGTCGATGTGACGGCGAAATCGACCGCCTCCGGCGTCGGCTTCGGCGGTGACGGCGACGCCGTCACGCATGTCAACATTGGCTCCCCGGACGCCGATCCGGACGCCGATCAGGCCGACGCGATCGTCTCGCTGGCGGCCAATGCCGTGCTCAGCGCGCGGCGCACCTCCCTTGCGGCACGGGTCGACAACTTCCATGTCTTCTCCGGCAGCGACGGGCGCGGCGCCGGATTCTATGGCGAAGGCGAGGCCGAAAGCACGATCGTGGCACGGCCGGATGCGCAGGTGCGGATCAATGTGGGCGCCGACCTGACGGGTTGGGAAGGCGTCGACCTGATCACCCGCTACGACAATGTCAACACGCATGCGAAATCCTATGCCCGGTCGACCGGCCTGTTCGGCTTCGTCGATTCCGACGCGCATAACGACACCGACGTCTCGTCCGAGATTTTCGGTGCGGCAGGCGCATTGGTGACAGCCGGTCCGCGCGACAACGGCGATGCCGTGCTTGGACATCCGGATTATCCGCAGGAACCTGGAAGCTCGGCCGAGCACCTGGCCTTGTTTGCCTCGACCGTGAACGGCTCGATCTCGCAGACAGATGACGCCGATGACAGCAAGCGCTCGCTCGCCGCCGGCGGATCGAGCGGCAGCAGCCCGGATGACAGACCGCAATCGATCAATTTCAGCTCCGACGTGCTGATCCTTTCCGGCCGTTCACCCGAACTGGTCGTCAAGCAACTGAACATCGGCCTCGACGGCCAGATCGATGTCGCGGTCGAAGTGTCGGTCAACGACACCGCGGGCGGCGGCAGTGCGACCGAAGGCCAAGGCAACACGATCCAGAGCGACGACATTGTCGTCAACAACATCGTTAATCCGGGTCCCGGCGACGTCGTGTTCGACTCGAACTCGATGATCGGCGCCGGCGGTACCTGGACGTTCCGTGATACGTTGCAGCGCGTGTCGATCCGCAACGAGTCCGACAAGGACATCATTATCAACAATATCGATGTCGTCACCGACGAGCAGCCACTGGCATGGCTCAATCCGTCGCAGAGTGTGACACTGACCTTCAACGTGGTGCGCGAAGTCGCGCCGACGCTGATTGAAATCACCGACACCGGTGGCCATTCAGACATCTACATCAACGGCACGATCGACAACCCGATCGGCACGACGTCGATCGTCAATACTGACGGATCGGTGTTCGCCACCAACGATCGCGGTGTCCCGGGCAGTGATGGCCGCCAGTCGCTGATCCGTACGCACATCCTGAACATTCGCGCCGACGAAAACATCGGCGCGACCGGTGCACGGGTGAATATCGACATCGTCGACAGCTCCGGCCTGCCGCTCGGCATAGGCTTCGACACCGGCCGTGTCGCTGGCTTGACTAACCAGATATTCCTTGGAGTCGAGAACCGTTTCTACACCGGCCAGCTGGTGCGCTACGATGCCGTGACCACGACCATCGGCGGGCTCGTCGACGGCGGCTACTACTACGTCATCGCTTCGCCCGATGGGCAGAGCGTCAAGTTGGCGACCACGCTGGCAAACGCTCTGGCCGGTACGGCCATCGATCTGGCGCCGGCAGGCGCGCTGACCGATCTGCACAGCCTGATTTCGGCTGAAACCTTCACCGCCGACGCGCTCGGCAACATCAGCCTCGACCTCAAGGCGCTGTTGCGCGAGGCGCCGGCCGGCGGCTTCTACATCGTCGAGATCGACCGGATCAACGCCGGCAATACGGCGGATGTGCTGCTGCAAGCCAGCCTTGAACAGTTCGGCGACGGTCTGTCAGGCGGCCTGCTGGTCAAGGCGCCGGCGTTGCCCGCCGGCGGACAGACCTACTACAATTTCTTCCGGCCGGATGCAGGCGCAATTCCGTCGCTGAGCCGCGGCGTCTTCGCCACCGGCAACACGGAGATTGCGTCGACCTATGATTTCCGAGGCCTCGACCCGGTAACCGGCCTGCGCACGCTGGCCGGGGTGCAGGCAGGCTCGGTCGTTGCGGGCGGTGACATCATCGTCGCGGCAGCCAATCCGGCGCCCACGGCGACCACCGTCAACGTACTTGGCATCACCGAGATCGCCGGCAATGGCGACATCGACGTGCTGACCAATGGCTATATCGCGCTGACGGAAAAGACCGGTGACATGCGCATCGAGCGCATTCGCTCCAATGCCTCGGATGTGCTTTTGTATTCGCCGCGGCGCATCCTCGATGCGCGCGATGACAACGGCAACCCCGCCTTGGTCGAGGCCGATGTCTCCGGTCGCAACATCACCATGGCCTCTGGCGTGGGGCTGTTTAATCCGACCCATTTCCAAGTGGCCGCCCAGGTGCTCAGCCCCACACTGCTTGACATCAATTCCCCCTTGGGCGGCATTGGTGAACCGAGCAATTTCCTCGAGATCAACGTTGACAACCGCAATGGCGTCGGCGGACTCGGTGTGCTGCGCGCCTTCGATACCAGCGCGGATTCGACGTTAGGCATCTTCCTCGACGAAGTCGTCGGTGACATGCATGTTCACACCGTGCACACGATCCGCGATGTGTCGCTAAGGACCGTCGCAGGCTCGATCCTGGATTCACGCAACAACGGCGCGGGCGACGACTTTGCCAACGTGATGGGTCAGACCATCGACCTGGACGCCAATGGCAATGGCTCCATCGGCGCTTTTGCCAACGACCTCGAGATCGATTCATCACGCGGTTCCAGCGATGACGACGTCGCACTTGAAGCCGGCACCCACATTTACCTAACCGAAGCGCCGGAGGCTCCCGGCGGCACCGCCGGCAATCTGCGGCTGGTGTTGGCTCACGCCTACGATGGCGATATCCGCATCACTGTGCGCGAGACCTCGGTTCAGGGCGAGAACCTCGACCTGCTGCACAGTGGCAGCGCCCGCTTTGCCGAAGATGGCGCGACCTTCCCGACCTTCCAGCCCGATGCGCCGCGTGCGATCGCACACGGCCAGATCTTCGCCGAAAAGGGTTCCGTGCTGCTGCGCGTCGGCGATAACGTGACGCTCGATTCCAACAGCGAGACGCTGGCGGCCAAGAGCATCGACATCTATGGCGACGTGTCGGCGACCAACGACGTCATCCATGCGCTCGTCAATCTGGATGTCGCCTTCGGCACCGTGATGGTGCTGCGTGGCCGCATCATCGCCAACGCAACCGTGGTGCCTGGCAACAAGACGATCGGCGCGCCGGTTGGCTCGGCAACGCCGACATTGACGGCGAACTCGGTCACCGGACCGACCGTGCTGACCCGAATCTTCGGCAACACGGATGTCGACACGATCAACTTCGGCGACACCTCGGGTGCCGGCGGCACCAACACGCAGGGCAGCGCCGGCTATGTCTTCCTCGGCTCGAAGACGCGCGCCTATGGCAGTCAGAACCTCAATGTGAACAACGTCGATGGCGAAGACCGTTTCCGCGTCTACTATCTCCAGGATACCGCGACGCAAACCTCTCCGAACATGCAGACGGCGGCCGAGCATACGCTCACGCTTGACGGCGTGTCGGGCTCCGATCTCTATGAGATCTACACGCTTGGCTCCAACAATCCGGGGCAGGGCACCGCAGGCACCGACTTCCAGCGCAATTACGTCATCAACATCCTGGACAGTGGGCGCTCCATCGACGGTGTCGATGAACTGACCATCTTCGGCTACGATTCGTCGCAGAACGGTCTGGTCGGCGGCAACAAGCCGATCGACGACATCTTCCTGCTGCGCGGCGCCAACTATCTGCCGCACGAAGCCGCCGACCGTCCGGCCTACGTCGCCATGGTCTACGGACAGCCAAAGACCTATGCCGACACGATCGAGGACAACGAGCCCTCGAACGAGGTCGCGCGCATCAATTACGACACCGCGCTGAATGGCCGGATCACCATCGAGGGGCAGGGCGGCAACGACAATTTCTACTCCGACGACACCACGGCGATTGTTTCGCTGCAGGGCGGCGCCGGCGACGATTCCTTCAACATCGGCCAGATATTCGGCACCAAGCGCACCGGCGATGCGGAAAACGGCGTCACGCCGTTCTTCGGCGGCGGCTTGCTCGACCAGGACGTGTTCCCCGACATGGTGGCCACCACACGCGGCTGGCTGAGCCCCGGCATCAGTGCGCCGATGGTGGCGCAGGGCGGCACCGGCAACGACGAATTCCGGGTCTATGCCAACCAGGCCGAGCTGCGGCTCGAAGGCGACGACAACAACGACCTGTTCATCGTCCGCGCGTTCGCCATCGCGGCGGTCGCCAATCAGGACTGGAACGGTGACGGCACGATCGACCAGGACGACCTGCCGGCGGTTACGCTCGACACCAACGGCGATGGCGTGATCAACTTCGCCGACGCTGACTCGACGCCTCACGACTATACCGACGACGTCATCGTGCTCGACGATTTTGGCGTTGCCAAGCCGATCATCGGGCTCGGCTTCTCTGTCGCGCGCGCCCCGGACATCCGCGCCGGCGGCGGCGAGGACGAAGTGCAATACAACGTCAACGCGCCGGTCTCGGTCGACGGCGGCACCGGCTTCGACAAGCTGGTTATCCTCGGCACGGAATTCGCCGACGATTTCGCCATCACCGAAAAGGGCATCTTCGGCGCCGGCGTCAATGTTCGCTACACCACGATCGAAGTGGTCGAGGTCGACGGACTTGAAGGCGATGACGAATTCTTCGTTCAATCGACGGCTTTCGGCGTAGCCTATCGCGTTGTCGGCGGTCTGGGTTCCGATACGATCAATGTCACGGGCGATGTCACGGAAGACATCATCACGCGCGAACTCGAAGGCGCCTCCGGCGCTGTTGACCACCTCGTCACCTCGGGCGATCCACTATACGATGGCGTGCTGGTCGACGGCTTCGACTATCACGTGGCGGGTCCGCAGGAGGGCATCGTCCGCATCGACGAAACGGATGGCTTCACCGCTGTTCGGGAAGGCGGACCGCGCAATGTCGACAGCTACACCGTCAGGCTGGCGGTGGCGCCGCTGGCCGGCCAGATCGTCTATGTGACGATCTCGGCGGCACGTTCGCCGCAACAGGAAGAAGACGGCACGCTGATCAATCCGGCACCGTTGCCGAATGGCATCGGTGACACGATCTGGCTTTCGAAGCTGGATCCCGGCCTCGTCGGAACCGACGGCGAATTCCAGCATGTCATCACCATCAACGGCGTTGCGACGATCATCAACGATCGCTCGATCGTGCTGGCCTTCGACAGCACCAACTGGAACACGGCCCAGAACGTGTACCTTTATGCGCCCGACGATTTGCGCGCCGAGGGCGACCGGGTGGTCGTCGTACAGCACAGCGTCATCTCCGACACCAGCGGTGTCGCGCCGGCACTGCTGGCCGCGGCCTATCCGAACGGCGATCCCTTCGACGCGGCGGACGTACGCAACGTCGAGGTCGACCTGCGTGACAACGACACGCCCGGAATCTATGTCACCGAAGTGACGCCCGGCACGAACACCGAGGATGGCCGCTCGCTGGTCATCGAAGGCAATGCCACGACCAAACTGAATGACGAACTCCTGGTGCAACTCGCCAAGGCGCCCGACGCGGGCGACACGATCGTCGTCAAGCTGTACGTCAACGAGTTCAGCGACGAAAACATCATGATCTACGATGTCGACGATCCGAACGGTCTCGACAATCGCATGTTCAAGGGTGCCGACGGCTACTGGCGCATCACTTTCGACAGCGGCAACTGGGACGATGCGGTGCGCGTCGGCATCGAAGCGCGCGACGACATTCCGCGTGAGGACCCGCACACAGCGGCGATCTTCTTCCAGCTCGACCAGGCGCTGACAGTCGACGCCAACCACAACTACGTGTTCCCGAACCTGCGCTCAGGCCCGGGCTATGTCGACATCGACGTGATCGACAATGACAGCGCCGGCGCGGTTGTGCTGGAGAGTGAAGGCAATACGCTGCTCAACGGCGATGGATCGGACACCGACGACTATACGATCCGGCTGACCAAGGCGCCGTCGACCAACGTCAGCGTCGCGGTCCTGACGGACGGTCTGGCGGATGTCGTTAGTGTCAATGGCGTCGCGGTCACGCCCGGCTCCGGATACGGCATCATTGGCGGCCTCAGGCCTACGCAGATATTCGACGGCAATCTTGTCTTCTCCAACGAAGGTGGCTTGGGCAAGATCACGCGTGGCACCGGTGCCGATCTCGGCAGCTTCGTCGATGAAGGCTTCTTCGTCGGCCAGCAGATACGCATCGGCAATGCCGGCGCCGGCAGCGGCGACTATTTCATCACCTCGATCGATGCGGATGGAAAGTTCTTCAAGGTCGACAGGCTGTTGGCAGCGACAGGCGCGAAGGACGACGTCATCCTGTCCGATCTGGCGCGGGACGGTGAGTCCACCGGCAACATCCGCTTTGAGATGGTCATGGAGGAAGGTCTCCCGACCTACCGGATCACCATCGCCGGACTAGGCGAAAAGGATGATGGCTGGCTGTCATTCGGTTTCTTCGAAGGGCAGTGGATCCGCCTGTTCGATACGGCCGACAATTTGATCGGCGACTTCAAGATCGCGATCATCCGCGGTGACAACGACACCAAGGACACCACGATCCAGATCACCGGCACCAATGTCGCGCAGATCCTGCCGCATCTCGGCAACACGCTGAACGATGTGCGCGTGGTTCGCACTGCGGCCGTGGCCGTGTTCACGCCGGCCAACTATTACCAGCAGCAGACGGTCGAGCTGCGCGCCGACACCGAATATGAAGTGCCGATCACCCGCGAAGGCGTCAAGGTCTTCCCGGTTTCCGGCCATTACCTGTCCAAGCTGCGCGGACCCTTGGCTGTCGAGGGCGGCGTCACCGGCGCCGACCGTTCACTCGAGAACGGCCTCAAGCTGCCTGGCGAAGCCGACGACTTCCTGATCGCGATCGGCCAGCAGCCGCCGGAATCGCAACAGATCGACGTGCTGAACATCTTCAACGACACCAGCAAGGAAGATGTCGGCGGCGTGATGACGGCGACGACGCTCACCGGCTTCAACATGGCCGACAATCTAAGCCTGGGGCTCGGTGTGACCGGCGATCCGACTTTCGGTGAATCCGGCTTCTTCCCGGGTGGCATCAGCTTCGGACGCATCAGCGTCGATCAGAACGGCGATTTCGGCACCGACAGCACCAAGAGCACCATCGAGGTGGTCAACCTGATGCTCGGGGAAGGTAACGACAAGCTCGTCATCTCGGGCACGCTCAATCCCGCACCGCCGGTGCAGGTGACGAGCACGTTCGACATAACGCCATCCGGCGTCAATGGCGGCACCATCGTGCGCACCGGGTTCGATTGGAAAGCGATGGGCTTCCTCGTCGGCCAGACGGTGAAGATCGATAACCTGCCGGGCATCTGGACGATCGTCGCTATCAATGACGCGCTGATCAATCCGGCCAATCCGGCCGAAGGCGCGGATCCCAACGACAACTCGATCCTGGTTCTGAGCGGACCGAGCCTCGCCAGCGTGGCGGATGGGGCGCACACCGTCACGGCCTTCGACAAGGATGTGATCACGCTTAACAAGCCGGTGGATGTGGCCACGACGACAGCGGGCGGGATCATCACGCGGACCGACGGCGGCAACTGGGCCGGCTTTGCGGTCGGAGACTTCATCTCGATCAACCAGGACTTCGCGAAGGGCGAGTATCAGATCGTGGCGATCGCGGGCGCTGTCATGCGCGTCATAGGCGGACAACTCGCGCCGGTCTCGGAAGCACCGCGCACCATCAATCGCATCAACCCGGTGACCAATGCGGTGCTGCAGACCGTGGTGGCCGAAGTCGATGTCGAGCCGACCTATACCGGCGGCATCGTCACGCGCCACGACAACGTCAAATGGGCCGCTGAAGGCTACCTCGCCGGACATCTGGTGACGATGGTCGATGCCAACGGCAAGCGTGACTTCCGCATCATCGAGATATCGGAAGACGGCTTCTCGCTTACGCTCGAAGGCGCGCCGCTCGCGACGCAAAACGGCGCGGTGAAGAGCTTCTACGTGCAAGGCCAGCATGGCGGGCTGACGCTCGTTCATGGCGGCGGCAACATGTATCTGGAAGGCACCGGCCCGATGAACATCGCCGCCGGAACCGGTGGACAGATCATCGTCACCCGTCAGGACGGCCGCGACTGGTCGGAGGACCGCTATCAGGTTGGCCAGGTGATCCAGCTTGCGGGCGAAACCTATACGCGCACCATTCTGGCGATCTCCGATGCAACGCTACCGGCGCCGAGCAACTCCGCGCTGACATGGGGTGACGGCAGCAGGCTGGTGCTCAGCGCACCGAACACACGCACCGGCCAGCCAGCCGGCACGGTGCTCGCGCCCAACGCGTTCAACAGCTATGCCGAGCGTTCACTGCACGTCGCGGAGCCGCGCGCCATCACCGGCACGGCGACCGTCAACATCGCCACCAACAGCCTGACACGCAGTGCCGGCAGCTGGCTGGCGGATGGCTTCTATGTGGGCCAGAAAGTGCGACTGAGCGGATTTGCCGGCACGTTCACCATCCAGGCGCTCACTGCGAGCGTGATAACGCTGCAGAGTGTTGCGCTGACGCCGAAAGCCGGTGTTGCGATGACCGTCTCCGGTGTCGACATAACGCTGGACGGTGGCACGCGTGTCGGTGGCGACCATATTATCGTCACCGGCGGCGCCGGGCCGAACTCGCCACTGGTCATCTATGGCGACACCAGCCAGGACGGAATCTGGTATTCCGGCCAGGCGCACAATGTCTTGGGTATGGAATTCGGCGAGAAGCCGTTCGATCCGTTCCCGCAACTGCAGGACGGCGAGAACGAGGATGACGAGTGGGTGTTCCCGCTCGCCAATCCCTACAAGCTCGCCGGCAACGACATCATCGACGCCAGCGCCTTGTTCGCCGGCACGCCGTCGGCAAACCTGCCGAGCGTCGGCCTGACGATCTATGGCGGTGCGGGCAACGATACGATCTACGGCAGCCAGGCTGGCGATCACCTCGCCGGCGGTTCCGGCGATGACCTGATCATCGGCAATCGCGGCGTGGATCACATCTATGGCGATAGCGGCGTCAACGTGAACATCTTCACGCGCCAGCTGTTCATCGACACGGTCGACAACAGTCCGTTGCCTTCGGCCAATCCGAATGCCGACACCAACGGCACGACGATCAAGCCGGTCAAGTCGTCGGTTCGTGACCTGATGAATGCAGGCGACGACGTGATCTTCGGCGATGGCGCCTCACATCTCGGCTATGGGCCGAGTTCGGTCGCGGCTGCCGGCGTGCTCGGCGACTTCGACGACATCATCTTCGCCGATCATGGTGTGATAGAAATGTTCGTCGACGATCCGAATCTGCCGTCGACCTTGAAGCAGCGCATCCAGACGACCGAGCTGGTGTTGGTCACCGGCATCAAATCGGCCGAACTGCAGAATGGCGGCGACGACGTTGTGTTCGGCGGCCTCGACCGCGACGTCATCGTCGGCGGCGCCGGGCATGATCTGCTCGATGGCGACCAGCAGGACGACCGCGTCTTTGGCGACAACGTCTACCTGTCGCGCCAGGGCGGCGCTGACGGCAATCTGCTTGATGACACGTTCAGCCTGCGCTTCCAGACGCTGGCCGGAACGTTGATGTACAGCCGTACAGACCGGCCGATGCCGGCCGGCCTCGGCATGGTCAATGCCGACAACAGCGGCCTGCTGCTGGCCGACGGCATCGCGCGGCGGTATCGCGATCCGGACGGTGCTCCGTGGTGGAGCGAGTACTCGGTCGATTACGCGGCGCTGCACACTTTCGCCTTCGACGAGGGTACGGCCGGCGTCGGCAGCTTCGGCAACGACTACATCGCCGGCAGCGAAGGCCATGACGAACTGTTCGGTCAGCTCGGCCATGACGTCGTGCAGGGCGATGGCGGCATCGAGCTTGCCTTTGCCGGCACCTCGCATGTCGGCGCATCGCGCACATCCGGCGGCGTCACCGATCCGATCGGTCCGCTCACGGTGATCGCCTCCTTCGCGGCGGCGACAGACGGCCAAGATTATATCGAAGGCGGTGGCGGCGACGACCAGATATTCGGCGGCCTCGGCCAGGATGATCTGATCGGCGGTTCCTCGTCCTTCTTCAGCCTCACGGATCCGAATACGCGGCCTGACGGAGACGATTACATTTTCGGCGGCGCCGGCATCGAGATCGACCGCAATGACGACAATTTGCCAAATGACGGCACGCTCGCCAATTCGCGCTTTGCTCGCGATGCCGACTCCATGATCGGTGACAACGGCAACATCGTGCGGATCGTCGGCGTCAATCACACCGACATCAATCCGAACGGCACGGTTGGGCAGCAGCTTTATGTCCAGTACAATTACGACGTGAACGACCCGGCGCGTGCCGGTGGCGAACGCCTCGTCGTGCGTGGCATCCATCTGCTCGACTACACGCCGGGCGGCCCGGACTTCCGTCCAGACCTGTTCTCCAAAACCAACCCGAACAATCCTGCCTATCGCAACGAGTTCGGCCTATGGGCCAAGCAGGACATCGGTGGCCATGACGAGTTCCATGGCGAGACCGGGGACGACACCGCCTATGGCGGCGGCGGCCATGACCGGATCTTCGGCGATGCCGAGAACGACGATCTGATCGGCGGCTGGGGCAATGACTGGATCTCAGGTGGTACCGGTGAGGACGGCATCCTGGGTGACGACGGTCGCATCTTCACCAGCCGCAACAGCGCGACCTACGGCGAAAGCCTGTTCGGCGTGCTGCCATTGCTGGCGACCGATCCGGATACGCGCACCAGCCAGGGCGATGTGCTCAACGAGTTCATCTACACGCCCGGACAGGTGCAGACGGAGACGATCAATGTCGGCGGCAAGATGAAGAAGGCGGTCGACCTGACCCCTTACAATCTGACGCCGAACGCGCAGGGCGGCGACAATCCGCTGTTCGACGCCAATGTCGTCGACGACATCATTTTCGGCGGCCTGGGTGACGACTTCATCCATGGCGGTTCCGGCGACGATGCGGTCGGCGGCGGCGAAGCTCTGCCAGATTCCTACACGCAGCGCTTCGATGCGGCGGGCAATGTCGTCGGCATCGTGCGCACCGACTTCTCGCGGCCATGGAACCCTGGCGACGTGCTGCGGTTCGGTCCCGACAGCGATCCGTGGAACGCACCGAAGCCTGTGCAGAGCCGGCTCGGCGAGTTCTTCCTCTATGACGAGTACGATCCGCGCCGGACAATCATGTTCAACGCCGATGGTTCGGTATGGAAGGCCGGCCCGGCACCTACCACGCGCCAGTATTTCCTCAACCTCGTCGATAATGAAGGGCCGCTGGTCAACGGTGCGATAGCTTTTGCGCCGAACGGCACACCGACGGCGTTTGCGCAACGCAATACCGATGGCAACGATGCGGTCTTCGGTGACCTGGGCAATGACTGGATCGTTGGTGGCACCGGCCGCGACCATATCTATGGCGGCTGGGGCAACGACCTCATGAACGCCGACGATGTACTCTCGACCAACAACTGGCTGAACGACCAGCCGGAGACGCACCCAATGTACGAGGACCGCGTTTTCGGTGGGGCCGGGCTCGACATCCTGATCGGCAACACCGGTGGCGATCGCCTGATCGATTGGGTCGGGGAGTACAACAGCTACCTGGTGCCGTTCGCACCGTTCGGTATCGCGACGGTAAGCCGCCAGGTGCCGCCGCAACTGTTCGACTTCCTCTATGCGCAGGCATTCAGCGACGGCGTCGACATCACCCGCACCGCTGACACTGGCAGTATCAACGGAGACGACAAGTACAGCCACGTCCATATGTTCATGGGCGGCGTGGAAGGTGAAATCGGCCTGATCACCCAGAAGGATCATGGCTTCTGGCAGGATCAGACCGGCGGTCCAACGGATCCCCAGGCCGGCAACATCCCGGGCGGCAAGCGAGACGTGCTGCGCACGGCTGACTTCAACGATGGCAATGCTAAGGTCGTGGCAGTCGACGAGGGCAATTTCGCCGTCACCAGCGGCAAGCTCACCGTTCAGTCGGCAAGCACCTGGGATCAGGCAGCCGCGGTTCTCTATCTCGACGCCTATACGCCGATCTACTACGAGATCGCGGCGACCTTGACGGCCGACAAGCCGACCGGCGGCTGGAAGGCCAACTCCTACATCATCTTCGACTATTATTCGCCGACGGATTTCAAATATGCCGGCATCAACATCTCGAACGATCAGATCGAGATGGGTTATCGCGACGCCAGCGGCTGGCATCAGTTGGTCAAGTCCAACAAGCCGGTGCAACTCAAAGCGAACCAGGCTTACGATGTCCTGCTCGCAGTCAACGGCACGAACGTGAGTTTGACCGTGGCCGGCGTGAATTGGTTCAGCTACACCTTCGCGCCGCGCATCGTCGATGGCCAGCCGGTGGCGCTGAACAAGGGCCTCGTCGGTGCCGGCAACAGCGGCTCGAAGGGTACGGTGGACAACTTCCGTGTCCAGGTCTTGCCGCCGCAGATCACGCTCGATTACGCAGCCGAGTTCAACGGGCCGCCGACCTATCCGATGTCGAAGACCGCGGCTCAAGGCTGGACGCTCTCGGGCGGCAGGCTCAATGCGGCAGCCGGCGCCGGCACCAATCTGCTGGATGTCGGCCCGGCGATCGGGGCGGACGCCTATCTGGAACTGACGGCGAGGTTGAAGACCGCCGGAACCGGTGGCATCGTCTTCGACTACTACGGCGCCAACAACTACAAGTTCGTCACCCTGGATGTGGTCGGCCAGAAGATTTTGGTCGGACACGTGACGTCGAAGGGCGGCACGGTGATCGATCAGAGCTTCGCGCGCACGCTGAGTTCAACGACGGACTATGACGTCCAGTTGACCATACGGGGTGCTGCCCTTTCGATCGCCGTCAACGGCGCATTCGTCGGCAGTTATGGCTTCAATGCAGCCGTTGCCGATGGCGAGTTCGGTCTGGTGACAGGCAATGCAGGGGCGTCTTTCGACCGGCTGCAGATTCGCACCAACGCGTCGGCGTTCAGCACCAGCTCCAATCAGCTGGCGCTCGCTTCGCTCGGCCAGGCCGCGGACACGGCAACGGCGGTCGGCATCGATCAGGCCAAGACGATGCTGGCGCAGGCGGTGGCGATCTGGTCGGGCAGCGGCCAACTCGACGCGGCACAACTTGCCAAGCTGTCGAACCTGGATGTCCAGATCACCGATCTGCCTGGCTCGGCGCTGGCACAATCGGTGTTCGGCGCGGTGCTGATCGACCGCAACGCGGCCGGACAGGGCTGGTTCGTCGACCTGTCGCCTCTCGACAGCAGCGAATTCCAGCTCGATGCCTCCGGGCACCTGACGGCGTTGCCGGGCGGCGCCGCCGATGGACGGATGGACCTTCTGTCGGTGCTGATCCACGAAATCGGTCATCAGGCGGGCTTGGATCACGATGAGGGCGAGGCGGGCGTGATGTCGGCTGAGTTGGCCGCCGGCGAGCGCCGACTGCCGGAGGCCGGATCTGCCGGTCAGCTGACTGACACGCAGCTCTTCCATGATGGCCTGGGCGTCTTTGTCGGCGCGCAGGAGCATGGATTACTCCAGAGCGCTGGTATCGCGCCGGCCGAAGCGGTTGGTGAGGTCTCGACGATACCGAGCGCAAGACCTTCCCGCAGTGCGGCGGCGGCGCATTCCAGGTCTGACGCCGATGCAAGTGCCAAGACCGACGATATCGTGCTGACCGGGGCTCCTTCCGGCCTGCAGCCAAGCGGCCCGCTCAACTGGGTGTTTGACGAGGCCAGCGGAACCTTTGTTGCCGCACAAGGTCGGCAGCAGGACCGTCCGCACGATGCAGCGCCCGACGCGGATCAGGACGATGGCGACGCAACTTCGGACGACCTCAATGGTCTCGCCGAATGGAGCAACCGCAAGGGTTTGCTGTCGCGCCTGTCCAGTCTGTTTGGAGTGCGATGAGACAATGATGGCGGCGCAGTTCACACATTTCGCGAACTGCGCGCGCCGCTTCGAAACGGGTGTCCATGGCCGATAGCATCCTTGAAGGTGATACCCACAGGATGCTGGATGATGCCGGCATCGTCAGCTACAGTGTTCTGGACCAGGCGCTGTGGACACGCTTCCGTGCGGCCGGAACGTCGGATGAGTTCATCGGTGCATGGCTGGGCCTTCTGTGCCGCCAGATTGCCGATGCCTCGGCAGCAGCCCTGGTGCTCGGGGAAGCCGATACCGGGCCTTATGTGCTGGCCGCTGCATGGCCGAACTCACAGTCGCCGGTCAGTGGACTTCTCGCCGCCGCCGAGATGGCCACGGGAAAGCGTCAGGGCGTCAGTGTATCGGGTCCGGCGGACAACACACAGATCATCGCGTCACCCATCCTCATCGACGGGCATCTGTTCGGAGCCTGTGCCGTTGCCGTGAAGCGAAACGACGCTGCCTTCACCGACATCATGCGCAAGATCCAGTGGGCTTGCGGCTGGGTGGAGGTGCATCTGCGCCGTGGCATGAGCGATCAGAGCGAACAGGCCGCGCAGCGCAGCCGCTTTGCGTTCGATATGTTGGCGGCGGTGATCGAGAAGAAGCGGTACAAGGGCGCTTGCACCGCCCTCGTCACCGAACTTGCCATGCGGCTGAACTGCGACCCGGTCGCCGTCGGCGTGATGCGCCGGCGCTGGACGCGCGTTGCGGCGGTGTCGCATTCGGCGGCATTCGACGGCAAGGTCAGCTTCATGCGCGACATCGCGGCGGCGATGGACGAGGCAATCGACCAGCGCGCCGTGGTCGTCGCGCCACCGCGCCAGGGTCAGGAATATCGAGTCAGCATCGCGCACGAAGCCTTGACACGCCAGTACAAGAACGGCGCTGCCCTGACCGTGCCGCTGCAGAGCAACGGCACGATGACGGGCGCGCTCACCTTCCTGCGGCCCGCCGACGCGAGCTTTGACCAGGAGACGATCTATCTTTGCGATGCAGTCGCGGCCGTGGTCGGACCGGTGCTCGAGGAAAAACGCCGTAACGACCGGACGATCTTCACCAAGGCGATCGAAGCGGGCTGGATCCAGATCAAGAGGCTGCTTGGCCCGCGCTTTATCGGGCGCAAGATTGCGACGCTGGCCGCGGTGGCGATAGCGGCCTATCTGAGCGTCGCCACTTCGCCCTATGCGGTAACTGCGCCTGCTGTCATTCGAGGTTCGGTGCAGCGAACCATCGTTGCCCCATTCAGCGGCTATGTCCTGTCGGAATTCGCCAAGGCAGGCGAAACGGTGCGCAAGGATCAGGTGCTGGCGCAGCTTGACGATCAGGATCTGAATTTCGAGCGGCTGCGGCTGGTCACCACCAAGGCTCAGAAGGAAACGGAATTTGACCGCGCGCTGGCGCGTGGCGAGCGTGCCGAAAGCCAGATCATCGAGGCTCAGATCAAACAGGCGGACGCGCAGCTGTCGCTGATTGACGAACAGCTGCGGCGCACCCGGCTGGTGGCGCCGTTTGATGGATTCATTGTCTCCGGCGATCTGTCGCAGTCGGTCGGCGCGGCGGTCGAGCGTGGCCAGGAATTGTTTCACATCGCGCCGCTCGATTCTTACCGCGTTGTCCTGGAAGTCGACGAAAGCGACATCGACGACATCAAGATCGGCCAAACCGGCCAGTTGCGGGTCAGCGCGTTGCCGAGGGAACCGCTGCCATACAAGATCGAGCAGATCACGTCTGTCTCGCGACAGGGCAACGGCCGCAACTCGTTCATGGTCGAAGCTTCGCTCGCCGGATCCCTCGAGCGGCTGCGCCCCGGCATGGAGGGCGTCAGCAAGACCCATGTGGATGAACGGCTGCTGTTCTTCGTCTACACCCAGAAGATGATCGACTGGCTGCGCCTGACCCTCTGGCGCTGGGCGGGCTGACCATGGACGGGAGCTATTTCAGTTCGTCTTGGTATCGCGTCGCGCAATTGAAGCCGCGGCTGCGGAGCCAAGTGAGCATCCACCGCACGATCTTCCGTAACCAGGTCTGGTATGTAATGCAGGATCGGACCTCAGGCCGATTCCATCGCTTCACGCCGGAGGCCTATTTTATCATCAGCCTGATGACCGGCCGGCGGACCATGCAAGAAGTGTGGGACAGCGCCTGCGAACGCCTCCACGAAAAGGTCATAACACAAGACGCGGTGATCCGCCTTTTGGGGCAGCTTCACGCCTCGGATGTGCTGTTTGGCGACATTCCACCCGACATTGAGGAAATCGCCGACCGCGCCAGCAAACAGCACATCCGTAAACTTCTGTCGAAATTCGCAAATCCGCTGGCTATTCGCGTCGGGCTGTTCGATCCGAACGAGTTCCTGAACGCGACCTATCCGCTGGTGCGGCCGTTCCTATCCTGGTTGGGCGGCATCGCTTTCCTCGCGCTGGTTGGCTATTCGATTTTCCTTGCTGCGATGAATTGGCAGGCGCTGACCGGCGACGTGACTGACAGGGTTCTCTCGGCCGAGAATATTGTCCTGATCCTGATCGCCTACCCCTTTATCAAGACCTTGCATGAACTGGGGCATGCCTACGCCGTCAAACGTTGGGGCGGCGAAGTGCACGAGATCGGCGTGATGCTGCTCGTATTCATGCCGGTGCCCTACGTCGACGCGTCGGAGAGCCTGGCATTCCGGGACAAGTGGCAGCGCGCCCTGGTGGGTGCGGCAGGCATTGTCGTCGAGGGGTTGTTGGCCTGTCTGGCGCTGATCGTCTGGCTGAACGCCGAGGCCGGATTGGTGCGCGCCTTCGCATTCAACGTGATGCTCATCGGCGGCGTCTCGACCTTGCTGTTCAATGGCAATCCACTGCTGCGCTTCGACGGCTATTACGTCCTGAGCGACATTCTCGAGATACCGAACCTTGGTCAGCGCGCGACCAAATATCTCGGCTATCTGGTTCAGCACTATCTGTTCGGTATCGAAAGCGCCGAAACGCCGGCAACCGCACAGGGCGAAGAGTTCTGGCTGTTCAGCTACGGTGTCACGTCATTCTTCTACCGGATCGGCGTCATGGTGGCGATCGTCACGTTGGTCAGCCAGCGTTACTTTGTCGTCGGCATGATGATGGCTGGGTGGGCGCTGGTGCTGATGGTTGGCGTGCCGCTGGCGCGCCAATTGTGGTTCCTGTTCACGAGCCCATCCCTGAGAAAAACGAGGGGGAGGGCCTTCGCCGTCGTTGCAGCCAGTCTCGCACTGGTAGCCTTGCCGTTCTTTGTCATCCCGCTACCCTACGCGACCGCCGCGCAGGGAGTCGTCTGGCTGCCGGGCGACGGCGTCGTCAATGCCGGTGTCGATGGCGTTGTGGCGGAAATTGTCGCGACGCCCGGCGCCCGGATTGAGCGAGGCGCCCCGATCTTGCGGCTGGAAGACCCTATGCTGGAGGCGCGGACCGTCCTGCTGGATTTGAGGGTCGGGGAGCTTGAGCGCCGCCTCGAAAAGCTCGACGTCTCGGACAAGGTCAACGCCAAAGTGGTGGCCGAAGAACTCAGGCTGGCGCGCGCCGACCTGGTCCTGGCCCGCGACCGTGCCGAGGCGCTGACAGTCCGGGCTCAGGCAAGTGGAACGCTGATCGTTCCCTCTTCAAATGATCTCGAAGGCAAGTTTGTGCGCCGTGGCGAGACGCTGGCCTATGTGACGCGGTTCGACCAGCCGACATTGCGCGCCGTGATCCCGGAGGGCGACGCCGACCTGGTTCGCAACCATACGGAGTTCGTCGACGTGCGCTTCGTCGAAGACCTGTCGGTTTCCCATTCCGCCAAGATCATACGCGAAGTGCCGTCGTTGACCGCGACTTTGCCGAACGCCGCATTGAGCACGGTGGGCGGTGGCCAGTTCTCACTCGATCCGACCGATCATGCGCAGAAGCGGGTGCTTGCCAATTTGATGCATCTGGAACTGGCGCTGGCCAATCCAAGCAAGATCGACCGCATTGGCGGGCGAATCTACGTCCGTTTTTTTCACGGCAATGTCCCGCTTTACGAACGGACCTATCGCTGGATCAGACAGGTTTTCCTGCGGGTCTACAAGGTATGACTTGCGCTACCGGAGGAGTTAATATTTGGATTAAGTTAACTAGATCGCCTGATGAGTGCACCAAAAATTCGATAAATTATTTACTTATACAAATAAACGAGAGACAATACTTCGGATTCAGTGCCGATATATACTGTATAAACGACGATTGGCCGCTTTAACCTCGAGGAGAGTTCTCATGACTGTTCAACTTCTTTTCTACCAAGACACAAAGCCGGTGACCTCAGACCGCCACAGAGATGTTTCAATCAAGGCGGGTCACTCCTACAGCTTCGCCCGAAACGTGAATTCGGTACCGGTGACGGCTGTCGAATTCGCGCAGGCAGCGGCGGAGTACCCGATCGTTTTCGCGGGCACCGAACACTCGATCATGCCGGCGGTCATTCTCGGCGTGAAGCAGACCGAAAACCTTTATGTCGACGATGCCGGCAACTGGAGCGGCAAGTATGTTCCGGCGTTCGTTCGGCGCTATCCGTTTGTTTTCTCTTCCGATGCCGGCGGCCGAACGTTCATCCTCAACATCGACGAGAGCTTTGAAGGCATCAACCGGGAGGGCCGCGGCGAGCGCCTGTTCGACAGCGACGGACAGCAGACGCGCTACCTGAAAGAGGTGCTTGGCTTCCTTCAGGATTATCAATCGCGCTTTCAGCGCACCAAGCAATATTGCGATCGTCTTAAGTCGCTCGGGTTGCTGCAGCCGATGCAGGCGCAGTTCAATTTGAACAGCGGCGAGCGTCATTCTCTGGCCGGCTTCATGACGGTCGACCGGGAGAAGCTGAAGGCAATCGATGTCGCCGACCTGCAAGCCTTGTTCGGAAATGACGAATTGGAGTGCACCTATCTTCACCTCCACTCCTTGCGGCACTTCGCCAACATGCTGGAGCGGATGCCTGCCCCGGCCCTGGACGTGGAGGACAAACCGGAACCGGCACCAGAGGCCGCCAAAGCGAAACGGGAAAACGGCAAATCGCCGGCGCACAAAGGCGGTGGACGAAGCGCGGATGCCGGGCTGCAGGCCGAGGCCGAGGATAGTGGGCAGCAGGCTTGACCAGGTGACGACCGGGATATCACTCGAGCGTAGTGGAGTAGGAGCTTGACTGCGGCCGGGCAACCGGCCGGCGTCTTGCTTCCCGCCCTCGATCTCGGCGCCGAGCGGGAAGACCCGGCGCCGAAATTCCTCGACTGGCTGGATCAGTGGCTGGTCGGCGTGACCTCGCCGCTACGGGAGCGAGCGAGGCTCAGGCGGATGTATCGCGCACTGCCTCGCATCGAGGTCCTGGGGCGTGACTATGCGGCCATAACCGAAGTTGAGCTTCTCGAGCGGGTCGCGGCGTTCCGCGGGGTGATGCGTCGCGGCGGCCTCACCCAGGCGAACATCGAACGATGCTTCGCGATCGTGCGCGAGATATCCTGGCGCAAGCTCGGACTGCGCCACCACAACGTTCAAATTCTGGGCGGCCTCGCAATGCTTGACGGGCGGGTGGCGGAAATGGCGACCGGCGAAGGAAAGACGATCACCGCCGGTCTCGCCGCATCGGCAGCGGCGCTGGCTGGCACGCCGGTTCACGTCATAACCGTGAACGACTATCTGGCGGAACGCGACCTTGCGACGCTCAAGCCCGTCTATGACTTTCTCGGCCTGACCACGGGCCTGATCCAGAGTGGCGACAGGGCAGGGCGGCCACGAATCTATGCGTCGGACATTGTTTATGCGAGCAACAAAGAGGTTACGTTCGACTACCTGCGCGATCGCATGGCGCTTGGCCAAAGAACCGGGCTGCTGCACCGCAAGCTCAGCGGCTTCGGCCAGGTCGGCAATGAGAATTCGCAAACGGTCATGCGCGGTCTGCACCTGGCAATCGTCGACGAAGCCGACAGCGCGCTGGTCGATGAGGCGCGTACGCCACTGATCATCTCCCAAGAAAGCAACTCCGTCGACGAACGCGACTGGGCGGAAAAGACGTTTCGTCTGGTCGAGGACCTTCAGCAGGATGTCGACTATCTGCTGTTGCCGGACCGGCGCCGTATCGAATTGACGGAAGCAGGCAAGGACAGGCTCTGGACGCGCGCTGAGGCGGCCGACGGATTCTGGCGCAACCGCATCCGACGCGAGGAATCGGCCAGGCAAGCACTCTCCGCCTTGCTGCTTTTCCGACGCGGCGAACACTATCTGGTCGCCGACGAGACAGTCCAGATCGTCGACGAATTCACCGGACGCATCATGGCCGACCGCACCTGGAGCGATGGCCTTCATCAGTTGATCGAATTCAAGGAGGGCTGCAAGGTGACGCCGCGCAAACGCACCGCCGCGCGGATCACCTATCAGCGCTTCTTTCGTCGCTATCTGCGCCTCGCCGGCATGTCCGGCACAGCCTACGAGGTCAAAGGCGAACTGGGCGCCGTCTACGGGCTGTCGGTTCTCGCCGTGCCGACCCATGTGCCGCCCCGGCGCGCGAAGCTCGCGCCAATTGTATGTGCGACGCGCGAGGAGAAATGGAACCGCATCGTGCAGGAGGTTGAGACGATGCGGACCCTCGGACGGCCGGTACTGATCGGCACGCGTTCGGTCTCGGCGTCGCAGGAACTCAGCGCGTGTCTCGACCGCGCCCGCATCGAGCATGCCGTGCTGAATGCCGAACAGAGCGCGGACGAGGCGAATGTCATTGCGGGCGCGGGTCGTGTCGGAACGGTGACGGTCGCGACCAACATGGCCGGGCGCGGCGTGGACATCAAGGTCGATCCAGAGGCGCTGGCAATGGGTGGGCTTCATGTCGTGCTGAGCGAGCGCCATGATGCCCGTCGGATCGACCGGCAGATGGAGGGGCGGACGGCGCGCAAGGGAGACCGGGGGTCAACGCGGGCCATTCTTTCGCTGGAGGATCCGATCCTCGATCTCGCGCCGCCACGCCTTGTCGAGTGGGCCAGCCGGCGTCAAGGCTGGTTCAGGCGCCGCGCCGCGCTTGCGCTGTTTCGGGTGGCGCAGATGCGCGCCGAACGCGCGCACGCATCGGAGCGCAAGGACCTTCTCGATCAGGACCGGCGGCTGGGTGTGCTGCTCGCCTTCTCCGGCAAATCCGAATAGACTTGGGCTGGCGGCTGGAGAGGCCGCGGCGGGCAGGGAGCCACGTTAAATGCTGCGAGCTATCTTCTCCATAGGCACCGTGTTTCTGGCTGGCGCAACTCATGCAGCGGCGTTCGATTGCGTCGTCAACCCTTCGATCGTGGTGGGTGTAGGCAGCCCTGTACCTGGCCTTCTGGAGGAGGTACTGATCGATCGTGGCGACATCGTCAAGAAGGGTCAAATCCTGGCCCGGATGAATGCAAGCACCGAGCTGTCAACGGTTGACTTGATGTCCGAACAGGCGGCCAACACGTCAGAAATCGAGGCTCAGCAGGCACGCTATCAACTGGCCTTAAGCCGCATGGACCGCTCCAAGCGGTTGGCCAGTCTGAACGTCGCCTCGAAGGATGCCGTCGAGGAAGCGGTCGCGCAAATGGAGGTTTCCAAGCGCGAAGTGGCCCTCGCCGAAACGCGCAAGCGCATTCTCGAACTCGAACTCGCTCGAGCAAAAACGGTGCTGGGCCAGAAGGTTATCTTCAGCCCGATCGACGGTATTGTGATGGAGCGCAAGCTATATGCCGGGGAATACCTTGACCAGAACGGGAAACTGGCCACGATCGCACAGCTCGACCCGTTGAGCGTAGAAGCCTTCGTCGCCGACAGCGAATACAGCAAGTTCAGCGTCGGCCTCGCAGTCAAGGTGACCGTCAGCGAGCCGCGCGATGAAGTCCAGGTCGGCACGGTTCAGGTGATCGACAGGGTGCTGGACGCTGCCAGCAGGACGTTCGGCGTGCGCATCATGCTGCCCAATGCCGGCAACCGTTTGCCCGCCGGCCAGCGATGCAAGGTCGAATTCGACACCAAATCGAACTGAAGCGCCCCTACCGCAGCCGAAGCCTACCGCTGTCGCGCATCCGGCCAGCGGGAAATTTTCTGATTATTGTCCATAAAAAAACAATAAAATCAATAGAATAGCCGCGTCTATAAGCCTGCCCGTGATCATTGATTTCCAACGAAAATACCTTTGTTGGAGTGGTGACGGTACTTTCGAAACTCTATGGTGCCGCCCTCGGACTCCGCCAGGAGCAAAAAATCGCCCGATTGGTCCCGATAGTTGGTGCAACCTCAAAATATTTTTTGCGGCGATTTTCGCTTTAAAATCAAAAGCGTAACATTTTGGCGGCCTATAGGTCGGCGTTGCGCGTCACAAATAAGAAAAAACCGAGATAGATCAATGACCTACTTGAGTTAGAAACAATCGAGTGGGAGTGAGGGATCCTAGGTCGCCGATAGCGCCGATAGACTCTAGACTAGGCGACCCGCAGATCTGCCGCGAGGCCTGGCCTGCCTTACCGAATCCTGCAATCGCATAGCTCACAATCTTCTCCGATCCGCGTTGACACTAATTTTCCTCTTCAGTAGGGCTGCGTTACACCAGCACCTTTGCTCAAGAGAACGGACAGCCAAGGCCCCTCCGTGTGGAAACGGCAACGCTTTCACGCTTGCGGGAGCTGAGCCACTGTGGGGCGGATGACTCACTGTCAGGGCCTCAGGAACCGAAAGGCGAAGCGATCGGTCCTGCCCTTGATCGAAGGATCGAACACCTTGCTCGAGTGCGGATCGTCCTTGTTCGCCAGCATGGTGCTTTCCGCGTCCAGGATGAAACCGGCCGCCTCCACCTCCTCGCGAACGGATGCAGGCTTGATCCGATGCAGCGACTGTGCCTCGCTCGTGCCGGTCCCGACGGCGGCGGCGTGGTCCACGATAACGTAGGAACCACCGGGCTTCAGCCGCTCATAGACGGCTCGATTGAAGTCGGCTGCCGTCGCGCCCCTGGCCTGAATCAAAGCGGTGTGGAGATCGTGGTAGAACAGATGCAGCCATATAACGTCCGCTGGCTGCGTGACCTCCGGCATCACCACAAGGTCCGCCGAGACGGCTTCGATGTTCTCTCGGCCCGGCTCCTTCGCGAGCGTCCGCATGCGGCCGACCGGATCGTCCTTGAAGTGGGCGACTTCGGCCGGCACGAAGCTGTAGACACGTCCTTGGGGTCCCACGATGTCTGAGAAGACGCGGGTCCAGTCGCCGTCGCCGGGGTAGACGTCGATGACGGTGAAGCCCGCATCCGCGCGTGCGAACCGGATCAACTCGGATAGCTTGGATTGGTCGTACATCGAGATCTCGTTTCGTTTGAGCATTCGACGAGCGCCAGCGTGCGAGGGGGCGATCCACGGCTGATCCGCCGTCCACCCCATTCGATGGCCGCAGACGGCAAGCGCTACGCCGATCCGGACGCGTCCATCTGCGAGGCGCGTGCCAGTGCTGTGTGTCGACGTATTCCCGGATGTTGGTCAATCTGCCGTCCCGGACCGTGATGGCGAAGATCCAGTCGTCCTCGAACGTCTTGTTCGTGGCCTTGATCTTTCCCCTCGCGGAGCCGACGACCAAACCCGGCCGATCGCGGCGAAGAAGTCCCTCACGGTCTGGATGGTCTTCTCGATAGTCATGGGAATTTCCCTATTTCGCACGGACCGGATCACGCTCGGTCCGGTCCGTGCATCGTGACCCTGCCGGTGGGCACGTCGTGTTCATCGGTCGAACTTGACCAGGTCCTTGAAGATCAGATGACCCCAGCTATTTCCGCGCGCCTGGACCAGCAGCCCACCTTCCGAAAGCCCGCCAAGTTTGATCGGCGAGAAGCCGAGATTTTCCGTGAGCGTACCAATCTCCGCTGCGGCAGCGTCATCGTCGCTCGCCAGGAACACGACTCTCCTGCCGCCATGCACTGCTGGATCTTGGTCAAGGGTGGCAGCGCCCAAATGGTTGAAGCCCTTGACCAGTCGTCCACCGGGGAAAGCCTGCGCGATGAACTTGGAAGAAGGCTGTCCTCCCAGCTTCTCAGGGGGCACGCCGTAGGCATTGGTCACATCGACGATGGTCTTCCCCTTCCAGGTGGACAGCGCCTTCGCGACATCGGGATGCGACTCGAAACGGACTGCCAAAAAGATGATGTCCGCCTTGACCGCGTCCGCCAGCTTTTTGGGGATGATCGTAGGCCCGATCGCGGCCGCGTCCGCGGCAAAGCTTTCCGGGTCGCGCGTGGTTGCGACGGATACCTCGATGCCCTTGCGAGCAAATGCCTTGGCGAGGGCTCGGCCAATATTGCCGAAGCCGATAATTGTGTAGCTCTAGATGTTTCTCCGATCTTGTGTGATGCCGAGGTCAGACCTGGGCCATGCCTCCATCAACGGCGAAATCTACGCCGGTAATGTAAGAGCTCTCGTCAGAAGCAAGGAACGTGACGGCAGCCGCGATTTCCTCTGGCTTGCCCCTGCGACCCATTGGGATCTGTGAAGCAAATTGGGCGGCCGCTTGCTCGGCTTGCTCGGGGGTAAGGCCTGTCGTTGTCTCCAATGCCGGGGTCTCGGTTGGTCCGGGACTCATTGAATTCACGCGAATTTTGCGATCTTTCAGCTCCAGTGTCCAAGCGCGAGCGAAGTTTCGCACCGCCGCTTTACTCGCTGCGTAGGCGCTGAACCCTGGCAGCCCCAACACGTTGGAGACCGAAGAGGTCAGGATGATCGAACCGCCGTCACTGAATAGTGGAAGCGCCTTCTGTACCGTGAAAAACAACCCCTTCACGTTGACATCGAAGGTCTGGTCAAAATGGGCCTCTGTCGCTGCCGCGAGCGGTGCGATTGTCCCCGCGCCTGCGTTCGCGAAGAGAATGTCGATGCGGCCGTGTTTCTCTTTCACGACGGCATAGACCCGGTCCAGATCCTCCAAGCGCGACACGTCGCCTGCGACCGTCGTAACGTTTCTCTCGATGAAGGCCGCGGCCTCCTTCAGCTCTTTCTCTCGTCGCCCGGTGATCACGACGTGCGCGCCTTCTTCAACGAAGCGCTTGGCTGTCGCCAACCCGATCCCGCTGCTTCCGCCGGTGATGACAGCGATCTTACCTTGTAGCTTTTCCATGATCTTCTATCCTTCGTTGTGCGGGGCCCAGGCGCGGGAACGCGCCGGCGTCAGAGTTGCGCCAGGCCACCATCGACGGCGACCTCGCTGGCAGTCATGAAGCTGCTGTCCGACGACGCGAGAAAGGCAGCCACCGCCCCGATTTCCGCCGGATCGGCCATGCGCTGGAGCGGAGTCATCGAGGCGAAGACCTTCTGTCCTTCCTCGCCCAGCGCTTCCTTCGCGAGTTCGGTCGCCGTCGCCCCGGGCGACAGCACGTTTACGCGGATGCCGGTCCCCTTCAGGTCCTCCGCCCAGGTCCGCGCGAGGTTGCGCACTGCCGCCTTGCTCGCGCTGTAGGCAGTGAACCCCGGGGCGCCCGTGGTGCCGGCGCTCGATCCGGTCACGATGATCGAACCGCCCGGGCCCATCAGCGGCAGCGCCTTTTGGACCGTGAAGATCGTACCCTTCACATTGGTGTCGAAGGCTTCGTCAATGTGCTCGGCGGTGATCTGGCCGAGCGGAAGCGGGCCTCCAGCCCGGCATTGGCGAAGACGATGTCGAGGCTTCCGCGTTCGGCCTTCACCGCTGCGTAGAGCCGGTCGAGGTCGGCCTCATCCGAGACCGAGCCTTTCACCGCGCGGGCATTGGGCCCGAGGTCCGCCACAGCGGCGTCGAGCGCTTGCTGCCGGCGGCCGAAGATGAAGACGAAGGCGCCTTCCTCGATGAAGCGCTTTGCAGCGGCGCGGCCGATGCCGGTAGCGCCGCCGGTGATCACGGCGGTCTTTCCATTCAGTCTGTTCATGTCGTGCGTCCTTCGTTTCGCCATCTCGGGTCTTTGGCTGTACGGTGGGTCAACCCGAGAGCCTGAACATGGGATCGCCGAAGTCGGGCGGTGAGTGCGGAATCGTGCACATCGGTGGTGCGAAAACGATCCAGTCAGACGATTGAACGCCGCAACAGTCGCGCACATTACAGCTCGGCGTGCTAGAATGGGCTTCGGAAGGCGCAGCTGGCGGCGCGGGAATGCACCATGATTGACTGGGATGACGTTCGCTACTTTCTTGCCGCCGCGCGCGGCGGCTCGGTGCGGGCTGCCGCCGAGCGCCTCGGCGTGTATCACTCGACCGTGCTGCGACGCATCGCTCAACTTGAGGAACGCCTCGGGGCGCAGATGTTCGAAAAGCTGCCTTCGGGCTACCGCCTGACGGCTGCGGGCGAGGAGGTCCTCGAGCTCGCGAACCAGATGGAAGCGTCGTCGCACCAGCTGGAGACGCGTGTCTTCGGTCGCGACCAGAGCGCGCGCGGGCTTTTGCGGGTGACAGTTCCACCGTTCCTCGCCACACACCTGCTCATGCCGGATCTCGCCGACTTCGCGCGTATGCATCCGGACATCGAGATGGAAATCTTGACCACTGGCGAGGTGGCGAATCTGACTAACCGAGAGGCCGACGTCGCGATCCGCATTGTCGCCGACCGCAAGACCCTGCCGCTCAATCTTCACGGCCTGAAGGGACCGGAGGTGTTCAGCGGCGTCTACATGTCTCGCGATCGACTACCCGCGTTGCGTGCGGGCACGCCTGATCCCCTCCGGTGGATCGCAATAGACAATCATGGAATTCCGGACTGGGCGCGCGAGGGAGAAGTTCACATCACGGGAGCTCCGTTCAGGACTCCGGATGCCGAGACGCAGATCATCGCGGCGCAGCAAGGGATCGGGATGACGAAACTGCCGTGCTTTGTCGGAGATGCCGACCCCCTGCTCGTGAGGGTGCCGGGCACCAACCCGCCCATGCATGGGACACTCTGGATTCTCACGCAGGGGGAGACACGCAAGACGAAGCGCGTTCGGCTTTTCACGGAGTTCGTATCCCGCAGGCTCGCCGCGTACGCTCCGCTTATCGCGGGACTGTCCGTAACGCGTGACTAACGCCCGTCTGGGACTTGGCGGTCGCCTGCCCTTCATGAAACATTTTGGGATCTCGATCGTCCATCAAAATTTTGGGTTGGTTGCCCGCCAAGCCTCGTACTCTTCGGTCGCACTTGGGTGCAGCGGATAATAGCGTTGCAACGACCCGCCCTCCATGAGCTTCATGCGTGAGAACTCCTCCCAGTCGTGATGTTTCTGGGATTCTTCGATCACCTTCGCGGCCATCGCAACGGGTAGCACCACCACCCCGTCATCGTCGGCGACGATGATGTCGCCGGGGATCACGGTGACACCGCCGCAGGCAATCGGAACGTTGACGGCATTGGGATAAATGCTGGCTTGCACATGGTAGTTGGGCGTCCAGCCGCGCAGCCATAGGGCCAGATCGAGCTTTTCGACATTGGGCCGGTCGCGCATGCAGCCGTCGATGACGATGCCCGCGCCGCCTCTGCCCTTGAAATACGTCGACATCATATCGCCGAAGACGCCCGAACTCATGTCGCCGCGCGCATCGACCACGACCACATCCCCTTCCTGTGCGTGGTACAGCACATGCCGGTGCAGCTGTGTTTCCGGATCGGCATATTCTCCCTCGTTGAAAAGATCGGGCCGCTGCGGCAGGAACTGCAGCGTCAGCGCCGGCCCGACGATCGATCTCCCGTGGTTCTGCGCCACCGGGCCGACCATATGCGGATTGCGGAAGCCCATATGGCCAAGCGTGCCGGCAACCGTCGCGGCGCCGATCTCCTTTAGCGCGTCGATCAGATCCTTCGGCGGCCGCGTGATGTCGGAAGTATGCGTCATTGTGGACTCCGATTGAAAGGGAACTACCAGTTCGTGACAGAACCATCGCGGCGCTTGAGGTGGGGCGCTTCCCAGAAACGGAAGCTCTGCGCCTGGACGGCCTCTTCGTTGACCTCGACGCCGAGCCCCGGCAGATCGCCCACCGGGTAGTCGGGGCCGTCGAGCCGTGGTTGCACCGGGAAAAATTCGGAATTGTCGAAGCCGAGCCTTGCTTCGGGGGCCCTGGTTTCGAGCCACGCGAAGTTGGGGACCGCGGCGGCCAGATGCACGGTCGCGGCCGTGCACACTGGACCAAGCGGATTGTGCGGCATCAGGTCCACATAGTGCGCCTCGCTCCAGCCGGCGATTTTCATTGCCTCGGTGAACCCGCCGACATTGCAGATATCGAGCCGGTTGAACTGGTGGATGCCGCGCTCGATGTAGGGCAGGAACTGCCACTTGCTGGCAAATTCCTCGCCAATGGCGAAGGGGATGTCGGTCATCGTGCGCAGGGATTCGTAGGCTTCCGGCGTCTCGTCGCGTATCGGCTCCTCAAGAAAATCGAGCACGCCGCGGTCGAGCTTGTTGCAGAAGCTCGCCGCCTCCGCCACCGACAGCCGATGATGATAGTCGATGCCGAGGACGACATCGTTACCCAGCGCCCGGCGCGCCTTGTTCAGCATGGTCGCGGTAGCGCCGATCGACTCGCGTGGCTCGAAAACATCCCTGCTGTTTTGCCCGACGGGAAAGAAGCGGATCGCCTGCCAGCCTTGTGCGCGCAGTTCGCGGGCCCGCTCGATGGCAACATCGCCCTCGGCCTCGTCTCCGGTCGAGGCGAAGGTGGGGATCCGGTCGCGCTGCTTGCCGCCCAGCAATTCGTAGACCGGCACCCCCAGCGCCTTGCCCTTGATATCGTGGAGGGCGATATCGATGGCCGAAATAGCTGCCTGCAGAACCCGACCGCCTTCGAAATACTGGCTGCGATAAACCTCCTGCCAGATCCGCCCGATCTGCATGGGATCGCGGCCGATGAGAAACTCGCGATAGTGCTCGACCGCGCCGGCCACGGCCTTCTCGCGGCCGCTCAGGCCGCTCTCGCCCCAACCGAAAATGCCCTGGTCGGTCTCGACCTTGACCAGCATCTGATTGCGCGTTCCCACCCATGCCGGATAGGGTTTGATCGCCGTGATCTTAAGTTTCGTAGTCATCCACGCCCGCGTCCCACACGCATCCGCCCTGTCTCAGTCGACCTCGAGAGCCATCTCGGTCTCACCGTCGAACAGATGCATCCGCTCCTGGTCGAACTCGAGCCAGATCCGCTCGTCGGGCGCGACGGCAATGTTGGGCGGCACGCTGACGTTGACGATGGCACCGGACAGGAAGGCCTGCACGAAGGTGACGTCTCCGGTTGGTTCCACCGTGTAGACCTTGGCCGGGATGCCGCCTTGCACCGTGCTCTTGTGCAGCTTGATCGTCGAGTGGCGTGCGCCGAGCACGATTTTCCTGGTCGTTGCCCCCGTGACCTTCTGGACGTTGCGCGGCGAGAGCCCGAGGCTCCAGCCCTCCGCGCTGGTCAGCACGGTGTTGCCGTTCGCCGTCAATGTCTCCAGCGGAATGAGGCTCATTGCCGGGCTGCCGATGAAGCTGGCGACGAACATGTTCACCGGATGGGCAAAGACCTGCGCCGGTGAATCGTATTGCTGCAGGAAGCCGCCGTTCATCACCGCCATCTTGTCGGCCATGGTGACGGCTTCGAGCTGGTCGTGCGTCACATAGATGATCGTCGCCTTGAGGTCCTGGTGGAAGCGCTTGATCTCCGACCGCATCTGTACGCGCAGTTTCGCGTCGAGGTTGGAGAGCGGCTCGTCCATGAGAAACACCGCGGGATCGCGCACGAGAGCACGGCCCAGCGCCACACGCTGCTGCTGCCCGCCCGAAAGTTCGCGCGGCTTGCGCTCGAGCAGGTGCGTCATGTCGAGCACGCGCGCCGCTTCCTTAACCTTCTTGTCGATCTCGTCCCTGGGCAGTTTGCGCATCTGTAGCGGGAACGCGAGGTTCATGTAGACCGACTTTTGCGGATAGAGCGCGTAGTTCTGGAACACCATTGCGATGTCCCGGTCCTTGGGGTCGAGATCGTTGACCACCTGGTCGCCAATGAGGATGTCGCCCGATGTGATCGGGGTCAGCCCGGCAACGAGATTGAGCGTGGTCGTCTTTCCGCAGCCTGAAGGGCCGACAAGCGCAACGAACTCGCCGTCGTTGACCGTCAGTGAAACGTCGTTGACGGCCTTGAAGCCGCCATAGGTCTTGACGAGATCTTTGAGGACCACGTGGGCCATCGGCAACTCCCTAATGCTTGACCGCGCCTTCTGTCAGGGCGCGTACGAAGTATCGCTGCAGGACGAGGAACAGCACCACGACAGGCACGCTCATCATGAAGCTCGCCGCCATCAGTCCCGGAAAGTCCGTCGTGTTTTCCGAGAAGAAGCGCTGGATGCCGACCGGCAGGGTCAACTGTTCATTTTTGGAGAGGAACGTGTAGGCGTAGATGTACTCGTTCCACGCGCCGATGAAGGAATAGATCGCGGTGGCGATGATCCCCGGCGTCGAGAGCGGCATCACGATCATGATGAAGGCCTGGAACCGTGTTGCCCCATCGATACGCGCCGCCTGCTCGAGCTGCACCGGGATGTTGTCGTAAAAACCCTTGAGCAGCCAGATCGCCAGGGGCAGGCCGAAGGTGAGATAGGTCAGGATCAGCGAGCCATGCGTGTTCACCAGCCCGATCGCACGCATCAGGATGAAGAGCGGCACGAGAAAGATCACCGCTGGGAACATGTTGCGCAGCAGCACGGCGAAGAACAGGAAGTTCCGGCCGGGGAAGGTGAAGCGCGAAAACGCGTAGGCCGCGGGGACGGCAACGATCACCGAAAGGATTGTCGTGACGGTCGACACGAACAGGCTGTTCCAGAAGAAGCGCAGGAAGTCCTGGCCGACGCTGTTCTGCGGATCGAGCAGCTTCTTGTAGCTGGCAAGCGTAGGCTCGTTTGGCCACCATTGCGGCGGGAACTGCGTCGCCGCGAAGCCGGACTTGATCGAGGTGATCAGCATCCAGATCATCGGCACCGCGGTGTAAATCAGCATGAACAAGAGGAAGATGCGCCCGGCCCAGCGCCATCCGTCGACGCGCATGCGGCGATGGGGCCGGCCTCGGGAGGCTGTCTCTGCAAGCGTGCTCATGTGCTCCCCTCTTTCCGCTCGTTGCCGCTCAGCGCCCGGACGTAGAAATAGCCCAGCGTCATCAGGATGAGGAACAGGAGCACCGAATAAGCCGATGCCACGCCCCAGCGCTGGCGGCCGAACGCGAGCTCATAGATGTGGGTTATCCAGATATGCGATGCGTTCGACGGCCCGCCTGCGGTCATGATCCAGGGGATGATGAAGGAATTGAAGTTGGCCACCGCGAGCAGCAGGATCGTCACCACCGAGACGTTGCGCAAGTGCGGGAAAGTGACGTGCCAGAAGCGCTGCCATGCATTGGCCCCGTCGACCTTGGCGGCCCGCAACAATTGCTCGGGGACTGTCTGCAGGCCGGCCATCATCATGATCATGGCAAACGGAAACTCGCGCCAGATATTGACGACGATCAGGGAGGGCAGCACCGTGCTGACGTTGTCGATGAAATTGGGTGGCCGGTCAGTCAATCCGAGGCCGACCAGCACCGCGCCGATGATGCCGAAATCCGAATGGTAGATCCACTTCCAGATATAGGAGGCGGCAACGGCGCTGATCACCCAGGGAATGATCAGGATGGCGCGCAGGACGCCGCGGCCGACAAAGTCTCGGTGCAGCGCCAGCGCCGTGGCAAACCCCAGGACAAAGGAGATGAAAGTGGATCCGAATGTCCAGATCAGGGTGTTCCAGGTTACTTTCCAGAACACATCGCTGGTGAGGATGGTGGTGTAATTGTCGAAGCCGATGAAGGTCTTGTCGCGGAGCTGCAGACCGGGCGGCGTCTTATAGAACGACAGCTCGATCGTGTAGTAGATCGGATAGGCGATGACGACGAGCATCACGGCGATCGCCGGGAGCACGTATGCGTAGTCGGCGCGATGGGCCCAGATGTTCCGCAATGCGCCTGACCCGCCGGGTTGCGATTTTCGGCGAGCCTCGGCCTTGCCGGTCACGATCGTCACTGTGGCGTGCCCTTGTTTTTCGAAAAGAACCGGCTGCGCTCTTGGCGCAGCCGGTCGCAGGTCAGGTGGGGACTAGAGCCCGCCCATTAGGTCTTTCACCTTCTTGGCCGCATCGTCCGCTGCCTGGTCGACGGTCATCGCGCCGGTCAGCGCATTCTGCAGCATGTCCGGGACGATGATGTTCATGATCTCGGGGGATTCCGGCAGCGCCGGGAAGGGGATGCCATAGGGGAGCATCGAAGTCGTGACATCGAGGAACTTGATATGGTCCAGACGTTCCTTCATCCATTTGGTCTTGAAGCCGTTAAGATTGCCCGGGTTCGAACCGGCATAGGCCATCTTCAGCGACCATTCGGGGCTCGCCCACATGCAGATCATCGCCTTCGCGGCCGGCTCGTCCACCTTGCCACCCTCTACATACTCGGGCTTCAGGATGTGAATGTTCGAGCCGCCGAACACGACGGCGCGCTTGCCGTCAGGACCGGTCGGGATCAGGCCGTAGCGCATATTGTCGATGACGGTCTGCGCCTTGTCCTTGTCGGTCCCGGTCGCCTTGGCCTGCAGGTCGAGCATGACGTTGTAGTCGGACGGGTGGGAAACCATCATGCCCAACTGGCCGGCGACGAACAGAGGCTGGTTGTCGGCCTGCTGGTTGGTAAGTGCCGAAACCGGAACCGACTTGTCGCGGACATACATGTCGTATGAGGCTTGCAGCGCCGCCTTGCTCTGCGGGCTGTCGAGCTCCACCTCCTTGTAAGTCGGGTTCGCGGTGGCTTCGTCGAAGACGCCGCCGCCATAGGCCCACAGCTGTGGCATAAAGCGATAGGGCGTATTGCCGGCATTCTTGCGAGCCACGAGGCCGTAACCGGCAATGCCGAGCTTGTCGTGGATCTGCTTGGAATATTTGACGACGTCGTCCCAGGTTGCGGGAGCCTTGTCCGGATCGAGACCCGCACGCTTGAAGATGTCGGCATTCCAGATGAACGCCATCGTCTCGTTGTTCGTTGGAACGCCGTATGTGACCCCATCCCAGGTCACGGCCTTCATGGCGCCGGGCCAGAAATCCTCGGTCGAATAGCCCACATCCTCCGGCTTGAGCGGCTGCAGATAGCCTTTCGAGGCGAATTCGGTACCGCCCAGGATTTGCAGGCGCACCGCCATCGGCGCGGCATTGCCCAGGAGTGCGGTGCGGAACTTGTCGAGAAGGTCGTTATAGGTGAGGGCCTGTTCCTCGAGCTTGATGTTCGGATAGGTCTTGCGGAAAGTCTCGAAGAAATCCTTGTAGTACTGGCGCAGCAGGTCGGGATCGCCCTCGAACACGCCCTGATACCAGAAAGTCAGTCGCCCCTTGTAATCCAGCGGCGTGACCTTGGCGCAATCGCCGGCCGTGTCAAAATCCTGTGTTCCCGCGATGGAGCGCACATATTCGGGCGACCATTTGCTGAGGTCGACCGGTGGCGCACCCAACGCCGATGTGGACATAAGTGATGCCGTCAAAATACCGACGACAGTGCCGCGCAGGACCGCACTGCCGAGCATGATCCTCGTCATAGGTATCCTCCCTGGTTCTCCGCCCTGCGATCGCGAGGATGGTTATTGCAGTACGGTGTATCCTCTCGACCACTTGGTACGTTTTCAGAACATGGATTGCCTGTCAACGCACCGGATCGTACATTGTTTATGGGAACCGTGCGTGATATCGGACAGACTGTGTATTAATTTGGGGAGCCGGCCCTTGGCCGAAACAGACGATTTCAAAGCAAAGCCACCCCCGGGGATCGACGCCACCGGAGCCTCCAGCGAGGGTGCCTCGCTTTACGAACTGATCAGGGAAGACATCATCGAGGGACGGCTCGCCGCCAACGAACGGCTTGTTGTGACCGATCTCGCCCGCCGCCACGGCACGTCGACCAATCCCGTGCGCGAGGCCCTGCAACTGTTGCGGGGCGAGGGGTTCGTCATCTTTTCTCCTAACCGCGGGGCGCGTGTAAGGCCCATCGATCAGGATTTCGTCCGCGATATCTACGAGATCGGAGTTCTGATCGAGCCAGCCCTGACGCGATGGTTTGTAGGTATGGCCACCGGCGAGGACATCGCCGAACTCGAACGCATCCAAGGCCTGATCGAAGAGAACAATTTCGCCGACACGTTCAGGCACAGTGAACTGGATACCGCATTTCATACGGTGATGTACCAGCGGCACTATAACCGCCATGCCGCCGAGCTCTGGTGGAAGCATCGCGAAGTGCTGCGAGCGGTGAGCCGGCGTTTCAATTTCACGCTCGCGCGGCGTGCCGCGATCATTCGTGAGCATTGCGAACTCATTGCGCTCATCAAGGCCGGGGAGGCCGACAAGGCGGCCGAACTCATCTCCCGCCACGTCGAGGGTTCCGGCCGGCATGTTCTCGAACAGATGCGTGCACGCAACGCCGCTCGGGCCGGATAGGACGAGGGGTCAGGTCTGGAACAGCGTGGTTGACCACTAGTGAAAAGGCAGTTGAAATGAAAATCACGAGCGTTCGGCCGTGGCTGATCAAGTCTGGTGCTTCCTATTGGGGGGAATTCCTGTTCGTCGAGGTAACGACAGACGAGGGAGTGAGCGGCTGGGGAGAGATCACCACCACCACGAAGCTCGCCAACCGCGCCCTCTGCACGATCCTTCGACAGATCGGAGCCGCCGTGACAGGCGAAGATCCGGCGCGTATCGAATGCCTCTGGCACAAGATCTTCCGCGGCTTCACCTATATGGGTAGCCGTGGCGCCGCGGTCGAATGCGTGAGCGCGATCGACATAGCCCTCTGGGACATCAGGGGCAAAGTCCTCGGCAAGCCGATCTACGAGCTGTTGGGTGGGCCGGTCCGCGATGAGATCGCGCTCTACACCCACCCCAACCAGGCCAAATTCACCAGCAAGGACGCTGTGGTGCGCGAAATCCTGGACATCGTCGAGTCCGGACATACTGCTCTCAAGTTCGACCCCTTCCCCCACCAGGGTCGCGATGCCGACGGTGTGTCGCGCGAACAGCGGGACGGCTATCTCGACGGCGGCATGACCCGCAAGGACGAGCGCGAGGCTGCCGAACTCACGGCTCTGATCCGCGAAACGGCAGGCCCCGACATCGACATCCTCATCGATGCGCACGGCCGCTTCGATGTTCCGACCGCCATTCGCCTCTGTCGCAGCCTCGAGGAGGCCGGCCAGATCGACTGGTTCGAGGAGCCATGCCCGCCCGAGAGCCTTAACGCCCTCAAGCAGGTTCGCGAAAAGGTCAGTGCCGCTATCTCTTGGGGCGAGCGTGGCCACACAAAGTGGGATTTCGTGCCGGTTCTCGAGAACAAGCTCGCCGACTACATCATGCCTGACGTCACCTGGACGGGCGGAATTACCGAACTCAAGAAGATTTCCGCCCTGTGCGAAGCCTACTACATCCCAGTCTCGCCGCATGACGCCGCGGGACCGATCAACGTGGTTGCGGGAGCGCAGGTGATGATGACCGTTCCGAACTTCTACAAGCTCGAAACGTCGGAGTGGAATTTGGGCAAGTACGATCATCTTATCGACAAGCCGCTCGATGTTTCGAACGGTAGCCTCAAGCTCTCGTTGAGGCCGGGTCTCGGCATCGAGATGAACCGCGATTACCTGCAAGCCCATGAGATCGAACTGGGCTAGCAACGCAATCGGCAGCATGCGGGCGACAACCCGCAAATCAGAACGGGGATAAGTCATGCCAAAGACCGATGGAGCCGACGAGGCCCTCAACCGGGTCAACACCGACTCGAAGCCGTCCGAGCTTCGCATCACCGACATGCGGGTGGCCGAGATCGTCGGTGCGCCGTTCACCTCGGCGCTGCTCAAGATCTATACCAACCAAGGCATCGTCGGGCTTGGCGAGGTGCGCGACGGCGCCAGCGCCACCTACGCGCTGATGCTGAAGAGCCGGCTGCTTGGCGAGAACCCCTGCGACATCGATCGCCTGTTTCGCCGCATCAAGCAATTCGGCGGGCACGGTCGGCAGGGCGGCGGCGTCTCGGCGGTCGAGATCGCGCTCTGGGATCTCGCCGGCAAGGCCTATGGCGTTCCCATCTACCAGATGCTCGGCGGCAAGTTCCGCGATCAGGTGCGCGTCTATTGCGATACCGATGCCGAGAAACCGAGCGGCACCGAAACCGGAAAGCGCCTCAAGCAGCGCATGGACCGTGGTTTCACCTTCCTCAAGATGGACCTGGGCTTGATGCAGATCGCCCATGTCCCGGGCGCCGTATCCGCGCCCGCCGGCGCGCTCGAAGAGTTTCATGCCAATCCGCGCGGCCGTGGCGGCACGCTTGAGGAGCGCAAGGCCCGCAATCTCGCCTACGACGCGCAGAACGTGCAGCACCCGTTCACCGGCCTGCATTTCACCGAGAAGGGGATCGACCTGCTCGAGCAGTACATCCACGAGGTTCGCGAGGTGATTGGATACGAGATCCCGCTCGCCATCGACCATGTCGGCCATATCTCGCTGCAGGACGGCATACGCCTGTCGCGTCGCATCGAGAAATACGTACCGGCCTGGCTGGAGGATGTGATCCCCTGGCAACACACCGAGCAGTACCGGCAATTGCAGGGGGCCACCACGGTGCCGATGTGCACCGGCGAAGACATCTACCTCAAGGAAGGCTTCGAGCCGTTGCTCAAGAGCGGCGGCCTCTCCGTTATCCACCCGGACCTGCTCACCAGTGGGGGTATTCTCGAGACCAAGAAGATCGGCGACATGGCGCAGGATCACGGTGTCGCCATGGCCATCCATATGGCCGAAAGCCCGATCGCCGCGATGGCCGCCGCGCATGTCGCGACCGCTACCGAAAACTTCATGGCGCTCGAATACCACTCCGCCGATGTCGAGTGGTGGGACGATATCGTCACCGGCCTGCCCAAGCCGCTCGTCAAGGACGGCTTCATCACCGTGCCCGACAAGCCGGGGTTGGGCATAGACGATGTGGTCGACGAGGTGATCAGCCAGCACCTGCAGCCCGGTGTCACCGGGATATGGCAATCCACCGAGCATTGGGACAATGAATATAGCTGGGACCGGACCTGGAGTTAGCCCAGACTCCTGCCCTCACTCTCCTTGGCTCACAGGGCCGACGACTGACCATTCGTGTCGACCTCTCCCAAGGGAGAGGCGAAGAAGGAAACGGACGAAACCATGATCTACGAACTGCGCATCTATGACTGCCTGCCGGGCAGGCTGCCGGCTTTGCTCAAGCGCTTTTCCGACCAAACGCTGGCCATCTGGGAGAGGCATGGCATCCGCCAAGCCGGGTTTTTCACCACGGCAATCGGCGAAAACAGCAACCGCCTCACCTATTTCCTAGCCTGGGAATCACTGGCCGAGCGTGAGGCGAAATGGACGGCTTTCGTCACCGATCCGGCATGGCACAGGGCCCGGGACGAGTCCGAGCGCGACGGGCAGATCGTTGCCAATATCAGCAGCCAGCTGCTCACGCCGACAGCTTTCTCGTCCGTGAGATAGGACCGCGCGATGAAGATCACCGACCTTCGCTGTGCCGTTATCGGCAAGCACCCCATCGTTCGCGTCGTGACCGACGAGGGCCTCTATGGACTGGGAGAAGTCGAGTTCACCAAGACCTACCTCAAGCCCTTTGTGCTGCATTTCCGCGAGGCGCTGATCGGCGAGGATCCGACCGATGTCGAGCGGGTCATGTTGAAGATCCGCCAACGCGGTTCTTTCAAGCCCTACGGCGCGGCGGTCAGCGCTATCGAACATGCGCTTTGGGACATTGCCGGCAAGGCCGCGGGCGTGCCGGCCTATAAGCTGCTCGGCGGCAAGGTGCGCGACAAGGTACGCGTCTATAACGGCTCGATCCGCCAGAAGCGCACAGGCGACCGGCCGGAGGACTATGCCGCAGACGTCAAATGGATGATGGAGCAGCCGCAGAACTTCTTCATGGTTAAGCAAGGAATCTCGTTCCATTCCAACATGAAGGACACCATCGAGGACTTCCATTACGGCGTGACGCAGAAGAAGGCCGGCTATCACGGCGCCATGGATCAGGGCGTGATCAGCGAACGCGGTTTCAACCACATGCTCGACTGCGTGATCGCGATGAAGGAAGTGCTGGGCGACAAGGTCAGCCTGGCACTCGACTGCGGCCCGGGCTGGATGCTGCCCGATGCGATCAAGTTTGCCCGCGCGGTCGAGAGGTACAATTTGATGTGGCTGGAGGACATGCTGACCGGCGACTATGTGCCGTGGGTCAATCCGCAGGCCTACCGGGAACTGACCACCTCCACCTCGACGCCGATCCATACCGGCGAGCAGATTTACCTCAGGCACAATTTCAAGGAGCTGATCGAGACACAGGCGGTGCGCGTCATCGGCCCCGATCCTGCCGACATCGGCGGCATTGCCGAGCTCAAATGGGTCGCCGAGCACGCCTATATGCACTCGATTCTGATGGCGCCGCATGGCACGGCGAATGGCCTGCTGGGCCTCGGCGCGCTGATCAACGTCTGCGCCACCTTGCCCGCCAATTACGTGGCGTTCGAATACCCCAGTGCCTCGGACCCCTGGTGGAACGACATCGTCATCGGCCTGCCCAAGCAGATCGTGAGGGACAGCATGGTGGATCTGCTGGAAGCACCGGGGCTAGGCCTCGATATCGACGCCGAAAGCGCCAGGAAGTATTTGCTGGCGGAGGATGCCGGATTCTTCGATTGACCGGCGACGGTGGCCCTCGATCTCACCGACCGAGGGCCCGCTTCAAAGACACGTGGATGCACATCCCATCACAACAGAAGCCGGCGCATTGTTGACGCGCGCCGACCTTGTTTAATTATGGCGAATCTCGGTCCCGAGCACCTTCAGGCATTCGCGGATGAAGGCAGCGAGGGCTGTCCATCCCTTGGCCGACACCATGGTTCCGTCGACATACGCCTCCGTCGGCGACAGGTCGATGTAGGTGCCGCCGGCCAGCGTCACTTCCGGTTCGCAAGCGGCGAGCGCGCCGACCTTCTTGCCGCGCACGACACCGTCCACGGCAATCAGAATCTGGACCCCATGGCAGATCGTGAAGATCGGCTTCTGGGTATCGTGGAAGTGGCGCACCATGGCTTGCACCCGTTTGTCGGTGCGGATGTATTCCGGGCCGCGGCCGCCGGCGCAATATACGGCGTGGTATTGATCGAGCTGCTTTTCCGCCTCGGCAAACGTCTTGTTGATCACCTGAAAATGGCCGAGCTTTTCGGTGTAGGTCTGGTCGCCCTCGAAGTCGTGCAGGGAGGTCTTGATGAGGTCTCCTGCCTTCTTGTCCGGGCAGACCACGTGGACCGTGTGACCGACGGCTTCCATTGCTTGCTGGTAGACGAAGATCTCGTACTCCTCGGTGAACTCGCCGGTGAGCATCAATATTTTCTTGCCTGACATGATCATGTCCTCTGTCGTGTGAAAGGGGCGGGGCGAGTCATGCTGCGCCCCGCATTGATTGCGTTCTTCAGAACGGAGAGTCGGGGAAGAAGTATTCCTTGGCGTTGTCCTTGGTGATCAGCGGCGCGTCCAGCTTGACGGCGCCGCGAACCGGGGCCTGGCCAACCAAATTGGCCATGGTCATGTAGATGGCCGTCTTGATCATGGACGGCGGGTAGGGGGTCTCGACGGGGGTCATGCTGTCGCCGTCAATGACCTTCTTGACGATGTCCTTCATGCCGTTGCCGCCAAGCGCCAGCTTGATATCGGTGCGGCCCGACTGCTTGACCGCCTCGAGCACCCCCAGCAGCATGTCGTCGTCGTTCGCCCACACCGCGTCGATGTGCGGATATTTGGCGAGGTAGTCCTGCATCAGCTTGAAGGCTTCGTCGCTGTTCCAATGAGCGTACTGAATGTCGAGAACCTTGAGGCCGGTCCCGGCGATGGCGTCCTGAAAGCCCTTGATGCGCTCATCGTCGATCACCGTTGGGATGCCGCGCAGGACAACCAGGTCGCCCCTGCCGCCAAGCTTGTCGATCATGTATTTCGCGGTGTTGCGCCCGACGGCGATGTTGTCGCCGGCGACGTAGAGGCCCTGGATGGTCGGGTCGGTCAGGCCACGGTCGACGACGGTGATGAAGGTGCCCTTCTCCTTGATGGCCTTGACCGGTTCGGTCAATTCTTCCGAGGAGTAAGGCAGGATCACCAGCGCATCGATCTTGCGTGAGGCGGAGAGATCCTCGATCGCCGACACCTGATCGGCCGCCGACGGCGACGTCTTTACGATGACCTCGACGCCGGGGAAAGCCGCGTTGATTTCCTTGGCCGCCGTCTGCGCGTGATAGACGACGCCGGCGGTCCAGCCGTGGTCGGCGGCCGGTATCGAAACGGCGATGACTTTCTTGTCCTCGGCCATGGCATGGCCAGTCAGCAGCAGCGAGCCGAGCGCGGCCGCAGCCATCCATCTTTTACTAAACATTTTCTTCTCCCAGATTGGACCTGCAAAGACGCACCCGTGTGGTCCGGACACGGGGCTATTTCGAATTCGAGAACCTCTGAATGAGCATCGCGATGATGATGATGACGCCCTGAACCGCGGCAACCAGGTACTCGGAGACGAAGTCCGACAGCACCATGAGATTGGCGATCAGCTCCAGAATGACGGCGCCGGCGACGGTTCCCCAGACATGACCCTTGCCGCCACGCAGCGCCGTGCCGCCGATCACCACGGCGGTGATCACCTGCAGTTCCCAGAGGTGCCCGGTGGTCGGCGTTGCGGCACCTAGTCGCGGTACGTAGCAGATCGCGGCGATGGCTACGCAAACGCCTTGGACGATGTAAGCAATGGTGCGCGTCTTGATGACGGAGATGCCGGAATAGCGCGCGACGTCCTCGTTTGCGCCCACCGCCGCACATTTGCGCCCATACTTCATCTTGTAGAGGACGAACGATGCGACCGCGGCGACGGCGACGGATATCAGGATCGGGATCGGGACACCGCCGACGGTGCCGAAATAGACCGGCCGATACGCTTCGCGCAGCGACCGGTCTATTGGTATCGTGCCGCCGTCGGTCAGATAGGTGATCAACGCGCGGAAAATGCCCATTGTGCCGAGCGTCGCAATGAACGGTTCGATCCGGCCTATGGTGACGATTAGGCCGTTGGCGAGGCCACACATAAGACCGACCAGGGTCGCCACGAGCATTCCAGCCGGTATCGCCCACAGGCCGGCGTGCGGCGCCACCGCGTTCATGAACATGATGGTGATGCCGGTGACGAAGGCGGCCATCGAGCCGACGGAAAGATCGAGCCCTCCCGACGAGATAACGAACGTCGCGCCGACAGCGATGATGGCGATGAAGGCGCTGCGGGTGATGACGTTGGCAAGGTTGGTCGCGGAGAGGAAGTCTGGATTGATGAGGAAGCCGACCACCAGCAGGGCGGCCAATGCCAGGAAGGGACCCACGTCGGTCCAGGTGATGTTCAAATCACCGACGCGATGTGTGGATGGGGATCCGGTCATGACAGCCATTCTGTTCCTCCCTCGGCCTTCGGCCTCGGTTTCGGGCCGCTTGTCGCCAGCAGCGCCACATTGCTTTCGGTCATCTCGGCGCCTTGGACCTCGCCCGTCAGGCGGCCTTCCCGCATGACGAGGATGCGGTCGCAGATGCCGATCAGCTCCTGCATTTCCGACGAGATGACGATGCAGGCTTTGCCGCTGCCGACGATGGCGTGGATGAAGGCGTAGATCTGAGCCTTGTTGGCGATGTCGATGCCACGGGTCGGTTCATCGATGACGACCACAGAGGGGTTGGTGAGCAGCACCTTGGCGAGCAGCAGCTTCTGCTGATTGCCGCCGGAAAGCTGTCCCGCCTTCACGCCAGGGCTCTTGAGCCGGATATCGTAGCTCCGGACGGCCTCTGTCAGCGCGGCCGACTCGCGGCGTCTGCTGAGAGCCAGTGCGGGATGGAACCGTTCAAGTGCGGAAAGCGTGAGGTTGGGCGCCAGCCGTTCCTCGAGGAGCAGGCCCTTGCTCTTTCGGTCCTCGGTCAGGTAACCGATGCCTGCGTCGATCGCTTCGCGTTGCGAGCGGATCCGGACGGGCCGTCCCTCGAGTTCGATCACGGCGTGGGCCGGACGCAGGCCCACCAGCCCTTCGAACAGTTCCGTGCGGCCCGCGCCGATCATGCCGGCAAAGCCAAGAATTTCGCCCCTGTGGACGGTGAAAGAGACGTCTTCGGCGTAGCCCGGGACGGTGGCGTTTTTCACGCTCAGCATCGGCTCATTGGACGGTGCGCTCTTCTGCGGGTAAAGCGTTGCAAGCTCGCGGCCGACCATCAGGCGTGCCATGTCCATCTGCGTCAAGGCCGTGCCCGGATAGGTGCCGACCATCCTGCCGTCGCGCAGCACGGTCACCTTGTCGGCAAGCTGCTGCACCTCATCCAGCCGATGGCTGATATAGAGGACGGCCGTGCCATGACCTTTTAGCTGCCGGACGATTTCGAGGAGCCGATCCACTTCCTCGCCGGTCAGCACGGCGGTCGGTTCGTCGAAGATCACGACCTTGTAGTCGTCGAGCAGCGCGCGGGCGATCTGGACCAGCTGGCGGTCGGCCAGCGAGATGTCGCGCACCAGCGCGGTCGGCGAGACCGCGCAGCCGATCCGTGCCAGCTTCTCGGCTGCCAGGCGCCGCATGGCGCGGTCGTCCATCACATGGCGGCGCGAAAGCTCGCGGCCGAGAAATAGGTTGTCCGTCACCGTAAGCGCTTCGGCGAGCAGGATCTCCTGGTGGACGAGGGCGATGCCGGCTTTCTGGGCCTGGTCGGGCTTGGCGAACGTCACCGGCCGACCGGCCATGGACAAGGTGCCGCGGGTGGGCTCGGCATAGCCGGACAGCAGCCGCATCAAAGTGGATTTTCCGGCACCGTTCTCGCCGATGATGGCGTGGATTTCGCCCGGCAGGATGTCGAGCGTGACGTCGGAGAGCACGGTCACCGGCCCATATTGCTTCGAGAGACCCTGAGCGCGCAGCACCGGCTCCACGGCCCCGGGCGCACTGCCGCCGGGCAGCGCACTTCCTCCCTCTCCGGCAATATTGGCAGTAACGGACATTCGTTCAGGCCTCAATCGAAGGCCGGCAGCAGGCGATCGCGCGAGTGCTCGATGTGGGCGCGCATTGCTTTCGCGGCGGCATCCGGATCGGCAGAGCCGAACGCGGCGAGGATCGCCTCATGCTCGTCCAGCGCCTCCTCGGTCACGCGGGAATGGTACATCAGGCGGAAAATGTGGAAGTGGGTGTGTTGAAAACCCAGCGTCTCGCGGATGAGCTCGTTTTCGGCGTATTCCATGATCTTGTCGTGGAAGATCGCGTCCTGCCTGGCGAAGTTCGAATAACGCAGGCGCTCGTCCTTGCCCTCGCGGCGCGACATCACGCCTGCGGCCTCCAGCAGCGTGCCGAGTTTGGCTTCGTCCATCGTGGCAGCGGCTTTCGCCGCGCCGTGCGGTTCGAGCAGGAGACGCATTTCGTACAATTCGTCGAAACGACGCCGCGTGATCTGCGGCGCGGCGCGATATCCGATCAGGTGCGTCTTCAGAACCAGTCCTTCGCCTTCGAGACGCCCCAGCGCCTCGCGGATCGGCGTATGGGAAACGTCGAACTCCTTGACCAGATTGTCGACGGTGATGCGCGAACCGGGCGCGATCTTCAGCGACATCAGCTGGGCGAAGATGGCCTCGTAGACGTCCTCGGCCAGGCTGCCGGCCCGCTGAATGCGGCCCGCTCCCGTGGGCGCTTCACCATTATTGCTCAAACTGACAGATTGCATTTTTCGCCTCTCGACTGGGGAGACTGCTAACACGAGGGTTTGACCGATGCAATACTATATCCTATACGATTTTATCGGCGCCGCTCAATTGAGGATTTTCGGTGCGGATTTTTGCAATGCGTTTCTCCGAAACTCCCCAAGGATGCAGCCTGTCATGAGCCTTCTCACAGCCCTCCGGCTCCCACGCGAAATTCTATTCGGAAAGGGACAACGTCATGCGCTGCCAGCCGTGGCCGGCCGCCATGGCCGCCGCGCCCTGGTCTGCACCGACGAGCGTTTCGCCGGCACCGGCGTGTTCGCCGAAATGATGGAATCCCTGCGGTCGGCATCGATCGACGTGCTGGTTCACGACGGTGTCCTCCCGGACGTGCCGCGCGATTCGGTGGCGGTCTGCGTCGAGGAAGCGAGGGGCTTCCGGCCAGATATGGTGATCGGCATCGGCGGCGGCAGCTGTCTCGATTTCGCCAAATGTGCCGCCTTGCTGATCAGCCATGGCGGCGAGCTGCGGGACTACTACGGCGAGTTCAAGGTCCCGGGGCCGATGCTGCCGCTGATCGCCGTGCCGACCACGGCTGGCACAGGATCGGAGGTGACGCCCGTTGCAGTGATATCGGATCCGGACCGGACGCTCAAAGTCGGCATATCGAGCCCCTATCTCATTGCTGCCGTTGCCGTCTGCGACCCCGAACTGACAATGACTTGTCCGCCGGGCCTGACCGCGGTTGCCGGTGCCGACGCGCTCACGCATGCGATCGAGGCCTTTACGGCCATGCGCCGGGACGGGGACTTCAGCCTGCCGCAGCGCCACGTGTTCATCGGCAAGACGCCGCTGACCGACCATTTCGCGCTGCTGGCCGTCAAACTTCTCGGCCGCAGCCTGGAGAAGGCGTGCATTGACGGCGGCGACGCCGAGGCGCGCTCCGACGTGATGATGGGAGCGCTGGCTGCGGGTTGCGCGTTCGGCACCGCCGGCACGGCGGCAGCGCACGCGGTGCAATACCCGGCCGGCGCGCTCACACATACGCCGCATGGGCTGGGAGTGGCGACAATGATGCCTTACGTCATGAGCTACAACAGCCGCGTGGCCGCGGGTGAGATCGCCGAGATAGGGATTGCTCTTGGCCTCGAGCCGAACGGTCGTGGTATCGACGAAATGGCGGACGCGACCATCGAGGAGATCAGGCGCTTGTTTGCGGCGATCGGCATCACCCCGACGCTGGCCGGTCTGGGGCTCCCGACCGACAAGCTCGACTGGACCGCCGAGCAGGCGCTCGGCATCGATCGCCTGATCAAGAACAACCCGCGCCCATTCGACCTCGCCGCCATGCGCCGCCTTGTCCAGGCGGCCTATGACGGCGATCTCACCGCCTGCGCCATGTGAACGTCAGGAACAAGACGATGAACCTTCCCTACAATGCCTTCCCTCTCGATCAGGATCCGTACGACGTTCGGGGCTTTCCGCACCGGCTCTACATTGGCGGACAATGGCTGCCGTCGTCCGACGGCGGGCTCATCGAGGTCACCGATCCATCCTCCGGCGCGGTGATCGCGGCGGTCCCCGATGCGACCCTGGAGGATGCCGCCGCCGCGGTCGAGGCAGCGGCCAAGGCCGCCAAGGGGTGGCGCGAGACAGCGCCGCGCAAGCGCTCGGAGATTCTCAGGCGCTGTTTCGAGCTGATGGTCGAGCGGTCGGAGACGCTTGCCATGCTGATCTCGCTGGAGAACGGCAAGGCCCTGCGCGACGCGCGCGGCGAGGTCGCCTATGCAGCTGAATTCTTCCGCTGGAACGCCGAGGAAGCGGTTCGTATCACCGGCGAGTTCGGCACCGCCCCGTCCGGCGCGAACCGCATCGTCGTCGACTACCAGCCGATCGGCATATGCGTCCTCATCACGCCGTGGAATTTCCCCGCCGCGATGGCGACGCGCAAGATCGCACCGGCACTCGCGGCAGGCTGCACGGTCATTCTGAAACCGGCCAGCGAGACGCCGCTGACCGCCTATGCGCTGGCCGCGCTCTACAGCGAAGCCGGCGTACCGGACGGTGTCGTGAACGTGCTGACGACGTCGACACCCGGCCCCCTGACGTCGGCCATGCTGGCCGATCCGCGCGTCAGGAAGCTCTCCTTCACCGGTTCGACCGGGATCGGCCGGGCCTTGCTCGCCGAGGCCGCCAAGCATGTGATTTCCTGTTCCATGGAGCTTGGCGGCAATGCACCCTTCATCGTCTTCGACGATGCCGATCTCGACGCGGCCCTCGACGGCGCCATGATCGCCAAAATGCGCAATGCCGGCGAAGCCTGTACGGCGGCCAACCGCATCTACGTCCAGTCCGGCATCCACAATGCGTTCGCCGACGGTCTTGCGCGGCGCATGGCTGCGCTCAAGATCGGCGCCGGCACCAAGGCGGACACCGAATGTGGACCCATGATCACCAAGAAGGCGGTCGACAAGATCGACCGGCTGGTCAAGGACGCGGTCAGCCGGGGGGCCAAGGTACTGTGCGGCGGCTCGGTGCCTGAAGGGGATGGCTTTTTCTATCCGCCGACCGTCCTGGCCGAAGTCTCGCCGGACGCCGACATGGCGCATGAGGAGATCTTCGGCCCGGTGGCGCCCATCACCCGCTTCGAGAGCGAGGCGCAGGCCATCCTCCACGCCAACAACACCGAATACGGCCTCGCCGCCTATCTCTACACCCGCGATGTGGCACGCGGCATGCGGGTGGCCGCCGAGATCGAGGCCGGCATGATCGGCCTCAACCGCGGCCTGATGTCGGATCCCGCCGCGCCCTTCGGCGGAGTCAAGCAGAGCGGCCTCGGGCGGGAAGGGGGCCAGCATCACGGCATCGCCGAGTTCATGGAGGCCAAATACATCGCTGTAACCTTCTGAGCGGACACCATGTCGAAGGACCCTTTTCGCACCCGTGACCACGTTGCCGATTTCGATGACATCGTGGCCGACATCGTCGCCCGCAGCACCGCGACGCGGGCTTCGCTGCCGATGCTGGCGGACATCGCCTATGGCCCGCACGAGGCCGAACGCCTCGACCTGTTCTTTCCGGAGAGACCGCGCAGGAACCTCCCGGTGCACATCTTCATCCATGGCGGTTATTGGCGCATGTTCGCCAAGAGCGACTATTCCTACATTGCCGAAACGGTGACGAGCGCAGGGGCAATCGCGGTCGTGATCGACTACGCGCTGATGCCCGCCGTCAGGATGGCGGCAATCGTCGACCAGGTCCGGCGCGCGAGGCAATGGGTGCTGGATAATATTGCCAGCCATGGCGGCGATCCTGGTCGGCTAAGCGTCAGCGGTCATTCCGCCGGGGCGCATCTGGCGACCTTTTTGTTCGACGAGGGGTCGGCACGTCCGCCCTCGGCGGCACTTCTGCTCGGCGGGCTCTACGATTTGAAGCCCCTCCAGCAATCCTTCCTTGAGCCCTTGATAGGCCTGACCGACACGGAAGTCGGGGCGTATTCGCCGATGAGCAAATCCCACTCGTCGCGGACAAAGGTCACGCTGCTGGTCGGCGAGCGGGAAACCGAACCGTTTCACCTGCAGGCCAGATTGTTTGCCGATCGCCTGACGGAGCAGCGCCTGACGGCTTCGATCGGCATCGTCGAGGGGCGCAATCACATGGACAGCGTCCGGGATTTGGGTGTCAGGCATACAAAAGCGGGCACTTGGCTGTACGACATGATCCGAGCCGCTTGATCGGTCCTGTCTCAGCCGAAACCTTCCCCCGTTAAGCCTTGCGCAACTCATGGCGCGTAATCTGCGTGCCAGATTGCGAGGCACCATGAAGCGCCAACCACTATTGCTTTTCGCCTTTCCTGCCTGTGTCCTGCTGATCCTCGCGGCGGAGCGAATGGCCACGCTCCTGCTCGGAACCTACCCGGCAAGCCCCGATATGTGGAAGATCTGGCTCGCCTTGCATCCCTCGTCGGGCATGGTCTGGCAGCAGGTAGATGTCTATCTGGGAGGGTCGATAGTCCTCGATTTCGCTCTGCTGGGCGCGGCCCTGGTGGTCTGCTGGATGGCAAGCCGGGCCAGAAGGTCGGCCGCATTCTTTCTTGCCAACCACGGCATCTTGGTCCTCGCGGCGTCGATGATTTTCATCGGCGGCCGTTCGCAGACCGCCAGCACCATTGCCGCGTTCACGGCGCCGAGCGGCTTTCGGTTCTCGCTGATGATGGACTTCACCTGGCTGAACTGCCTGCTGGCGGTCATCGGGGTCACCGCCTGCGCCTATTGCCACCTTGCCTATGTCCGTGAACTCGGCATGCGCGTTGAATCGCGGCGCGTCCGGATCATGGCACTGCAGCGGGATTTCTAGACCAGCGCAGCGCTACGGGCCGCGCGCAGGTCCCGACCTAGTTTATCTTGTGATAGGTGACCTTGCCTTCCGGCGATACGCTCCGCTGGTAGTTGGAGCTTGGCGCGGGAGGCGCTGCCGGAGCCGACCGCCTTCGCGTTACCCGCGGCATGTCCCCGATGGCAGGCTCCGCGTCGGCGGCGCTGGCGACCGCCGCCATGTCTTCGGCGGGCGAGGGGAGTTCGACGACGCGCGGCTCGTCGCCACCGTGATTTCCCGACATCTCCGGGGGCTGCCGGGCGATGTTGGCGTTGACCTCGCCGAAGCTCGCCCGCAGCCGGTCGTCCAGCGCCTCGAACCGGCTTTGAAATCCATTGTTGACGGTGTCGAGCCGCGCGCTCATGCGCTGCTCGAACTGGCCGAGGTCCTCCAGCCGCGCCTCGATTGCGCGCAGATCGTTGATGCCGCGGTAGAGATAGACGGCCGCGGTGGCGTTCAGCAGGGCAAACAGCGCCAGGCCGACAGCGACGGCAATGGCGAGCCTGGACCGGCTCTTCTCCCTGTCGAGCAACAGCGGTTCGACCGCTATCACAAGGTCGTCGGGATCGCTGATCGTCGTCATTGGACCACCACCTTGGTGCCGACAGGCACGCGCCTGAAAAGATCGATGACATCGGTATTCGTCAGGCGAAAACAGCCCGACGTGCCGTCGAAACCCACGCCCGAAGGGTCGTTGGTGCCATGGATGCGATAGAGCGTGTCGCGGCCGTCCCGAAGCAGATAGAGCGCCCTTGCGCCGAGCGGATTGTACGGCCCCGAGGGCACCATGTCAGGCAATTCCGGCTGGCGGGCGCGCATTTCCCTGGGCGGCCGCCACGCCGGCCACTCGGTCTTGGCTCCCACCTGGACCGTACCCGTCCAGCCGAAGCCGTCGCGTCCGACACTGATCCGGTAGCGCAGGGCCTCGCCCTTGCCGGTCACCAGATAGAGCGCTTTTTCCTGCTTGCGGATGATGATGGTCCCGGTCTTCTCCTGGGTGGAAAACGCCACCGTCTTGCGCAGGCTGGGACCCATGGCCGGCAGAGGCGGGCGGCTGTCCGCCAACGCGGTCTGCCCGGCCGCGGGCGCCAGCGCCAGGCCAAGCAGGCAGGCGGCTGTCAGCCGCAAGCGATGGCCGCTAGCGGGCCGCATCGTCGAGCCGCTCGCGGAACATCTTCTTCAGGTCCTTGTTGAAGCGCGCCCGCCCATCCACTTCGGACGGCAGCATGGCGCGGTTCAGCGCGTCGGCCAGCAGGGCGTTGTCGAGGCCGACCGACTTGATGTGCGGCGCCTTGAAGATCTTCTCCAGCTCGCTGCGCGAGAAGTGGTTGCCGAACCATTTGCGCTTGTGCTTGTTGGCGACCAGCGTGATTGAGACGGCATTGCCGCGCAGCTCGCGGATCTTCTTGTAGAGCCGTTTGCCTTGCCGCAGCGAGGCGACATTCAGTTCGAAGACGATGAAGATCTCGTCGCTCGTCGACAGCACGGAATTGTGCCAGGGCGTTTCGATGTTCGGCAGGTCGATGACGATGTCGTCGAAACGGTAGGCGACGAGGTCGAGCAGCCGGAAGACGAAGTCGGCGCCCTGCGGCTCGAACGGCAGCTGCGGCCGCTCGAAGGCGTAGAGCGTCAGGCCGGAAGGCCGCGACAGCTTGATGACGTCCATCAGTTCGACGTCGAGCCGTTCCGGCTGGCCGATGATGCCGGCAAGGTCGAACTGGTTGAACAGGTTGAGATAGGCGCCGCAATTGGCGCTCTGGAAGTCGAGGTCGACCAGGCAGGTCGAGGCCGCGCGCTCGGCCGATTTCGAGGCCAGGAATTCGGCCGCCGACAGCGCCAGTGTCGTGGCGCCGGCGCCGCCGCTGGCGCCGATGAAGGTGATGATCCGGCTCTTGGCGCCCTGGTTGCCGCTGTCGTGGAAGGTCACGGCGTTGAGCAGTTCCTTGCCGTCGAGCGGCTTGTGCAGCCAGTCGGAGGCATTCATGCGCACCAGGACGCGTGTCTGCTCCGACGTCAGCTCGTCCGAAACCGCGATCAGCGGCACACCAGCCCACAGCGCGCGCCCCTCGACAATGCCTGGATTGCCAAGCAATTCGCCATTGCCGAGATCGAGGATGACGATGCCCGGGCGCGTGTCGGCCGGCGGCCCCTTGAGAAAATCGCCCGTCTCGGCAACCCGCACATCATAGATCGCCAGCGCATCGAGCCGCGTCGCCACATCGCGCTTGAAGTTCGGATCCGACGAGAACAGCGCGACCTGCTTGCGCTTGGTGGGGGTAACCTTGGTGCTGATGGCGTTCATGGCCAGGTGCTCTTGATGTCTTCGCCCGTAACCGTGCTCAGCATGGAGGGCATGTTGATGTTTCCGAACCCGAGCAATCCGCCCAGGAAGAAGAACTGGAAGGGATGATTGGTGATGCTGACGGTGATCGTTGGCACCGGGCCGCTGGGGCGCGTCCAGTAGCCGAGGCCGGAGGCCTGATATTGGATCCGCACCTCGGACTTAGCCAGCATTGGCAGGAAAGTCTGCATTCCGGCCCGGCTGCTGTTGCCGCTGAAAATGAAATCAAAAGCGGCTTGGCTTACATTGAGGTTCTGACACGTAGCGCCCACGCCACAAGTGCAAGTGACGCTTCCCGCGGTATTGGCGGTGCAGATATAGTTGTAGGTGTTTGCAGCCACCGCGGTGCCGACTTTGGTTACATCGCTCTGCGTTATCGTCTCCACCAGGAGCCCGCTGGCGACAGGTGTAGAAATCTGCGCCAACCTTGCGCCGGCTTGCACCGCTTTATTCCCTGCATTCCATTGGTAAAAGGCGTAGCCGAAATCGACGAAGCCAAGCAGAAGCGTCAACAGTAGCGGCATCACTATGGCCATTTCGACCATAGTCGCTCCGGACTGGTTGGCCCAAAACTTGATGCGCTCCGTCACCATCCAATGACTCGTTCCTGATGGGACACGCTCAGCGTGAGAGCACCAAAGCCGAGAGACGACCAGAAGCCGACGTCGGAATAAGAATAGGTGGTACTGACGTCCACGACATCGACAGTGCTCTTGCTGCTAAGATAAAGCTGCGTGCCCGTGGCCACATCAACCGCGTCCAGCGAGCGCGCCATGGTGATGTCAACTGCCGCCGGCAGCCATCCGGTCACCCTGGCGCTGCCGTTGGCGACCGCCCCATTGGCAGCAAGGTTTTGAGCCCGCCCCTTGCAGGTCTCCCAGTCACTGCTGCATCGTGCCATGTAGCGACCCGCATCCTCAACGCCGGCTTCGAGAAGCAGGCGCGTGTTCAGGATGTTGGAGAACTCAAACACACCAGCCGATAACAACAACACGAGTGGTATGGTGATCGCGGCTTCCACCAAAGCGGCGCCACTTTCGTCGCCTTGAAACCGCCCGATGATTTTGCCGAATCTGGTCATGTCGACTCTACCGATACAGTTGGGCTTCGTTGCGGAATGCTTTGTCTAGAAGGGTGTTGTTCGCAAACCCTCCATCGACGTCGACGATCTCAAGGCTGATCGGCTTTTCGCCAGCCGAAGGATCTTCGGGGTCTTTGGTGTTATCCTGCTTCTGGATGGGGCTGTTTATAAAGACGCTGGCATAGCCATCAGGCTTGAGCTGGACATGGCCATTGATCTTGGCTTGGTTGGCGATGCAGTCGACGATCGCCATGTTGAGCAACCGCCGATCGGGGTCAGCTGTCGGCGTCGTGCCTTTGAAGCAGGCCGGAATGCCGGTTTCCTTTGTCGGCGCCTTGGACTTGTCCCCGACGAGCCCGTTCGCAATCTCGTACTTATAGACGTCATATCTCGACGCCGGCACAGCGGCGCCGGTCGGGTTGGTGGTGCTAGGGACGGAGGGATATGCCGCACCGTGATTGATCAGCCAATAATTGGTGCGATCCCAGGTCGAGTTCGTCATCCCCGTGGTGGAATCGAAGCTGTTGCCCGGCGGCAGCGCCATGGCCGTCCCGTCCGTATTGGGTGTGTATTTGTTGCAGTTAGAGGTTTTATCTACCCCCTTGCGAACATTGCTCGCCGGCCGATATTGCCAATCGGTGTCATGGCTCTTCAGCGAAGTGCTGTAGATGTCGAAACGTACATTGAGACCAGCGTTGACCTGGCCCAGGGTGACGCCGGTCTTAGTGGTGAGCTTATCGCGTTGATAGCAGGTGCCGGCGGTTCCGATAGCGAGCGCGTCCCGCAATGACGTGAGATTGTTGTCGATCAGTCCGAAATTGCCTGGGCCGGGGTTCGAGTCAACCTTGAGGATACGGTATTCGCGGCTATAGGCGAGCCCGGCGGCGAACGCCTGCTGGATGGTTTTGCTGGTCAACGGGTCGGTCGTCTCGAACGGATTGCACATGAAGATTGGCACCGTTTCGCAGATCGACTGGACAAATCCGGCGACAGCCTGCGGCTTGATATCAAAGGTGTTGCTGCCGCCTAGAAAGCTTGCCGGAAAAATCGCCCCGAAAGCACCGGCACCATCGGTCAAACCGGAAGGATTCACGGAGACGAGGGCGAATGACACCGCTTTCGGATCGGTACTTGCCCACGCCACGCCATTCGCGTCAACGCCGTCAGCGTCCAATCCCGTGCTGTCGCTGGCGGGTATCCCGGTCAGATACTTGATGGTCACGTCCGCCAGGGCGAGAGTGTGGTCGCCAGTGGAGGTGGAAAATTTGGTGGTGTTGGTCAGAAGGGTTGTAGCGGCCAGATTTGCCCGGGTGATCGAATCCGGCCTGCCATCCAGTTCAGCGGCCGTCGCTAGCGCAAGCGCATCGACGCCTTTCTGAAGATCATTGTGCAGTCCGTAGGCCCGGCTCATATCGATTGCCAGCAGAGCGAAGCCGATAAGCACCGGCAGCATGATCGCCACGAGGATCATCGCTACGCCGCGTTGATCGTTCCAGAAGGCACGAATGGTCCCCAACATGACCTTACTCTCTGCTCTCTTGCAGGGCCCCTCGCATGCCCGGCGCCCTCCGCATCCTTCCGTTCAGTTCACGGCGTCGTCACACCCGACCCGCCGACATTGACCGTGATGGCTGGCGGCGGCGGCGGTGGTGGCGGATATTTGTAATTGTGCGCAACAAGTGCGGCGCGCATGCCGTCGCCTTCGATATGTGTGTTCCTGGAGGCCGGGTTGAGCGGGTCCACCGTCTGCAGCAGCGAATTGTATTTCTGCGTGTCGCCGGCAGCCAGGGTCACCGAGTCGTAGTGGTTCAGATAGTCCGCGGCACAGCCCGAAAGCGACCCGGCAAACAGAATGAGGATCAAGGCGCTATTTCTTGACATAGAGCATCTTGTCCTTCGATTTGAAATCCAGCATGTGGCCATAGGGGCCGGTGACGCCTTCGCCATGTTCATACTTGCGGATCATGTCCTTGTTCACTTCGAGCTGGCCGAGCACGAAGAACTCCGGATCGTTCGCCGGCCGCGTCTTGTCGAACGGCGTCGCCAGCTGCTCGCCGGGCTTCACCGGCCGCACGATATGCGGCGTGACGACGACGACCAGTTCGGTCTCTTCCTTCTGGCTGCTCGAATTGCGGAACAGCGTGCCGATGACAGGCACCTGGCCCAGCCACGGCACCTGGTTCTGCAGCTTGGTGGTCTTGCTGGACAGGAGCCCACCGACGGCGAAGCTCTGGCCGTCGCGCAGTTCGACCACGGTTTCCAGCTTGCGGTTGGTGAAGATCGGGTCGCCGGCGGTGGTGAAGCCGGTCAGGTCGCTGACCTCCGGCGCCAGCTGGATGTGGATCTTGTCGTCGGCGAGCACGACCGGCGTGAACAGAAGATTGACGCCGAATTGCTTGTATTCGATCTGGACCTCGCCATTCTTGTCGACGCTGCGGATCGGAACCTGGCCGCCCGCGTTGAAGCTGGCCGGTTCGCCGGAAAGCGTGGTGAGGTTTGGCTCGGCCAGCGTGCGCACGACGCCCTTGGCCTCCAGCGCCTCGATGATCAGATCGACCTTGATGTTGCTGTCGATGACGCGAGTGATCAAGGCTGCGAAGGGATTGCTGTTCGACAACAGGCCACTGACCAGATCACCCGTACCGAGCACTGCTCCGTCCGCATCGACCGTGGCAATACCTGTTCCAGTCCGGGTCGTGCCTCTGCTGTTCGTGCTCTTGATCGACACACCGAGATCGCGGCCGGCGTTGCGCTTGGCTTCCAGCACGCGCACTTCGAGATTGACCTGCTGGCTGTCGTCGACGGTGACTGCATTGATGATGGCGTCGGGACCATATTGCTGCGCCACTTCCATGATCGCCGCCAGCGTGGCGCCGTCCTTGACATGACCGCCAAGCCGCACCCTGCCATTCACCGAGCCGATTTCGATGCGCGACCTTGGCGACACCTGGCGGATCGCCGCCGCCATGTCGCTGACATCGACGCCGACCTCGATCTGGATGACCCCGAGCGATCGCTTGTCGGGTGAGAACAGGTTGACAGTGGTGGTGCCGGCGCCCTTGCCGATGACGTAGAGCGTACGGTCGGTCATTGGCTGCGCATCGGCGATCTTCTCGTCGCCGACGACGATATCGCCGAGATTGGCATTCACCTGGAGCGTCACCGATTGCGACATCGGCAGGAAGATACGATGGACGCTCGGGTTCGACACGTCGATGAAGCGGTCGGCGGCATCGGCCGCAACGCTCGACAGCAGCGCCATAAGCACGGCCGCCGCCATCCTCAACCAAAACCCCTTCATTCCCCGTCTCCCCAAATGCTGCTTGAGGCAGCCACCGTGTCGCGCGGTATTGTGCCGCATTATTATCATGGTTGTCGCGGCACGTCATATGTCTCGAGCTTCACGCCACGAAATACGCCCACGGTCACGTTCTTCGGCGGTTCCGGCTGCACATATTTGATCACTTCCTTGACGACCTCGCGCACTTCAGGCGCAGATGTCACGGCCGGAGCGGGTTTGACCTTGCCCATCTCGTCAAGCCGGCTTCCCACCCTTTCCACGGCCTGAGCCAGCCCGGCCAGCTTGTCGTCGGCCCGCTTGCGCTCAGCTGCCGCCAAGGCTTCCGCTGCAGCCTTCTTGTCGAGTTCGGCCTGCCTGGCAGCGACATCGGCCGGTGTTTCGCCGGTCAGATCGGAAAGCGTCACCCGTTCGGTCGTCTCGCCCTTGCTGGCGGCGGCCTGGCGAAGCGCCAGCGACAATTGCCCGGCACCTGCCGCCAGTGTCAGCTTCTGCGCATCCTTGGTGCTGGCCTCGAGCGTCACCGACTTCACCACGGTTGGGCTGTCCTTGCTCACATCGGCCACCTGGTCGATGGCCAGCACCTTCATGCCCTGTAGCAGCACGTCGACAAAACTCTTGTCCGCGCCATCCTCGCCGCGAACCGTTCGGGTCAGCAAGACATCGACCCGGTCGCCCGGGAAGACGAAACCCGCAACGCCCAGCACGTCGTTGACCCTGATGGAAACGGCCTTCATCCCTTCGCCGAGCACCGCCGAAAGCGTGGCGCGCTGCCCCGGCCCAGTGATCTTGCTGGCGAGGACAGGTTCGTTGGCACTAATGGTTTGAAGAGCCTGCCTCGTGCCGTCGCCTGCCAGAGCTTCCTTCGTTGTCTTGAAGGCGCCCGTTGGAACCGCGCCCGCCGGCCAGGCCACTTCGCGCAATTTATCTGCGGTGAGCGCGTCGCCGAACTTCAGCGGCATTGCCGCTACGACGACTGTGCTGCCTTGAACGAGGCCCGTTTGCGCCATGGCGCTACGCTGGCCGGCCAGCCAGATATTGACCAGCACAACTGCCAGAACGCCGAACACGCCGGCGAGAACGATCATGATAAGCGTATTGGCGCGCATGTCCCAAGCCCCAAGCCCCAATGCGGGATTCGCCCGCTTCGATAGGACTCAGGCCCGGCTCGAGCGATCCGGGCCTGAGTGTAGTCAAGCGATCAGCTGCCGATGCCGGTCGTGGCATTGCAGGCGCCAGTCGGGTGCGCGTCGAGGGCAGTGCAAAGGGCCGAGAAACGACCATTTACCCAGCCGCCGATGGCGAGGACAGTCAGGATCGATGCTACGGCGATAATGCCGATAAGGATGGAATACTCGACCATGGCAGCGCCGTTTTCGTCGTCGCGGAACTGCCGGGTCATCGTCATGAGCTTGTTCATGTCAATTTCTCCCTTGGAGGTTTGAACCCGACGAGACAGAGCCAAGGATGAACTCCATACCCAAGCATCCCCCGTCATCTCGATCCTAGGTCCCGAGAAATTGCAGAGTCAAATGGGATTAACGGTTCCTTAACTTTCCAATACATCAACTTTCGATTTGAGCGCGGCTTTGATTTTCAGCAAGAGCTTGATTCGCCTAATTTTTCAAGCGTCCTTAACCATTCGTTCACAATTATGCCTACCCACTAATGAAGTGATAACTACTTTAGCCATATGGCATATTCCTTTATATCTAATGGGTTATAGCCAGATATGGAGTGGCGTCCATGGCGGAGCACGCAAGGGGGCAGGGCCGCTGCAAAGCTTAGTGCAGCACTCATGTTTGAGAGTATGGAGACCGGAAATAAAAACGATATTTTTCTGGTGCGCTCCTTAACTATGTTGAAAGTATTGACCAGGCGCGAGGCGCCACGGCGCTTGTGCCCTGATTGGTTAACGTTTAGTTTCCGCTAATGCAGGGTTAGGGGAGCATAGGCGATTATGCTGGGGCGGTTCATCAAGGGGACAAGCGAACAGCAGGCAGTGACGAAGGTCGAGCCGCCGGCGGTTTCGCCTGTTGCCCAGCCCCTTTCGACCGCCGCTGATATTGAATCGCATGGCGATGATTTTCTGACGCTCAAGGTCGAGATTCATCGCAATCTTATCGATCGGTTCAACCTGACCGCGCTTGAAAGTGCTTCCAAGGATGAGATCCTGAACGAGATCCGTCCGATCGTGCGCGAGTTCGTTCGAAATCGGAACGTGCCGTTGAACGCACGCGAACTCGATCAATTGACCAGCGACACCGCCGACGAGATGCTGGGACTTGGGCCGATCGAACCGCTGCTCAAGGACGATTCCATTACGGATATTTTGATCAACACCCACAAGCGCGTTTTCATAGAGCGGCGTGGCATCGTCGAAGAAACGGCAATCCGCTTCCGTGATGAGGCGCATCTGCTGCGCGTCATCAACAAGATCGTTTCGGCGATAGGCAGGCGTGTCGATGAATCCTCGCCGATGGTCGATGCCCGCCTGGATGACGGCTCACGCGTCAACATCGCGGTGCGACCGATCTCGGTCGATGGTCCTCTGGTATCGATCCGGAAGTTCTCCAAGAACCCGTATTCGCTCGAACGGTTGATGGCGTTCAACTCCATTCGCCAGCCGATGGTCGATCTGCTGCGCATCGCAGTACAGGCGCGCAAATCGATCCTCGTTTCGGGCGGCACCGGCAGTGGCAAGACTACGCTGCTCAACGCGCTGTCGAGCTACATCCCCTCGAAAGAGCGCCTGATCACCATCGAGGATGCGGCCGAACTGCAGTTGCAGCAGCCTCATGTCGGCAGGCTTGAAACGCGCCCACCCAATGTCGAGGGCAAGGGCGAGGTGCGCCAGCGCGAATTGCTGAAGAACGCGTTGCGCATGCGGCCCGATCGCATCATCGTCGGCGAGGTGCGCGGCGAGGAAGCCTTTGACATGCTGCAGGCCATGAACACCGGCCATGAAGGCTCGATGACCACCATTCACGCCAACACCCCGCGTGACGCGATCTCGCGGCTGGAACAGATGGTCGGCATGGCCGGCATGCCGATGACGCACGACTCGATCCGGGCGCAGATTGCCTCCGCCATTGACATCATCGTTCAAACACAGCGTCTTTCCGACGGCGGCCGGCGTGTCACCTCCATATCGGAGCTGACTGGCATGGAGGGCAATGTCGTCCAGCTTCAGGAAATCTATCATTTCGTCCGCCGTGAGGTCACAGCCGAGGGCAAGGTCATCGGAGACTTCCGCGCAACCGGTGTCCGTCCGCGTTTTGCTCCGGAGGCCGCGACGCTTGGCCATCATTTTGCCAAGGACGCCTTCAACCCGCAGGTCGCCCTCTGATGCCGACTGGTCAAGCTCTGCTGTATTTCATCTACATGCTGGCGGCAGCCTCGGTCATTCTCGCCGGCGAAGCCCTGTATCTTTCATTTGCCGGCCGCCGCTCCCGGTCTCTAGCAGTTAATCGCCGATTGAAGCGGCTCGCTGGCGACGCCCCGGCCGAACAAACGTTACAGGGATTGCTGCGAGAGCGCGGGCTCACGGACTCGGGCGATTTTCTTTTCGGTATGGTCTGGTTGAACAGGCTCTATACCCAGTCCGGTATCACCGGAAATCCGTTGACCTTCGCCGCAACATTTCTGCTTGCAGGGCTGGCGATGGCGTTGCTGCTGGTACTCTTCCATTTTTCCGGTTTGCCGTCGCTCATTGTCTTTCTGGTCGTAGGGGTTGTCCTGCCGCTTCTCGTCCTCCGGCGTGCCCGCAACAAGCGAATCCGGAAATTCGCCAAACAGCTGCCGGATGCGCTGGACATGATTGTTCGCTCGCTGCGCGCCGGACATCCCGCTTCGGTCGCGATCGGTCTTGTGGGGCGCGAGATGCCGGATCCGCTCGGTACCGAGTTCGGTATCGTTTCCGACGAGATCACCTTTGGTCTCAGCATCGAGCAGGCCGTGCGAAAGCTTTCGCAGCGTGTCGGCTTCGAGGGCCTTCAACTGCTGTCGGTATCGCTGTCGATCCAGGCCAAGACGGGCGGCAATTTGACCGAAATTCTGGCCAATCTTTCCTCGGTTCTGCGTGAACGGCAGAAACTGCGAATGAAAATCAGGGCGCTTTCGGCCGAAGGTCGCGTCTCCGCGTGGATCATCTCCTTGTTTCCTATTGTGATGTTCTTCATCCTTCAAATCGTTGCCCCAGGCTATTACGGCGGCGTCTGGGGCAACCCGCTCGTCTTCCCGATATTTCTGCTTTTCGGGTTGTGGGCGTTGCTCGGCGACTTCATCATGTACCGGATGGTTACTTTCGATTTTTGACTGGGGGCGACGAAAGAAATTGTTTTCGAACATTCAGGACCTGGGCTTGTTGGTGTCCATTGCCGTCTTTGTGGCGGCGGTGTCCTTCTTCCTGTTCGGTGCGCTTGTCTTCCTGCCGGCTCTGCAGACACGAAAGCTCGTCGCGCAGAGCCTGATGGGCGAAGGGATTACAGACCGCCGGTCGATGCTCGGACAGGACCAGCTTGCCAAGCTTGCCGCGCAACGGCCGGTCGATGCCTACTTCAAGTCGGTCGAGAAGGAGCGGAAAGAGCCAAATGCCTTGGAAGCGAAGCTGTTTCGCGCCGGCTTCTACAAATCGAGCGCACCGCTGATTTATACGCTATCCCGCCTTGTCGCGGTATGCGTTGGTTTTCTGGCAATGTATGCAATCCTGTCGCGGGTTCTGCCGCCGCACCTGTCAGGTTTCATCACTCTTGCCGGTTCTGCCCTTTTCGGCCTCGCCTGCATGGTGGTTCCCTCCATTCTGCTCGACCGTTTCGAAAACAGCCAGAAACAGATCTATCGTCGAGCCTTCCCCGACTTCATGGACATGATGATCACTTGTGCCGATGCCGGCATGAGCCTGGAGGGGGCAGTCGAACGCGTCAGCCATGAAATGGCCGCCACCCACAAATGGCTGGGAATACAGCTGTCGATCATGAATTTGCAACTGCGTGCTGGCAAGCCGCTGCGAGAGGCGTTGCGCGAACTCTCGGACCGCATTGGCCTTGATGAGGCGAGGGCGCTGGCCGTGCTGTTCCGGCAGTCTGAGGAACTTGGCACCAGCCTCACCGACGCTTTGCGTGTTTATAGTGCGGAGATGCGTGGGCAACGAATCCTGAGTGCCGAGGAACGGGCCAATTCTCTTCCCGTCAAAATGATGATCCCGTTGGGGTTGTGCATCTTCCCGGTCGTCATGATGGTCATCATGTTGCCGGTGATCATTCGGATGAAGGGCATTTTCTTCTAAATGGGTATATGCTTTGATTCTAAAATAGAGTCGCAGGACTCTTGGGGGTTAAAAATGACAGGGCCAACGCGCCTCGCAACCGTCGTCGCTGCCAGTCTGTTGTTGGCGGCGCTTGCCGGCTGCCAGACAAACGGTGCGGACACCACCGGCGGTGTCGTGCGCACCAACGAACCCTCGAAAGGCGATGTGACGTCGTTTGGCGATGCCTTCGACGGATTGAAGACCGTCGGCGACGTCGAATATTACGCCTCGGACCAGGCCGTCGCGGAGGCCAAGAACCAGTTCCGCGCCGAAAACTACGGCAATTCCGGCGCCTTGTTCTTCAAGGCGACGCAGTTGGCGCCCAATGACGGCGGCGCCTGGATGGGTTTGGCGGCTTCCTGCGACCGCATCCACCGCTTCGACCTTGCCGACCGCGCCTATGGCCGCGCGTTCAAGCTGATGGGGCCGTCGCCCGAATATTACAACAATGTCGGCTATTCCGATCTGCTGCGCGGCAAGCTGCAGGACGCGCGCGGCAATTTCCTCAAGGCCTATGAATTGGCGCCGAACGATCCGACGGTGGCCAACAATCTGAAGCTGCTCTCGTCCAGCGTGCAGAACATCGAGCGCTGAACGTGCTGCTGACCGAAGCGATAGTGCTCAAGATCCTGGCCGCGGGCCTGCTCGCACGGATTGCCTGGCTTGACTTCACCACCCAGAAAATATCCAACCGCGACGTCCTGTTGCTGGTGTGCCTTGGGCTTGGATCGCTTCTGCTTTTGTCGCTTCAATCCCGGTCCTGGTGGGATATGGGCTTAAGCGCGGTGGCCGGCCTGTTGCTGTTTCTGGCGCTCTTCCCATTCTGGTTGCTGCGCAAGATCGGCGCCGGCGACGTCAAGCTGCTGGCGGTCGTGCCGCTTTTGATCGGCGGTAGTGGCCTGACGGTATTTTCGCTGCTGCTGCTGGTTTTCGCGCTCGCCACGGCCCTGGTCGTGAAGAACCCGCTCCTGCTGCCTCAAAGTGCCTTCCGCGTCTACGTCCAGCATCTCGATGAGAGGGGTGTGGTGCCTTTCGGCGTGCCGATCTCGGCCGCCGCAATCTGCACGATAGCGCTCCAGATCTACTGGAGTTTTGTCCTGGCCAACAGCTCTGGTATCCTCGGCCAGCTCAACTAATCCATCGTCGCCATGTGCATGGGAAGATCGTTTGGGGCTGGTGATCCCGTCCGAACGGACCCTGCCGTTCCCGTCAGCTGACAGATCCACCGGCGCCCCCTGCAAGCAAACCCAGGCGTGCCGAAAGCGTTCGCATCGGCACAAGAACCCATCCATGAGAATTTGGCTGAAGAGCGTTTCACTCGGAACATATCCGGGAAAGACAGGTTTGGTGGAAGCAGTACACAACCAAAGGAGATGCTCCGATGATCACCAAACTTCTCTCCGCAACCGTGCTTACGGTCGCTCTGGCCACGTCGGCCATGGCACAGTCGAACGGCACCGGATCCGGTTCGACGTCCGGCGCCACCAGTGGCGGCAATGGGACCACGACCGGCACTGGCGTCGGCACAGGCTCCGGTGCGACGACCACGCCCGCCGACCCGAGCACGACAAATTCGACAACCAAGTCGAACGGCATGACCGACCGTTGCAAGGATGCCGCGGGCAATGACATCGACAACAACACCGCCAGCGGTAACACGACGTCGAACATGCAGAACTGCAACAAATGAGCCACCGGCTCGGCGCGCCGCCCGAAGTCGCTCTTCTCCCTGGAGCGACTGATCGGGCGGCGTTCTTGCTGCCGGGGCGCCGATGAGCCGCGATGGCGTCAGGCAACGCCGTCCGCTCGATCGGGTTGGCAGGCGCGTGCCGGACCTGCATTCCTTCGTCACAAGAAATCGTGACATGCTGGAAAACGCCCGCCGGGCGCCTTGCAGGAGAACCGGCTCATCATGACCAGTCACGCAAGATCATGGACGGTTCCGGAGGCCGGCAAGCTGGTTCCGGTAGGTCGCTGGACATGAAGTATGTTCAGGCGTGGTGGAACATCGGCGATCAACTGTCGTTGACACGCTCGTGAGAGAAAGGACACCGTCCATGTCAAAATTCCAGGCTGCCACTCCGGATCGTCTGCGGCAACTCAGGCTTGAAGCGTCGGCTTACTTCACCCCGATGATGCTGCACGAGGCATTGCTGCGCCTTTCCCATGCCTGCGGCGGTGAAAGCCTTGGGCGGTTCGAGAAGGCCATGGTCGATCAGATAGAGGCGACGAAGGACGATCGGCCCGATTTCGAAACGATCAAGGAATTCGCGATCGAGCAGCTTTATGCCTTGATCCGCGAAGCCAATGAGTCACCAAAGAAGAAACAGTCGCTGGAAAAGATAGATACACGCAGGACGTCCGGCCGCTCCGAAGAACCGCGGACGCTCGAGGATCAACTGCAGGCAGGGTTGGAGGATTCTTTTCCGGCAAGCGACCCGCCCGCGGTGGTGTCCACAGCAATTCCAGGCGGAGCAAAGAAGCTGGTCGGGACCGACGAGGTCCTGAAACAGCAGCGAGAACAGGCCGCTAGAGAGGCCCGCCAACCATAGGGCCTAGGCATGGCTGCATACCGGACCTTGCAGCCATGCGCCGGTGTGACAGCGCGGCTCTCCGCATCAAAGCTTGACAGCGGTCTCCCGTGCCCACAGCCGCAGTTTGCGGCACGCCTCTATAAACGTCTTCACGGAGCCTGCGGTATCAAGCCCGATCAGCCCCTCATCGGCATCGGGCGCTACGCCCGCCTTGGCCAGGAGAGGTTGGGCTGCCGCTGTGAAGCCGATGAATTTGCAATGGGCGAACGCATCTGACACGAAGTCCCTCGCGGCCGCCTCGTCGAGTAGCATCTCGGCACCCTCCTCGGAAAGGAGCAGTACCACGGCGTCGAACAACACAGACGGGCCGCCGTCGATCATGTGCCTGGCCTCGATGTGGCTGCCGTCAGCCGCGTCGACGCCGCCCACCTTGGGCGCGATCACCTCCATCACCGCGCCCTCCGTTTCGATGGCGGAACGGAGCTCTTCGAACAGCGCGGGGTCGGTTCCATTGCTAAGCAAGACGCCGACCTTGCGGCCCTTGAAACTGTCAGGCCCGTTCTCGATGATGCTGAGCGCCGGCGAAGGCGGCAGGTCGTCGCGCGTCGGAACGGCTGCCTCCGCGGGGTCGGGCATATTCCGAATGCCGAGCTTGTCGGCGACGGTGGTCGCCAGGGTTTCGTCGATGTTCAGCAGATGCGAAACCATGCGTTCGCGGATCGCCGGTGCCTGGACCTTGCTCAATTCGAAGGTCAGCGCCATGGCGATGTGGCGCTGCTCCGGCGGTGTCTGGCTGTTGAAGAATTGCCGGGCCTGGCTGTAGTGATCGGCGAAGCTTTCCACGCGCAGACGCACCTTCTGCCCTTCCTCGGCATCGGCGAAGGAACGAAAGCCGCGTTGCGGATCCTCGCGCGGTCCCAGTCCCCATGAATTCGGTTCATAGTTGGCGCGACCGACCGGATTGCGCATAGCCATGTGTCCGTCCTGTTGGAAATGGGCGAACGGGCACTTCGGCGCATTGATCGGGAGATGGGTAAAGTTCGGGCTGCCCAGCCGTTTCAACTGGGTATCGAGATAGGAGAAGTTGCGGCCCTGCAGAAGCGGATCGTTGGAGAAGTCAATTCCGGGCGGCACATTCTGCGTCATGAAGGCAACCTGCTCGGTCTCCGCGAAGAAATTATCCGGCATCCGGTCAAGCACCAGCCGCCCGACCGGGATCGGTTCGAGCACCTCTTCAGGAATGATCTTGGTTGCGTCCAGAATGTCGAAGTCGAAGCTGTCGGCAAACGCCTGATCGAACAATTGCACCGTCAACTCCCATTCCGGGAAATTGCCGGACTGGATGGCGTCCCACAGATCGCGACGGTGAAAGTCTGGATCGGCGCCATTGATCTTGACCGCCTCATTCCAGACCACCGATTGCATGCCGAGCTTTGGCTTCCAGATGAATTTGACGAAGGTGGATTCGTCTTTCGCGTTGACCATGCGGAACGTGTGCACGCCAAAGCCCTGCATGAAGCGGAAGGAGCGCGGGATCGCGCGATCCGACATGATCCACATCACCATGTGCATCGATTCCGGCATCAGGCTGATGAAGTCCCAGAAATTATCGTGAGCGGTCTGGGCTTGAGGAAAGGCCCGGTCCGGCTCCTGTTTGGCGGCATGGATCAGATCGGGAAACTTGATCGCGTCCTGGATGAAGAAAACCGGGATATTGTTGCCGACCAGATCCCAGTTGCCTTCCCTGGTGTAGAGCTTGACCGCGAAGCCGCGGACGTCGCGGGCGAGATCGAACGAGCCCTTGTTGCCGGCAACCGTCGAGAAGCGCACGAAGGCCGGTGTCTTTTCGCCGGCCCTCTGGAAAATATCGGCACGTGTGTATTTGGCCAGAGACTCGTAGGTTTCGAAGTAACCATGCGCGCCGTAGCCGCGGGCATGGACGACCCTTTCAGGAATGCGTTCGTGGTCGAAGTGGAAAATCTTCTCCCGAAAATGAGAGTCCTCGATCAGCGCTGGTCCGCGTTCGCCGATCCGCAATGTGTTTTGATCGTCGGAGACGGGTGTTCCGAGCGCCGTGGTCAGAGTGGGCGTCTCACCCCCGGCGATCTGGTGCAATTCCCCGCCGTTTCCGCGCGCGCTATCCGGTTCCTGACCACTTGCCGATTGGCGAGCGGAGCGACGGGCGGATTTGGCCATGACATATCCTCGTTTTGATGCCGGAGGGGGGTGGAAGTACTCAGGAGGTCAAACTGCCGGTGCGCGGCTTTGTTCCCGTGAAAGAACCGGCGCGCGCGCGTGCATCGCCCAAGGCGACATCCCTATCGCGGCGACGGCATGGGCCGATTGGGTAAGATGCCCCCGCTGCGCGGAATTTCTGAAGAGTTGTCTTCAGCGCGAGGAACGAACCAAACTTCCATGCATTTAGCAGGGGCTGCGTTCATACACTCTTCTTCTGGGAGCTGGACCATTGTCATCCGGAGGCTACATTTTGGCCGACCAAGAAACCAATGAAGTTTCCATCGTTGAGCTCATACCCGCCATGCGGGCTTTCGCGCGTACCTTCTGCCGCGTCCCCGACGATGCCGACGATCTGGTACAGGAGACACTGACCAAGGGTCTCGCCAACATCGACAAGTTCGAACCCGGCACACGCATGAAGTCGTGGCTCTTCACCATCATGCGCAACACGTACTACACCCGGGTCAAGATCGCTGCCCGGGAAGCGCCAGGCCTACTCGACTGCGCGTCGTCCCGACCGATTTCGGAAGCCACCCAGGAATGGAGCGTTCAGAGCAAGGAAGTCCACGCCGCCATTCAAAAGCTACCGGAACACCAACGCGAGGTTCTGATGCTGATTGGCGTTCTGGGAGTAAGTTATGAAGAAACGGCCGAGATATGCGGCTGCGCGGTGGGGACGGTAAAAAGTCGGCTGAACCGTGCCCGCGCCAATATTCTTGAGTTGCTTGGGGAGAGTTCGTTGCAGACACTAATCGAAAGACGAAATCATCTATCGGATGGTCAACTCGATATGGAGGGTGACAGCCGCAGATAATCAGTTAGTTCTGCACGTCACGTCGACGTTTCTCAACCAGCGCGTTTTGCAACTCCATGGCCAGCCTTGTTAGCCGGTCTGGAATTTTTTCCTGCTCTATGGCGTCCAGGAGAGAAGTGATCTCCTGATCCATGGCCAGACCGAATTGCGGGTCCGCGGTATCGTCGCTCGAGTGAGACATCCATATTCTCTTGATAACCAGCAGTCCCTGACTTTAGTGTGGTGACAAACGCCGGACATTACAAGGCAATGTCCGCCGCCGGCAGGGTTGCCGGCAACCCTTGCACAGCTTTATTTCCTTGGCCCTACGTGCTGCAGGCAAAGGACGTGGAGCGACCGCGTTCAGTCGTTCGGCGCCTGGTCCGCGGCATGATCCTGATATCGATCGGACTTGATGCGATCGCCGTCCAGCCCGCGCTCATCGCCGTGCTGCTTCCCGCGGCCGATCTTTCTTGCCGCGGGTGCCATGCTTTCCTCCTTCGGGTCGGTGCCGATCTTCGGCGCCTCTGGTTCGACGTCCGAACTGGCGGCGCGCAGTAATGTTCCGCCGCCTCGAGCAAGTAGGAAAGCCTCGCCATCCCATGATCGAAACGGCTTCTCGCCATTGATGACGACCCGCATTTGGTGAGCTTCCGCCAGGCGGCCGACATCAGCGCGGTCCCACGAAAGCGATCCGCGATAGGAATAGTTCAGCAAGGCGAGCCAGCCAGGCCGTTTCAGAACGCGTGCGATCTCATCGAAATGCCGGTCGGCCATGCCGGCCAGAACCAGATAAGGAAAGCTGTCAACCGCCAGCACGCAATCGAAACTGCCGTCGTCGAATTCGCTCAAATCGAGACCGGAGGTTTGCCGCAACTCGACATTGCCCAGCGCGGCGCACCGCTCGGAGGCGATGGAGATCATCCGCGATGATATGTCGATGCCGACCATGCGGTTGAAGGAGTTGGAAAGCGCATGTTCGAAACGGCCGATGCCACAACCAATGTCCAGAATATCCCGGCGGGTTCCGGAGAAGTCCTGCTGCTTGAGCCAGGCGACGACTTCGTCGGTCGTGGCTGAGAGCCTTTCCTCATCCCCTAGGGATGCGAGCTGGACACTTGCTGTCTCCGAAATCGCTGCCGCCGCATCGAAGCTCGAGGCCAGCCGCGTGACGACGGCGGCACCGGTCTCCCCGTCGTCGCGTGTGTGCCGAACGGCCGCTCCCGTCGCTCGCAATGTGGCAAAAACATCAGGCTTGCGGCGAAGCAACCCGGCTATCTCTTGCGGTCTTTCCGCGTCTCGCGCATTCATCGGAACGATATCCAGCACGATCTTTGCCAGTTCCGCCGCCCTGATCCCTGTCTGCAGGTGAAGCGCCAGCCTGGCGACGACTGCTTCGGCGCAAACACCGTCCGCCATGCAGTCTTCAACAGCCGATCTGATCGTAGTGCGGCGCGGAGCGGATTTTGGCTTGGTCGCAGGCATGTCATCAACTCCGCGTCCAGACCCGGCGCATCGTCCACCTGTCGATGGCGCCCCAGCCATATTTGTAGGCTTCCTGGCCGCGCAGGAAATCGAACTCGCGCGCACCTTCGCGGATCGATTCCGCGATCGCGTGGCCGATCAGGATCGCCCCTGGGCTCTCTTCGGCATAGGCGGGGTCGAAGCCCCCGAGATAGGCATAGGCACGACCGCGATGGTGGAAGCCGTAATAGGCCCCGACCGTCCTGCCGTCGATTGCCAAAAGCCAGCATCGGACCAGGCCGCGAGCGTCGAGCAAGGGAAGTGAGCGCCTGTGGAATTCCTCTGCAGCCGCGTCGGCCAACACGCCACCTCCGTGTCCGGCCCAGCGCGCGTCGTGCAGGCGGATCAACTGATCGAGGAAGGTTTGAGGATCGCCTCGTGCCGACGACAACGCTATCCGGCCGCGTCTGGATGCGGCCTGCCGCGCCCGTCGCAACTGGCGCCGGCGCCGGGAGGGTACACAGCCTGCAAGGGTATCGTCTCCGGCGATGGCGAGCACGGGGCAAGCACCATGAGTGGCTGGCTGCCCCGCCTTCAGATCGGGATGCGCAATCGCAAGACCGGCGCCGCCTTCCGGCAAATCCGACAGGATCCACTGCGACCAGCCGACCGAGAGGATCTTTTCGGCAACAATGGCCGCGACCTGGTTTTCGACGCCGGGAACACACAGGACATCCAGATAGTCGCTGAGCGAAATGCCGACCGGAAGAAGTTTCGAGCCGGCGGTCCCGTGCTCTAGATAAAGCGGCGCTAGCCCTATCAGTTCGCTTCCGCGCCAGACCGCGACCGTCGCCAGGTCGCCGGGCCCGAATGTGCGCCACCATGGCACCAGCCACGCAGGAGATTGAAACGGCGTCGCCGAGGAACTCTGCTCCCACAGTCCCCACCAATCCGCCGCAAGCGCATCGAATTGCGCCGGATCATCGATGATCTGACCGCGCAACACAGGCTCGCTCACGGCGTGACGGCGAGGCGCCCGGCATCGGTGCCAAGTCGCGCCAGCGCCTGATAGGCATCCATGTAAGACGAGATCATTCGCTCCAGCGAGAACCGCCGTCGCGCCTCGGCGCGGCATGTCTCGGCGTCCAGGCTTGACGCCGCAACGATGGCTTGTGCCATCTCGTCGATCGTATTGACGAGAAAACCGGTCTTGCCGTGCTCGATCACGTCCGGAAGCGCACCATTCGGAAAGGCGATCACCGGTGTGCCGCAGGCCAGCGCCTCCATGGCGACAAGGGAGCTGGTCTCGGCGGCAAGGCTCGGGATGACCAGACAGCGTGCTGCGTTGAGAAAGCGCCGCTTGGCGGTGAAACCGAGCGGACCAAGAAAGCGGCGGCGGCCATCGAGGCGAGGTTGGACCTCGTCGTGAAAGTAACGCGTGTGCGTTTCATAGGGATAGACCTTACCGCCGACAACCAGGGGTACACCTGCCTGCTTGGCCGCGTCCAGCGCCAGGTGGATGCCCTTTTCCGGGCAGATGCGGCTCAGGACCAGTGCGAAGTCGCGCTTCGGCTGCAGCAGGCTGAGCGCCTCTATGTCTACTCCATTCGGAATTGGCGGGGCCAGTTTGGCGCCGGGTGGCACGGTTTTCTGCTGGGCGGCCGAGACTGCATGAAGCCACAGGTCGTCGCGCGTCGGCTGCAAGGCCCCGGCCGGATACCAGTCCAGCGGCAGGTGAAGGGTCACCAAGGTGGGGCCATCGTCGGGCAGATAGGCATCGAAATCGATGCCATGCAGATGAACCACATCGATCGGCCATCTGGCGCGGACAGCCGCGATCGCGGTTCGATGAGCCTGCTGCGCGCGGCTCTTCGCCGCCTCGTCGAGCACGCCGCCTTCCGCCGGTGTTTCCACAAGCGTGCCGCTCGCGCTGGAGCCCCGGCAGCCGACGACAATAGACCGATGACCCGCGCCAACCAGCGCGCGATCGAGCATCGACAGGACCTGTTCGGCACCCCCGACCGCATCCGGTCCGACAGGCGCGAGGGGATAGGCGACATTGAGGACGGTGAGCGTCATGGCCGACCGAGCCATGGTGCGGGATGGGCGAGGGCGGTTGCGCACGACCTGGTGCCGATCTCGAAGGGGCCGAGAGCCTTGACCTCGGTCAGTGCATCCAATGATCGCGGACCGGGTCGCATGAGAGCTTCACGCAGCCGAGGCCCGCTGCGTCGGGAGCGAGGCGGACGTCATGCCGGGCGCGTAGCGGCGGATCATCGTTGCACAGAACTCGGCGAATTCCTCGGGTACCAGCGGGGGGCTGGTGTGGTGAGGCATCATTCCGCGATGCTCGGGCGTGAAGCAGAAGGTGACCGTGACGTCGAAAGCGGCGAGTGCTTCCATCTGTCGGTCGAACCAGTCCAACGCATTCGGCCTGAAGCTATCGGCCCAGGAAAGCCCCGTGCGCATATTGGTCACGCCGAGCCGCTTCATCCAGGCGACGGCATCGTCCAGCCGCGGGTCCTCGAAATGAAACCACTGCACCAGGCCCATTGCGGGTGTGTAGCGTAGGAATTCTTCCAGCGCCGGTTTTGGCGTACCGTCCTGGCGCAGCAGCCCCATGTGGAAATGGCGGTAATAGGAAGATCCCTCCGCCTCGCGATGCCGCGTCGTTGCTTCCCATTCGCGCGGAAGGTCATAGAGGCTGTACCACTGGATTCGCGGTGCGTTGCCGAGCAGCAATTCGGCGGTGCGCTTGAGCCCCCAGACCTGTATTTCCTCGGCCCCGAAGGTCGATACGCCGACCTCGCTGACCCAGATGGGGAGGTCGGTGACGGTCGCGATCTCACCGATCTTCTGCGGCCATTCCTGAATTTGCCACAGGTTCCAGTCGAGGGGAAAGCCGTGAACAGCGACGGCGTCGACATGGTCCAGCACGCCGAATTCCTTCATGCGCGTGATAAAGCCGGGGTCTATCGGCGAGATGCCGCCAAGCACTTTTATCAGAGCCGGGTTCTCGGATGCGATCGCGTCCGCCGACAGGACTGCCATCCTGGCAAAGCGGCTCCAATCGGGGTCGAGCTCGGGGTCCCAATGCGATTTGTTGTTGGGCTCGTTCCAGATCATCGCGGCTTCAATCATGGAGCTTTCCTTTCGACGGATATATCGCGCCACCGCCGGCCGGATCGCCGGCAGCGCGGCAGAAATAGACCTCCTGCTCGGGATGCAGAACGATCTCGAAACCGGCGCTGCGCAGCATCGCTTCGGTGCAGGCCCGGTTAGGTATCCACCAGTTGGTCGGATCGTCGGCATAGCGGTGTTCGATGAAATGCAGCTTGGGAAATTCCGGCTGGTCGAACAAATCATGCGTCCAGAAATGATAGTTTTCTTCCAACGCGGGCAGGTCCTTGCTGCCGCGCTGCATGGACTGAAAGATCAACAGGTCGCCGGCGACGTGCTCACGGATCAGGTCGAGTGCGAGCAAGGGGTGGCGCAGATGGTAAAGCACCCCCATGAACAGCACGACATCGAATGTCTCGCGCAGGGCACCGACGTCGTAGACCGACAGCTTCTGGAATTCGATATCACAGTCCGCGATCTCGGCGGCAAAGCGGGCCTGCGCCAGATAGGCCTCGTCGAAATCGATCCCGAGGACGCGGGCGGCGCCTCGCCGTTTCATCTCGATCGAGTAGAAGCCGGCATTGCAGCCAATATCCAGCACGGTCTTGCCGGTCAGATCAGCGGGTATGGCATCGGCAAATTTGCGCCATTTGATCAGCGGGTAGTTGCCGAGAAAGTGGTCGGGCGCGGTTTCGACGCCGGCCAGGTCCATATTGTGGAACCACGGGCCGAGCGCGTCGATGCGCCGGCGGATTTCGGCATGGGAATGCAACATGGTCAGGCTCCTTCACCCGGAACGACAGGCACATGCGAATGCGCGCCGGGCATGATCGTTGCGGGCTGCTGATGAGCTGACGGGACGCCGTTTTCAAGCAACCGCAGAGCTGTGCGATACCCATTGAAAGTACCGACATCGACATAAGCGGACCCTGCCTTGACACCATAGGCCACCCCCCCGCCCGCAAGGTAGGCGTTGATCAGCGTGCCGATATATTCGTCACGACCATCCCGCTCGCGCCAGAGCGCCGCAAGCCGATGCAGGATATGGCCGGGCATCTTGAACGCGCCCCAAACCCAGTTCGTGGCGGCGTCCTGCCGCTTGACCTGGATTTCGATCACCCGCTCCTCATCATCGGTAACGACGGCGTCGAAGAATTCCGGGCTATCCACCGGGAAGAGCAGAAAAGAAAGCTGATCGTCAGGCAAGTGACAGAAGCCGTCCTCGGGAAACCAGATCGTATCTGGAAGCCCGACGAGGACGACCTCGTCGGGCGCGACGAGGGGCGCTGCCCGGAAAATCGCATCGCAGAGACCTACCGGGTGGGGCTGCACCACGAAGAGCGCTGCCGCCTCACCATAGCCGGCGGCATAATATTCGAGGATGTCGGATTTGCCCGATCCGATGATGAAGCAAATCTTGTCGACGCCGGCCTGGACCATGCGCCGTACCAGATACTCGCTCACGGCGCAGGGACGTTCGGTCTGTCCGTCGATCCTGCTGCCGACCGGCAGCAACTCCTTCGAGAAGCCGAGCGGTTGAATGCGGCTGCCGCGTCCGGCAGCGGGCACGATGCCCAACATCAGACTGCTTCCTTCATCGGTTCACCGACTGGGTTTCGCAAGGCATCGGCCAGGATTTTGTCCAGTTCCGCTGCGCGCTTGGCGGAAGTGTGCTCGCCCAAGACCCGTTCGCGGGCTCGCCTTCGAATGCCGTCGAGTTCGAACTCCGGCAATTGCATTGCCGCGACCACATCATCCGTGTCGCGCGCCAACAGCACTTCGCGGCCGGGTTCGAAGAATTCCGCGAGGCCTGGCCATGCGTCGGTGACGATGGCAGCCCCACACGCGGCCGCTTCGAAGAGCCGTCCCGAGGGGCACCAGCCCTTTTGCGCCATCGCTTCGCGGGTGACGTTCAGTGTCAGCCGCGACGAGGAGAAGAACGCCGGATGGTCGGCGGGCGGCAGATGCCTGACGAAGAAGATGTTGTCGCTCCATGGGAATTCTTGCGGATATTGTGCGCCGCCGATGATGAAGCGCTGGTCGGGCAGGCGCGCGGCCGGGCGGACCAGAAGCTTTTCGACGCCGGCCTGGCGATCCGCCGCGTAGGTCCCGAGATAGGACAGATCACCGGCGAATTCGGCCCGCTTCTCTGCCGGCCGGTGCTGGTCCGGATCGACATGCCCGTAGAGCGGCATCACGCGGCGCGCGCCCAGCACCGTCTTCAGCGCCTCGATCGCCGGGCCGCCGGTGTAGCTCAGGACGAGGTCGTAGTCGGCAAGGCCTTCAGGTCCGAAATAGGGCGGACGCTCACCTTGTTCGACGCGGGCAAGCGTGACTGGAGTATCGAGATCGTAAAAGGCTCGCAGTCCGCAGCATGCCTGCTGCGCGAGGCGCGAAGCCTCGACGGCGTCGGGACAATAAGAGGTGACGACCACGACATCCGCTTGCTTCATCGCCCGTTCCGCGACGCGGCGGATGTCCTCCCAGTCCGGATAGATGACGACGTTGCCTCCATCGAGCTGATCCAGATCGCGGGTCCCGGCATAATAGGGGGTGTCGCGTTCGAAAAAGGTGATCGACCAGCCCAGCCGGGCGAGGGCGCGGATCAGCCCACGCCACAGCGTGGCATGGCCGTTTCCCCATGAAGACGTGACGGTAAGACCGAAAATGACCATCCGCATGGGGAATTTCCTCGTCAGGCAGCTTCGTTCAATCGCAGGAGCTTCGAGCCCCAGTCGCCCGATACGATCGTCGTGATCGAGGCGGGATCGATGTCGAAGCGAAAGCAGTCGCCTACCGGCAAGCCAAGCACCTTGCAGACGGCGGCCTTGATCACATCGGCGTGGCTGATCAGGGCGACACATTGGTTCTGATGCAGCTCGCGGACGCCGTTCATCAGCGAGACGATGCGCTCCTGGACATCCAGCATGGTCTCGCCGCTCGGTGTCCGGGCCTCCTGCCGCTGATCGTTCCACGCGCGCCAACTGGCATCGCCGTTCAATTCGTCGAAAGTCTTCCCCGACCAGTCGCCGAAGTCGATCTCGTCGAGTTCGGCGCGGATCGCGATTTCGCCGACACCGCAAGCGAGAGCGATCGGAACCGCCGTCTCCTGCGTGCGCTCGCGCGGGCTGCATAGAATGGCTGCAATCGTCTCACGGGCCATGCGGCCGCCAAGCTGCTCGGCTTGAGCCTTGCCGGCCTCGCCGAGACATACACCGGCCATGCGGCCCGCAAGGTACGAGCCGACATTGTCGTGCGCCGCATGGCGGATCAAAAAGAACGTCGTCGTCATTCCGCGGCATCCAGCAATGGCTCGTCCTTACCGGCGATGAAAGCGAGCGTGCGCTGGCGCGCTTCGGCGTCGGTGAACTGTTCGGGTGGCGATTTCATGAAGTAGCTGCAAGGACCCGTCAGCGCCCCGGCAATGCCGCGGTCGAGCGCGAGCTTGGCGCAGCGCACCGCATCGATCACCACGCCGGCTGAATTGGGCGAATCCCACACTTCCAGCTTGAGCTCGGCATTCAGCGGCACGCCGCCGAAGGTCGTGCCTTCGACGCGGATGTAGGCCCATTTGCGGTCGGTGAGCCAAGGCACGTGGTCGCTGGGGCCGACATGGATGTTGCCCGGCTCCAGGGGAACATCGAGCTGGCTGGTTACCGATTGCGTCTTGGAGATTTTCTTCGATTCCAGCCGCTCGCGTTCGAGCATGTTGAGAAAATCGGTGTTGCCGCCGAAATTCAGCTGATAGGTGCGATCGATGCGCACGCCGCGCTCGCGAAAGAGATTGGCCAGCAACCGGTGCACGATGGTGGCGCCGACCTGGCTCTTGATGTCGTCGCCGACCAGCGGCAGCCCGCGTTGCTCGAAGCGCCGGCGCCATTCCGGACGCGAGGCGATGAAGACCGGTATGCAATTGACGAAGGCACAGCCGGCCTCGAGCGCGCATTCAGCGTAGAAGTGCGTCGCCTCTTCCGAACCCACCGGCAGGTAGGAGACCAACACATCTGCTCCGCTGTCGCGCAGGATATCGCTGACATTGGCAACCGGTTCGGGCGCTTCTTCGATTTCGTCGCGCAGATATTTGCCGATCCCGTCAAGCGTCGGCCCGCGTTCGACGAGAACGCCGGTCGTCGGCGCGTCGGCAAAGCGGAACGTGTTGTTGGGGGGGGCGTAGATCGCATCCGCGACGTCACGGCCGACCTTGCTTTTGGCGACATCGAACGCACAGACAATTTCGATGTCGTCGACGTGATAGCCACCGAGATCGGCATGCATCAGCCCCGGGATCGGTTCGTTGCTTTTGGCATGACGATAATAGGAGAGGCCCTGCACCAGGGAGGATGCGCAATTGCCCACTCCAACGATACCAACACGAACTTTTTTCGATCCCACGAAACTGCCGCCCTATGCTGTTCAAAGGTAAGTTCCTTGCGCCGAACCGCCACCGTGCCGGAATGTTCCTTGGCTTGGTCAAAAATTGCGCGAAGCAGCATGGATCGAAGCTGCGCACGCCGCGTTGCCCGCACGGCAAGCATCGGAAATCGACCAATGATCGTCTACGGCGACCACAAGCGGACCGAGAACGCACGACAGCTTCAGAAGGCGGCGATCGAAATGGCCCAAGGCCTCGATCGCATGCCTTGCGGCATCCGGCGCCATGCCGCATTGGTCGGGCTGTTCGTCAGCGTGTCGGAACTGGTCCAGGGGCTCGCGGATGTCGACTTCAAGGCCCGGGGCGTCGACACCAATTCGCCTTCGCAACGGCAAGGCGCCAGGCTACTGGTCGGGCTTGCGGCAGAGGTGGCGAGGTCGTGGCGAAGCGGGTTCGCCGTAGACGGTGGCATCGACCCGCGACTTCTCCAAATGCTGACCGCACTCGATTGCAAGGCAGAGGTTTTGACCGGCTCGTCCGAGGGCTACGCGCATTATGCCCTTTATCCAGAGAGTTATCTCGGCGCGGCGCGGATATCAGGTCTCGATGCGAACACATGCGTGATCGGCATCCGCAGCATCGGCCTGGGGCTCGCGGCCATGGTGGCGGCCGCGATCGGTGCGCCGGCGCCCATTAGCGTGCGCCCGATCGGGCATCCTTTCGATCGGCGCCTCAATGCCGATCCGCGTTTGGTGGCGGCCTGGAGGAACGAGCCGTCGGCTCGTTTCGCTGTCGTCGACGAAGGTCCCGGCCTGTCGGGAAGTTCGGTCCACGCCGTCGTCGCGTGGCTGAGAAAACAGGGCATCGATACGGACCGCATTCACCTGTTCCCCAGCCATTCGGGCGATCCGGGCGCCGAAGCCTCGCCGGATGTTCGGGAGACATGGGTGCGCTGCCGCAGGCATGTGGCGATGACGTTCGAACGCACCTTCCCCGAAAGCTCGCAAAGTCCAACGCTGCGCGATTGGGTAGCCGAGGCGGTTGGCAGTCCGAAATTGCGCTTGACCGAAATATCCGGGGGCGCGTGGCGCTCCCTTCACTACGCCGACGAAAAGCGCTGGCCACCGAGCACACGCGGCACCGAACGGCGAAAGTTCCTGGCCTCCGCGGGTCAAGGTCGCTGGCTTGTCAAATTTGTCGGCCTCGGCGAAACCGGGCTGCGCAAGATGCAAGCCGCCAGGATGTTGCATCAAGCCGGATTCGGACCGCAAGTCATCGGGGTCTGCCACGGTTTTCTGGTCGAACGGTGGACCGATGGAACCACGATGGATCAGCTGCCGCTGTCCAGGCAGAGACTTGTCGCGGCGTTCACACGCTATCTGGCCTGGCGTGCGACCAATCTGCGGACCTGCGAAGCCGGCGCATCATTGCTCGCCCTCGCGGAGATGGCGGTTCACAATGCTTCCGAAGCTTTGGGCGAAAGCCAGGCGGCTAGACTGCGGACCTGGTTCTCGAAGCAGACGCCCGCAAAGGTGTTGGAACGGGTCGAGATCGACGGCAGGCTTCACCCCTGGGAGTTTCTGGTCGGTTCCGATGGCACGCTGATCAAGACGGATGCAGTCGACCATTGCCAAGGACACGATCTGATCGGCTGCCAGCCGATAGAATGGGACCTTGCCGGCGCCTGCGTGGAATATGACTTGTCCGAAGCCGAGGCGGCGACGTTGATCGGCGGCATGGATAGCCTCATCGACACCAGGCTCATCGATTATTTCAAACCTTGCTATTTGGCGTTTCAGCTCGGGCTGTGGAGCATGGCCGCCCAATCCGAGAATGGCTGGGAAAGAGCAAGGCTGGAGGAGACGGCAAACCGATATGAGGCAGGACTGACACGGTTCCTGGGCCAGGCCAGGGCCGATTAGTCTGCGTCAATCCAGCCTGCGCAGCATGTCTGCTTCCTGCTCGAGAATACTGGCCACCTCCTCCCGCTGCAGATGCGTCATCATCAGGCTGACACAGCACTCCAGATAGGTGATTGAGGCTCGCCGCAAATACGCAGCCGTCTCTCGTTCCGCCATCCTGTCGATATCGGTCCGAGATCGCTTGGGGTGCATGAGGAGGTCCTCCATATGTGGTCCTCCCGTCAAACCAAAAGCTTGCCTGGATGTTCCCGCGGGAATCGATGCGAAGATGTGACCGCGGTCCGGCATCAGGCAGGGAGGTTCTGCAGCCCGCCTGACGTGGGTCTCGCCCTTGTGGAGCGTCCTGCCATTTGATCGCCGATCGAGCCGCCTTCAAGCGTGGCGAAATAGCTGATCGTCCGCGCGAGCCCCTCGGTGAGAGGCACTCTTGGCGTCCAGCCGAGCAGCGTTTTTGCGCGCGAGATGTCGGGCTGCCGGCGTCGAGGATCATCCTGCGGCAGCGGCAGGAACGTCATGTCCGATTTGGTGCCGGTCATAGCCTTCACCAACGCCGCCAGTCGCACAATGGTGAATTCGCCGGGGTTGCCCAGATTGACGGGCTTGCCCGGATTGGGATTGATATCCATAAGGCCCATCAACCCATCGATCAGATCGGAGACGTAGCAGAAGGATCGCGTCTGCATGCCGTCGCCGAAAATCGTCAGCGGGCGCTTCTCGAGCGCCTGCATGATCAGGTTCGAGACGATGCGGCCGTCCGCCGGATCCATTCTCGGCCCGTAGGTGTTGAAGATACGCGCGACACGAACGTCGGCCTTGCCGGCTCGCAGATAGTCGAAGCAAAGTGTTTCGGCGGTGCGTTTGCCTTCGTCGTAGCAGGCGCGTGGGCCGGTGCAGTTCACATGGCCGACATAATCTTCCCTCTGCGGATGTTGCTCCGGATCGCCATACACTTCACTCGTGGAGGCCTGCAGCAATCGCGCGTCGTTGCGGGCGGCGAGTTCGAGCAGGTTCAATGTTCCGATGACGCAGGTTCGTGTGGTGTGGATCGGATCGGCCTGGTAACGCGGCGGCGAGGCGGCGCAGGCCATGTTGAAAATGCGATCCACCGGCTCGCCAAGGTCCAATGGACGGCAGATATCCTGCTCGATCAACCGGAAACCCGGCTGGTCCATGATCGCGTTGATGTTCTCCATGCGACCGGTAAGAAAATTGTCGGCGCAGATCACACGCCAGCCATCGCGTAACAATGCTTCGCAAAGATGCGAACCGAGGAAGCCCGCGCCACCGGCGACGAGCACCGTCTTTGCCCTTTGCGCTTTTTTTGTTTGTCGCATCGCGATTTTCTCCTGTCTGCCAGTCATGCTGCACTTCCGATATCGAGATCGAGGACCACCGCCCCCTTTTGCGTAAGCGCCGTGATGAATTCGCGAGCCCTGGCCACACCGGTATGAGAGGCAAGGACGAGTTCGCGTGCCCGGTCGGCCATGGCTAGACGTGTACGAGCCGATTCCCGGGACAGGATCGCGACGACCTCGTCCGCCTTCTTGGCCGTGTGGATCGTCGATGCGGGAAAGAAGCTGTCGAGGCCTGGCCAGCGGTCGCTGATGATCGGCGTGCCGCAAGCAGCGGCTTCGAAAAGGCGCACGCTGGGCGACCATCCCGCGGCAATCATGGAACTGCGTGTGACGTTCAGCGTGTAGCGCTGACGGCTGTAGAATGCGGCGTGATCGGCCGGCGGCAAGTGTTCGATACGCTCGACATTGTCGGGCCAGTCGATGTCGGACGGATATTGCGAGCCGGCCACGACGAAACGCCGATTCGGCATGCGCCGTGCAGGCTCGAGCAGAAGCGCATTGAGCGTGGCTTGCCGGTCGGCGCTATAGGTGCCGAGATAACCGAGGTCCCAGCCGATCGGATCGGCGGTGCGGTGATGTCGTTCCGGATCGACCGAACAGTAGAGCGGCTCGGCGCGGCGTGCGCCGAAGGTCTGCGTCAGATCGGCAAGCATCGGGCCGCCGGCAAAAGAGAAATAGATGTCGAAGTAGGGGATTTGGCGCCAGCTCAGATAGTCGCAATCGTCCGCCGACAGCTTCGCCAGGGTCACCGGCGTGTCGATGTCGTAAAAGCAGAGTTGTCCTTTGCAAAGTGAAGCGACGGTGTCGATCACCGCGCGCCCTTCCGGTACGAAGGAGCCGATCACCACGACATCGGCCTGTTGCAGACACCGCGCGTAGTCGCGTTGCAGTTCCTGCACGGTTTCGTAGTAGCGCAAGGCGCAGAAATCCGGATCGCGCAAATCGCGGTGATTGGCGTACCATGGCACATCGCGCTCCAGAAAAGTTACGCGATGGCCGAGTTGGTGGAGGCCTTTCAACAGACCTCGAAAAGTGGTGGCATGGCCGTTTCCCCAGGACGAGGAAAGCGACAGGCCGAGAAAGACGATGTCCAACTGCCTGGTCATTCGGCTGCCTCCACGGTCCCGTGCGTCAAATGCCGTTTGAAGACCGCATCAGCCACGGCCGCCCGCAATGCGTAGGTATGATCGGCGAGAACGCGTCGAAGTGCGGCCTGGCCGATCGCCTTTGCCCGAACTGGGGTCAGCGCCTGCATGATTTCGGCGACATCGCCGCCGTCGCGCGCCACAAGGATCTCCTCGTCGGGCTTCAGGAACAGCTCGACGCCGAGCCAGGCATCGGTGATCAGGCAAGCGCCGGCGCCGGCCGCCTCGAAGACACGCGTGGCGGGTGAAAAACCGTTCGCGGCCATGCTGTCGCGGCTGATGTTCAGCACCGCCTTTGGCGTGACATTGAAGGCGTTGTGATCGCGGGTGCCGACATGGCCGAGCCAGCCGACATTGGCGGGGAGCGGCTTGTCGCCCCACCCAGATCCGCCGAGCAGAAAACGTTGTTCCGGCAGCTGGGCCGCGGGATCGAGGAAGAACGATCCCACCCGCGCTTCACGATCCGGCAGCCTGTTTCCGAGGAACGCCAGATCGCAGGCAAAACGCGCATTGCTGGCGACCGGGTGGTGCGTTTCGGGATCGAGCGCATTGTAGATTGGCACGCACTCGTTCGCGCCCATGGCACGATAGGCCCAGACTACGGGATCGCCGCCACCATAGGTCAGCACAAGGTCGATTTCTTGCAGCGCACGATGCAGCGGGTGGTCCGGCTCGTCGCGCAGCTGGGCGAGTGTGGCCGGCGCGTCGACGTCCCAGAATACAATGAGCGCATCGCTGCGGGCGTGGTCGAGCACGGCGCGAAGCAGCGCCTCGTCCTCGAAGCCGACGCCACTCGCCTTGACGACGATATCGGCTTCGGCGGCACGCGCCGCCACCTGCATCAGGGCATGGTGGGTTGCCTCGTAGACGACGACAGAGCACCAGTCCGGCGCCTCGATGTCGCGGTTCTTCTGCCGGTCATAGACGTCAGGCTCATAGAAGGTGATTTCGTAGCCCAGTTGCGAAAGCGCCTTCAGCAATCCTCGGTAATAGGTCGCGGCGCCGTTCCAGTAGGACGACAAAAGGCTCGATCCATAGAATGCGATCTTCATGCTGCGGCTTCCTTTGCGGCGGTCAGCTCGGCGGTGTGCAGGGTCGTGCATTGCCAGAGCACGTCGAACAACTCGTCGACGCGGTGACGACAGGTGTGCCGCGAGCGGATGGTCTCAAGACCCGAGGTCACCAGGGAGGCCGCAAAATCGGGATCGGCCAACACCGCCTGGAGGTGTTGCCGCATTTGCGATCCATCCTCGGCAAACAGGAAGTCGATGCCGGGCCTGAAAAGCTGCTCGACGTCGGACCAAGGCGCTGAAATCAGCGGGATGCCGCAGGCAAGTGCCTCGAACATGCGGATCGTCGGAATTCCGGGCAAGCCTTCACGATAAGGACGCCGCGGGATGTGCACGGTGACACGATGCGCGGCGAACGCCTTCGGCACGTCGGCATTGGCGATCCACCCTTCGTAGCGCAGACCCGCGGCGGCCAGTTCAGCAAGTGCCGGCTGGGGATAGCGGACACCGTGAACAGTGGCCTGAAGACTGAGATCGCGCACGGGTTCGATCAGGAACTCCTGGATTTCGGCCGTCCGCTCGTCGTCGCCCCAGTTTCCGATCCAGACCAGGTCGGACGTCGCGTGGATTTCCGGGTGCGGTTTGAACAGCCGATCGTCCGCCGCTTCATGCCAGGTGAAGACACGCTTGCCCCACCCGGCGCGCAGATAGCTCTCGCGCAGCGCTTCGCCAAAGGCGAGAACGCCATCATAATGTTCCAGGCGGAGCGCCGAGATTGCCTCGGTGGCCGACACGGCGCGGTGATGGGTGTCGTGAAACAGCAAGGTGAATTTGCCGCCATCGGCCCGGGCACGGCCGATGCGAGCGACAAGCTCCGGGTCGGTCCATTCGTGGACGATCACCACGTCGGCCTCGGCGATCCAGGCTTCATGGTCGAACCCGGCATCGTAGGTCACCGGCATCAATTCGGGGAAATCGTTGCGAAAACGTTCGATCGCGAAGGATCCCCTCTCGGCCAGTAGGTTCGATCGGCTCCAGCCGTCCGCCGGCTCCAGAGCGATGGCCTGATGCCGGCGCGCCACCAGTTCGCGCATGACGCCGCGAAGGAAATGGGCATTGCCGTGGTTCCAGTCGGAGACGAGCGAGTGGGTGTAGAACAAGAAGCGCATGATCAGCGCTCCGCCACGGCCAGCGCCGCCTTTTCGTAGACATCGCGCATGGCCGCTGCCTGTCTCGCCAGAGTGAACCTGCGGCTTCGGCGGAGGGCGGCGTGGCCGAGCTCCCGCCTATGCCCCGCATCGCTGGAAAGACGATTGATGCAGGCAGCGAGATCATGCGGGTCGCGCCCGTCAAAGAACATCGCGGCCCCGTCCCATAACTCGCGATAGGTCGGGATGTCCGAGAGCACCAGGGGCGTTGCCGACATGGCCGCTTCCAGAGCCGCCAGACCGAACGGTTCGTAGAGCGACGGAGACACGAAAATACCGGCGCGGGCCATCAGCGAGCGCACCTCGCCATGCGGCAGTGCTCCGAGAGGAACGGCATGGTTGACGATGGCGCGCTCGCCGTTAGGGCCGTGAAGCGAACCGGCTGTAAAGAGAGGCCATTGCGTCAACGAGGCGGCCTGGTCGACCACCACCACATTCTTTCCCTCGTCCCACCAGCGGGCGGCGGCGAAGACGAGCGGCTGGCGGGTTTCTGCTGTCGGGACGGGGCGTGCGGCATTTCCGACGACGTGAAGGCGTGCGATCGGGCCATAGCAGGTCTCGAGCATCTCGGCATGGCTGCGGCTTGGAGCGATGACTGCGTCGGCCCTGTCGAAGCCGCGCCTGTTGCGCTCTTTCTGCCAGCTCCATGCGCTATCCAACGCCTGTCCCTTGACGGAATGGAACCATGTCGTCACGCATGAATGCGAGACGGCTATGACTGGGCAAGGCGCGTCCAACCCCACGGCCTGCGTCGGTCCGTTGAGATGGACAAGGTCGATGGCGTAGTCGCGTATCGGCGCACGCAATTCCAGCGGCAGACGGTCGAGCTCGCCGGCGCTGCGGGTCATCCAATCCAGTGGCGTATTCAGCCAGATGAGCGTCGCGAAGGACCGTGCCTCTTCGGCCTGTTGCCTGGATGGGTGCGGCCCCAGGCCGGCGAACACAACGCTGTCGCCGCCATTGACCAGTTCCCGGCCGAGATCAAGCGCATAGCGCCATACTCCGCCCATGGCGTCGACGGTCATCAGGATGCGGCGCTTGCGTGGCGTCAGTGTCCGCAACATGCCGCCTCCAGTTCCGCCAGCGGGCGCGGGCGCTTTTCCTGGATGTCGCTGAACTTCTGGAACGATGCGAGGTAATGATCATGAGCGCGCTCCCAGGCGAGGTCGTCGGGTTCGCCCCAAAGCTCGCGATAGCTGGGCGAACTCGGATATGGATACAGCGGCACGGGTTCATTGGCCCACACGCCATTGTCGATCAGGTGGGCTCGCCAGTGATCGACAAGGGCAGGATCGTCCTCGACGACGCCGATCAGATTGGCCTGGACGAAGGGAACGTGGCGTCTGGCCTTGACCAGCAGCGCGGCAAGCTCCTCGGTGCCCAGCCGGCAGCGCTTCGCCAGCATGGCCCGCCCTTCCACCGTCAGGCTTTCGAGGCCGGCTTCGATGGACACGCAGCCTGCCGCGCCCAGCAGTTCCAGCAGCTCGGGTTTCCACAGATCGATGCGGGTCTGGACGCCGAATTTCACATCGCGGCCGACCAACGCCTCCAGCAACGCTTTTTGGGGCAGGAAGATTTCGTCGATGAAGTAGATGTAGCCGACACCCTGGGCGATCAGCCTATCGATTTCAGTCACCACCGCTTCGTGGTTGCGGCGGCGATAGGCATCGCGGAAATCGATCTTGGCGCAGAAGCTGCAATTGTAGGGACAGCCGCGCGACGCCTCGACCTCGGCGCCGAATCCAAGCTGTTGGTCATCGAACCGGTGATGGTGGTGTGAATGGGCGGCAATCCAGTCGGACGGCCATTCCAGCGGCGGGTGATCGACAAACGAACTGGAATGGACGCCGCCGTTCGAAACCAGCTTGGCATCCCGCAGATAGGCGGTTGAGGGTACCGCGCTCCAATCGTCGCGTCGTGCAAGTTCCGCGACGACTTCCTCGCATTCGCCGCGCACGACAATGTCGACGCCCAGCTTGCGCAAGGTCGGCGCCGGTGTCGCCGAACCATGTGGCCCGACCGCGACCGTGCGTCCGCCACGCCCGGCCAGGCGATTGAGGAAATCGGCCGGCACCCGCAATTCCGGCGGTGCGCAGCGCCAGAACAGATAGGTCGGCGCGGTGCTGACGACCGTCATTGCCGGCGCGAAATCAACCACGCGTTCGCAGAGTCCGGAATTGTCGAGCTTCTGCAATTGCCCGTCCAGCATCAGCACCTCATGGCCGGCCGCCTCGAGCAGGGCTTTCGAATAGCCGAGTTCCAGCGGCAGATGCGGTTGGCGGCAGCCGAAATAGATGCTGTCGTCATATGTCCAGGACGGGTTGACCAGCGCTATTCTCATGCGACGTACCTCACGGCTTCGGGGCGGGGCTCGAGCCGGTGGCGCTGCAGCCAGTCGGCGAGATCGCGAATGCCCTCACGCCACGCAACCTGCGCCTTCCAGCCAAGCGCGGTTTCGATCTTGCGGGTATCGGCGACGAAGAAGGGCTGGTCGCCGGTCCGTTCCCCATCATGGCGGACCGAGAGCTCGCGACCGGTCAGGCCGCCGATCTCGCTCAACAGCATACGCAGGCTGAGCGCGTTTTCAGGTCCGCCGCCAAGATTGAATGCCTGGCCCTTGGTGAGCTCGATATGGTCCAGCACGGCCCTGTAGGCGGCGACCGCATCGGAAACGTGCAGGATGTCGCGCACCTGCCTGCCGTCGCCATAGATGGTGATTTCCCGTCCCGTCAGGGCGCTGAGCAGGAAGTGCGCTACCCAACCCTGGTCCTCGGTTCCAAACTGGCGCGGTCCGTAGATGCAGCTCATCCGCAGCACCGCCGTCGGCATGCCGTAGGACTTGGCATAATCGAGCACATATTGGTCCGCCGCGCCCTTGGAGCAGCCATAGGGTGTGCAGAAATCGAGGCCGCGAGCCTCGTCGATCCCGCCGGCCTGGATCGCGCTATCGCAAGGTATGTAGCGGTCGTCGTCCGCGCGAACCGCGACGTCGGGGAGGCTGCCGTAAACCTTGTTGGTACTGGCGAAAATCACTGGGATGCGCTCGCCGCTCAGCCGCGCCGCTTCCAGCACGTTGAACGTGCCGCGAAGATTGATGTCGAAATCCTCGTCCGGCCGGACCAGGCTCGTGGTGACGGCCGTCTGCGCGGCGAGATGGAAAATCGCCTTGCATCTCATCAGGGCCGGCGCCAAGGCATTGGCGTCCCGCACATCGATGGTCTCGACCGTTAGGCGGCCACCGTGTTTCTGGGCAAGCCATTGCAGGTTCTGTTCGACGCCGGGACGGCTGAGATTGTCGACCACCAGCACTGGCTCGCCATCCGACAACAGGCTGTCGGCCAGGTTTGATCCTATGAAGCCGCTGCCGCCGACGATGGCGACCGGCGCTTCGCGTCGGTTGCGTGCGCCCGGGCTCATGACACCAACCCGCGCTCTTCGAGTTCGCGCTTCATTTCGGCGCCGCGATCGACGGCGGCCGTGTTGCGCACCCAGGAAACGAAATCCCCGAGAGAGTTCTCCAATTGCAGGGCGGGTTCGAAACCGAGCAGCTCACGAGCCTTGGAGATATCGGCGAAGCAGTTGCGAATGTCGCCGGAGCGCGCCTTGCCGAGCAGCTCGGGCGAACGGTTCGGGGTTCCCATGGCTTCGGCCAGCAATCGCGCGACTTCGCTGATCGCATAGGCGCGGCCGCTGCCGATGTTGATGACGTGGCCCTTTGCCTGACGTTGCTGCAGCGCAAGGCGAAAGGCGCGGGCGACGTCATGCACATGAACGAAATCGCGCTTCTGTTCGCCATCCTCGAAGATCATCGGCCGTTGGCCATTGGCGAGACGTGAAGCGAAATTGGCCAGCACGCCGGTATAGGGATTTGATAGCGCCTGGCCGGCACCGAAGACATTGAACAGGCGCAACGCGACCGCATCGATGTTGTACGCTTCGCCAAAGATCAGCACGGCGCGTTCCTGGGCGTATTTCGTCAGCGCGTAGATCGAGGCGAGGTCGACCGGCTTTTCTTCATCCGTCGGCAGCGGCGAAAGGGGTTCGCCTTCCGGCGACAGCGGATTCCACTGTCCGCTTTTGATGTCGCTTGACTTGCGCCTTGCATTGTCGATGCGCCGGCCGTCGGGCGTGGCATAGAGGCCCTCGCCATAGACGCTCATCGAGGAGGCGACGACGATCCGTTCGACCGGATGCTTGATCAGCGCTTCAAGCAATGTCGCCGTGCCGAGATCGTTGGTGCCGACATAGCGCGCGATCTCGTACATTGATTGTCCGACGCCGACTTCCGACGCCAGATGAATGACGGCGTCGACGCCTTCCAGCGCCTCGGCAACGGCTTCGCGGTCGCGAATGTCGCCCTTGATCAGTTCGGCACCTGCGGGAAGCGCGACCGCTTCACCCGCATGCACCTGCTCCAGCAGGGCGTCGAGAATGCGAACTGAATAATCCTGAGCGATGAGTTCTTGTGTGACGTGGCGGCCGATGAAGCCGCAGCCTCCTGTAACCAATATGCGTTTCACGACGACTCCTCGGACAAGTGACCTCGGCGCCCCGAACTTTTCGGCAAAAGGTTTGTTCCCTGTGCTTCAACAAAGTTCCCTTCGCGGGCTTCGCCTGAAAGCAAGCGCAACACCATCGGCCCGCGATGCGGGAACATTGCCGCCGGTATGCTGTTAGGGCGCTCGACAGCCGCCGTGACGCCGAAAGGCGAAGCCGATGATCAAGGGAGATTTCAATGTCGCAGTCCCAGACGACCACCAATCACGACGAAATTCGCAAATGGGCCGAGGAGCGGCAGGGCCGGCCGGCGGTGGTCCGCACCAAGGGCGAGGGCGGCATCCTGCGGATCGACTTTGGCGAGCCCGAGGAAGCATTCGACCCCATCGATTGGGACGAGTTCTTCCGGATATTCGACGAGAACGATCTGGCCTTCCTTTATCAGGCCAAGACCAGCGACGGAAAATCCAGCCGTTTCAACAAATTCGTCGAGCGCGATCGCAAAGGTTAAGAAGGCCTGGCGGCCGATGCAGCGGGCCCCAGAAAATCTCGAAAGTCGCTGGAACAATCGACTGCCCTATTGCCTCGGGCGCTGATCCAGAAAGGTGATCCAGCAGCCCCCAAGGGAAGCGCCTTGGCCTCGGCCCAGGAGAATTCAATGCATCAGCTTTGCGCCGCGGGCTTTGGCCACTTCTCGCATGACGTCGTTGAGCCAGTTTTCGGTGGACTGGCCAAGCTGCCGGTGGTCGACGTCCCGGATCGCTTGCTCGAGTGTCCTCTCGACCAGCCGGTCCGATGCGTTGACGTCTCCCAGCAGAAGACGCGCCGCGAGGCGCAGTTTGGGCAAAAGGGTGAAAACGTCGTCTGGCGGGGAGGGCACGGAGATGTCCGCTTGTTCGGACGCCTGCGGCGGAAAAAGGGCATTGAACACAGCCTTGCTGCCCGAGGATTTCCGCAAATTGCTGGCGTAACGGAGATGCTCGGGGATGGCGATGTCGTTGTCGCCGCTGAAGAATACGAAGGGGATACCGCGGCGCATCAACTTGTCGGCGATCGGAAACACACGTCGGCCGTTGAGATTGACGTCCAGGATTGCAGCTTCGGCTTGATCGGTATGTTCAGACGCCTGCTCGACGGTAGCGGCGGGCCCGAGAATGATAGCACCCATGTTGCTGAAAAACCTCGCAAGATCTCCAGCCATCGACCATTCGTCTTCGACAATCAGAAGATGCAACCCCCGCAGATCGCGCACGTCGTCATCCTTTCTTCGAACGGAGTTTAGGATGCAAAGAAGGCACTTCCACTTTCCTGTCATCCAGCGCCGCTTGCAACCGTTTCGCAAGCACCAGCATGCGATCCGGGATGGGCCCATCGAGACCTTCGATTAATTCAGGCGCCCCCGGCACCATTGGCGCCAGGAGTTTCAGGCCAGCAGAGCGTTTTGTCATTGAACCACCATGGATATCGGGTTCAACGTCATCCTTGCTGACTTGTTCCATCCTCCCTGCGCGCTATATGGTTGTGTCCTGTCCGATCCGACGTTGAGAGGCTTCATGTCGGTCGGGCGAAAGGGGGACAAGCCGTGACAGCCCGATCAATCAAGTTCCCCATCGTCGGCATCGGTGCGTCCGCTGGTGGCATTCCCGCAATGGAAGGGCTTTTCAAGGGCATCACCGACCGGCCCGGCATGGCGTTCGTGATCATCACGCACCTCAGTCCCAAGCGCAACAGCCTGCTGCACGAGGTCATCGACCGCTACACCGCCATGCCTGTCGTGGTAGTCGAGGACGGCGTGGCCGTCGAACCCGACCACGTCTATGTGATGCCGGAAAACGTCACTCTGGTCATCGAGAATGGCGTGCTGCACCTGCGGCGCCCCAATGGGCTTACCCAGGAGCGCAAACCTGTCGATATCTTCTTCAGCGCACTGGCCGACGACCAGGGCGAATACTCGGTCGGCGTGATTCTGTCGGGCGGTGATTCCGATGGCACCCTGGGCGTGAAGGCGATCAAGGAGCGGGGCGGGCTCACCGTCGCGCAAGCGCCGGACGGCTACGGTCCGCGCAACCCCGACATGCCGCAGAGCGCCATTGCCAGCGGGCTCATCGATGTTGCCGTGCCCGCCGAGGAGATTGGGGCGAAGCTCGAGGCTTACGCCAGGGGCTTCGACACGCTGGACGGGCTGAAGAACGAAGAGGACGACCATGCGGCCGACATAGATAAGGTCCGCGAACAGATATACGGCATTTTGCGCAGCCACTCCGGCCACGACTTTTCAGGCTATAAAACCAAGACATTCCTGCGCCGCATCAAGCGGCGCATGCAGATCGCCCAGATACAGTCCATCAATGGCTATATCGACTGGCTGAAGAAGGACCCTCGCGAGGTGATGAACCTGTTTCGCGATCTGCTGATCAATGTCACCAACTTCTTCCGCGATCCCGATGCTTTCGAATTGCTGGAGCAAAAGATCATCCCGCGGCTGTTCGAGGGCAAGACCGCGACCGATACGGTCAGGGTCTGGGTTCCCGGCTGCGCCACCGGCGAGGAGGTGTTCTCCATCGGCATCCTGCTGCGTGAACACATGGAAACGCTTTCAGCCGTTCCGCGCGTCCAGATATTCGCCACCGACATAGACGAGCCGGCCCTGGCCGTGGCGCGCGCCGCACGCTATCCCGAGGCCTTGATGCAGGGTCTTTCCCCGGAGCGCAAACAGCGGTTTTTCAACGGCGATGGCGAAAGCTACGTCATCAGCAACGAGATCCGGGAACTGTGCATCTTCTCGCCGCACAGCGTCATCCGCGATCCGCCCTTCTCGCGCATGGATCTGGTTTCGTGCCGCAATCTGCTGATCTATTTCGGCCCAGCCATTCAAAGCCGCGTTCTTCCTGTCTTCCACTATTCGCTGAAGCCGGGTGGCTATCTTTTCCTCGGCACGTCCGAAAGCGTCGGGCAGCACGAAAATCTGTTCGCCACCGTCGACAAGAAACATCGCCTCTTCCAAGCACGGGAGCATGCCTCGCCACATATCAGGCTGCCGGCGCTGATCGGGGATGTCCATTCCGGCGTCTTTCCCGCCGAAACCGCCGGCTTAAAGAAGGGCACGGTCGGCTATCCGCTGCGCCAGGCTGTCGAGGCGCAGGTGCTGGAGCGGTTCGCGCCGCCGCATGTCCTCGTCAACGCCGAAGGCGACGTCGTCTACTATTCGGCGAGGACCGGAAGATACCTCGAAGCGCCGCAAGGCATCCCCAGCCGGCAGTTGCTGACGATGGCGCGCCGCGGGCTTCGCCTGGACCTGCGCGCCGCATTGAGGGAGGCGACGACGACACGCCGCACTGTTGTGCGGGACAATCTCGCCGTCGAGGAAGACGACGAACGCGTCCAACCGATCAGGCTGACCATCGAACCCCTGGCCGAGAGGGGCAATGGTGAGCCGCTTTACCTTGTCCTCTTCGAGCCGTCGGGCCCGACCCAGGCCCGATCCGATGAGGACGGGGGCGGCCGTGACAGCGACAGCACCGCCGATCTTGAGCGGGAACTGCGCGACACAAGAGAGCGCCTTCAATCCACCATAGAGGAATACGAGACGGCCCTCGAAGAGGTGAAATCGTCGAACGAGGAACTCGTCTCCGTCAACGAAGAGGCGCAATCCACCAACGAGGAACTTGAAGCGTCCAAGGAAGAGATGCAGTCGCTCAACGAAGAGCTCAACACGATCAACGCGGAGTTGACCAGCAAGATAGAAGAGCTCGATCACGCCAACAGCGATCTGCGCAATCTGTTCGAAAGCACCGACATCGCGACCATTTTTCTCGACCGCAGTCTTGTGGTGCGGACCTTCACGCCGGCGGCCTCATCCTTCTTCAGTCTGCGCCCCTCCGACGTCGGCCGACCGCTGACGGATCTGTCGAGCCAACTCGATTATCCCGAGTTGAAGCAGCACATCGACAAGGTGTTCGAGACAGGCGAGACCCTGAACCACCATCTTGCGCGCGATTCCAGGGGCCTGTTTCACATGGTCCGCATCAATCCCTATCGGGACAAGGGCAACAGGATACAGGGCGTCGTGGTGACACTGGTCGACGTCACCACCCTGGCGCGGGCGGAAGAGCATCAGCAGGTGCTCATCTCGGAGCTCAACCATCGCGTCAAGAACATGCTGGCGGTGATCGCCAGCATCGCCAACCGGACGCGGGACAGTTCGGATACGAAAGAAGAGTTCGCGGAGGCCTTGATCGGCCGGTTGCATGCCATGTCCCGGGCCTACGGACTGCTGACCCGCGAGAGGTGGAAAGAAGCTTCGGTCAAGGAACTGCTCCACCAGGAACTCGAGCCGTTCGGCATCGAACGGATCGAACTCGATGGCGACGACGTTAGACTCGGCCCGCAACAGGGGCTTTCCCTCAGTATGGCCATCCATGAACTGGCAACCAACGCGGCCAAGTATGGCGCCCTGTCCAAGCCTCGAGGCAGGATTGGTGTCAGATGGGCGATGGACGGCGATAATTTCACGCTTGGCTGGCGCGAAAAGGACGGCCCTCCGGTCAAGGAGCCGTTGAACAACGGCTTTGGCCTGAACCTGTTGAAGGGGGAAATCGGCTACAGGCTCGGGGGCCAGGTCGACACCTCCTTCCACAAGGAAGGTCTTGAGGTCCAGATCGCTTTTTCGGCAAACCACAAGGACGCGCCGTGAGCGACAGACCGCGCGTTCTGGTGGTTGAGGACGAGTGGCTGATCGCGGAGGACGTCGCGTCTGATCTGCGTGCGGCGGGCTATCCCGTGGTCGGGCCTGTTTCGTCCGTTGCCGCAGCACTTCGGCTGGTCGAGGCCGATAAGGTCGACATGGCGTTGCTGGACGTTCAACTGAACGCCGAAACGAGCCTGCCGATCGCGGAGATATTGCTGACTCGCGGCACTCCTTTCGCGTTCGTAACGGGATATGGGCGGGGCGATCTTCCCGCCCGGTTCCGAAACTGCAAATTCGTGGCAAAACCCGCAAGCGAAGCGGCCATCCTCACTGCCGTGGCCGACCTGGCATCGCTTCGCGCCAAGAAACCGTGATCCAAAGAGCTAGCCTGTCGCGATCAATCCAGCGGCTTGTCGGTGGGCCGGGGCGTGGTGCTCGCCTGGCGTGGCCGACCGGCATTTCGGTTGGCGACCGGATTGTCCAATGGAACGCTTGACGGGCGCGACGCGCCCGCGGTCTTTGGCGTCAGCGGTTTTGCACCGGCATCCGTGTCGCTGGCATCCCTCCTTGGGTGCGGCAGGCCCTCGGCGTTGGGTGACCGGACGGCGGGTTTCGAGGCAGAATCTTCCTTGGCCATGATGGTTCCTTTCCTTGCACGAAACGATTTCAATCATCGGCACGATTGAAAGTTCCGCGACCGCGACGGCGCCATGAAGGGGAAGGCACGAGCGAAGACGAAACGGTTCTCGTGCCGATGAACGGCTCACCCATGCGGCCGCATGACCACCTTGATGCAGCCGTCCTGCTTGTCGCGAAACGTCTTGTAGAGATCGGGCCCGGCTTCAAGGCCGGCCCTGTGCGTGATCACGAAGGACGGGTCGATCTCGCCGGTCTGGACCTTGGCCAAAAGCGGTTCGAGATACCGCTGCGTGTGGGTCTGCCCCATACGGAACGTCAGGCCCTTGTTCATCGCGGCGCCAAAGGGGATATGATCGACGAGGCCGATATACACGCCGGGGATCGAAATGGTGCCGCCCTTGCGGCAACAGTAGATTGCTTCGCGCAGCACATGTGGCCTGTCGGTGCCGAGGAAGGCAGCCGCCTTGACCTTGTCGAGCATGGAGTCTGCACTGGCGCCGGCATCGGCTTCGGTACCCACGCAATCGATGCAGCGATCCGGCCCTCGGCCATCGGTCATCGCCATCAGGGCGTCGTAGATATTTGAATTGCTGAAATCGAGTGTCTCGGCCTTGCCATGTTCGCGAGCCATGGCCAGTCGTTCCGGAACCTTGTCGATCGCGATGACGCGACCGGCGCCGAGCATCCATGCGCTCTGGATGGCGAACTGGCCGACCGGACCGCAGCCCCAGATCGCGACCGTGTCGCCGGGCTCGATGCCGGCGTTTTCCGCTGCCATGTAGCCGGTCGGAAAGATGTCGGAAAGAAACAGCACCTGCTCGTCATCCATGCCTTCCGGCACCTTGATCGGGCCGACATCGGCGAATGGTACGCGCAGATATTCGGCCTGGCCGCCCCAATAGCCGCCAACCAGATGCGAATAGCCGAACAGGCCGGCCGGCGATTGTCCCATCACCTCGGCCGCTTGCTTGGCATTGGGATTGGACCGGTCGCAAAGCGAGAACAGCCCCTTCTGGCAAAACCAGCATTCGCCGCATGAAATGTTGAACGGCACCACGATGCGGTCGCCCTTCTTGAACTTGGAATGACCGCGGCCGACCTCCACGACCTCTCCCATGGTCTCGTGTCCAAGCACGTCGCCCGATTCCATGGTCGGCATGTAGCCGTCCATCAGATGCAGGTCCGAGCCGCAAATGGCGCAGCAGGTGACCTTGATGATGACGTCACGGTCATCCTCGATGGCCGGATCCTGCACCTGATCGCAGCGTATATCGCCTTTGCCGTGCCATGTGAGGGCTTTCATCCTGTTGCTCCTGCGTTGATTATTTTGAGGTATCGGCAAATGCAGCTTTCATTCAGCCGAAGTGGGCGCCACCGACGATTACCTTGCGATACGCAAAGGATCTGCGTTCGCAGACGGGAAGAGATCAGTCCCTGGACGCTGAACCCGGCTCGGCCATTTTGCGGTGCTGTTCGGCCAGCGTACCTGCCGGAGTGATATGCGCGGCGGCGACCTGCAGCTTGTTCTTCCAGCCGCTGATCACTTGTTCCTCTCCCGCCATCATCGCCTCATAACCGGTTCTGGCGACATCTGCCGGATTGTCCTTCTCGTCGGTGCCGACCTTGGTATCCATCATTTCGGCGCGTTCGAAGAACCGCGTTTGCGTCGCCCCGGGCATCAGCACCGTGACTGTGACGCCGGTGTCCCGCATCTCATGGCGCAGCGCGATCGAGAAGGAATCGATGAACGCCTTGGTGCCGTTGTAGACGGCCTGGAAAGTGCCGGGCATGAAGCCGGCAATCGATCCGGTGAACAGAATTCGGCCACGGCCGCGGCGTGCCATCCTGGCGCCGAGCTCATGCGCAAGGTAGACCGTGCCGGTGATGTTGGTGTCGATGACCCGGCGAACCTTCTGCCAGTCCTGGTCGAGAAAGCCGTCGCCGAGGCCGCGTCCGGCGTTCAGGAACAGAAGGTCGATGTCGCGATCGCCGACCCGCGCAATGAGTTGATCGACGCCTTCGACGGATGCCAGATCTGCCTCGACGGCTTCAACGGTCACATCATGCGAAGCCAGAGCCTCGGCCGCCTGTTGGACCGCGGGCTCGTCGGCGGCTATGACCAGGTTATAGCCGTCCTTGGCGCATAGTTTGGCAAGTTCCCTCCCGATGCCGCTCGATGCGCCCGTCACCACGGCCAGCTTTGCATTGGTCATCATGTCCTCCGAAGTTCGTTCCGACCGAACCAGCGGGGTCCCTGATTGTTCCGCGTGGACCGGATCGAATGCCGGGCTGCCGGAGGGCCATGCCAGTCGAATCCCTGGGCGCGTTCAGACGCGAACATCCGAGACGCGAAGTGGAACAACTGAGGCCGATCCAGGTTCGGTGTCGTGCGGCGTCGTCGCTCCCCTTGTTTGGCGCCGCGCGATCGGGTTCCCCTCAGCCTGATCAGCCCGCGCGTTCCCCGGCCGGGAGGCGCGGGCTTTCTCATGAGCTTGGCGGTCGTGTTTCGAGTTCAGCTGGGAACAACCCACACACTCGGCAGTTCGGCGCGCAGGAGAAACGAAAATGCAATATGCCGATGAAATCGCGCTCAGGCGCGTGAAGATGCTGGTCGAACAATATGTATCCGCCAGAAGCAGGAGATATGATTTCGTCTCGACCGAATTGGCGTGCAAGGCCATTCGTCAGCTGGTTCGCAGCCCTATCGACGATAGTGAGCTGGATCATTTGCTGGCTAAAAGTGCCGTCAAACAAGGGCTTTCCATCCGGTTCGATCGAATAGGTCCCTTGCAGGCTGCTTCACCCGAACTCATCCAGGAAAAGTCAGTATGAAAGCGATATGGTTGATTTGGTCGGCATCGGCGTTGCTCGCCTTGGCGGCGTGCAACAACAATGCCGACCCCGTTAAATCCAAGACGGATACGATGAACAGCCAGCCGGTCGACAAGAATCCAACAACGGATACCAATCCGACACCGCAGTCCAGTACCGGCGGGGACCAGCAAGGCACGCAGCCGGCGCAGCCGGCGTTACCGAAGCCATCTGGAAGTTAGGGTTGGTGCCGTTGCTTGTCCGGGTAGTGACACCGGCGAGAGTCGTGAGTCGCGTATGAGATCCAAAGCGACGCCGCGTCTGGTTTCGACATGATCGGCAACGGCAGTTTCATCACGCCCTTCGAATACGAACACCAAACTTCGCCCTTTCTTGAAGTTCCGGAGCATGCGAAGCGCACGTCGCTGGCGCGACCCGGCCGAGCTCGATCCCGTTGCGTTGCTTCGCTGCTGCGGTGACGGCCGGCGCCCGGCCTCGGTGCCACCTGGCTGTGGAACTATTTTCGTCAGTGGCTGTTCGGCAGGCGAAGGGAGCCGCAGGATGGAACGACGCAACGCACTACTCTCGCTGGTGATAGCCGCTGTCATCATCGTCAGTTTCCTGATCGGCTTTCTCTACGTCGATGTGGGGTGGCGCACCTCGCCCCTGAAACGAGCGCCTGAGCAGAACCAGGGCGGCAACGCTCCGGCGGACACCTCACCGGCTGCAGGGGTCAAGAAAGATCCCAAGGAGAATACCGAGATGCCGGGGCAGCAGTGATTCACGGCTAGCCAACAGCCGCAACTTGGGCACCGACGGCGCCGTCTTTCATATCATTTCAGCTCAACGCGTTGTCTGTCATCCCACCGTACTGTTTCTGATGTTCCTTCTGCTCCTGGTCTGGTTGGTTGCTGGTTTTCCCGGTCTGGCTCTGCCATCGCGCTTCGCATAGCTTGCGTGCTTCTCGGAACATCTCCGCGGGACTGACCATTATCGGCATGGAGAGCAAAGCTATGGAGCTTGGTGATGGGTATCCTTTCCGATCTGGACAAGAAGCTGACGGACAACATGTATGAACATGGCAGTGAGCTCACCGACGCGGTAGCGGACCTGCCGCGGCCGGTCGTTGAAACCGTCGACCGGCTGATGCTTTTCATTCAGCCCGAAGCGCGCGAGACAGTGAGAAATCAGGTTCTCGGCCTGGTCCACGAATACAGGATCGAGAACCCTGCAGATCCAACAGAGCAGGAGTGAATTAGCCGTTCTGGTCGATCGCGTGGGGCGCGGGCTGGCTGCCGCTATCGTTGCTCGTTCTATGGCTGCCGAGCCACAACCAAGCCGCGATGATGACGACCGCCACGATGGCTATCCAGACTATGAGACGAGGCATTGCGGAATCCTCTGTGCCAGCAGTCCATCACGTCGATGATCAGGACGGGTCGCCACCTTCCCGTGTTCCAATCCCACAATCGATGCTTTGTTCCGCTTGAATTGGGTCTCGTGGCCGGCGGGCCTCTGTCGTTGGTCCTTATGTCTCGCGGTCGGCGCCTGTCCGAGCGGTGGCGTTTGATTGACGGGCACACCGGGCGCTCTAGATCAATTCACGCCGACCGTGACTTCCATCGGCTCGGGAGACCATTCTCGTGGCGCACCAAACGCCGGCTTTGACCTTTAGTGGCCCTTATCCGAGGCTGAGTTGTATGCGCGTGCTGTTGCTCACGGGCGTCTTGGCGGGATGCTCGTCCTCCGACCAGATCGAGCAGCAATCAAAAACGGCGGCCTCCGCGGCACAGACCGTATCGGTAATGCTCGATGCCTGGATGGATGGGGCGGCGCCGTTCGCATACACAGCCGGCACGCTGCGGTCGACCGGCAAGACTCTGGCCGACGCCGAGGCACAAATCCGATCGGCCGGAACGGCTGAACCCGCCGAGCAATCTGCTTTGGCGGCAGCGATCAAGGATCTGTCAGCCGCGGTGGCTCGCGCCGAAGCGGGATTGCAGGCGGACAATCGAGCGGAGGTCCAAAACGCAAAGCAGGATCTTCGACGGGGCTCGCGCACGCTGGCCACCGCCTATGCCAGATATTTCGCGCCGAAGCCATGAAGAAGCTCGTGGAGATATCGCTTGGCGTGGTTACCAGCGTTGGCGGCTTCCTTGAAGTCGGATCGATGGCAACGGCGGCCCAAGCGGGCGCAACCTTCGGCTTCCAGTTGATCTGGGCCGTGGTCCTCGGCACCATCTGCATCATCTTTCTGGTGGAAATGGCCGGCCGGTTCGCCGCGGTGAGCCATCACACGATCTGCGACGGCATCCGCGAGAGATTTGGTTTCAACGTCTTTGTGTGGCCGTTGCTTGCCACCTTGCTGCTCAGTCTCATGGTGCTCTCCGCCGAGATCGGCGGCGTTGCCATCGCACTCGAACTTGCCACGGGCATAGGCTTCCAGTGGTGGGCTCTGCCGGTGGCTTTTCTGGCATGGCTGCTGCTCTGGAAAGGCACGTTCGGTTTCATCGAGAAAGGCGTGTCGATGCTGGGCCTGGTGACGTTGTGTTTCGTCGTCGCGGCCGTGATGCTGAAACCCGATTGGACGGCGGTCGCGGCTGGCGCAGTGCCTTCGCTGCCAACCCACGACACCGCCAATTACTGGTTCATGGCGGTCAGCATTCTCGGCGCCTCGATATCGCCCTACCTGTTCATGTTCTATTCCTCGGGAGCTATCGAGGACCAGTGGGACAAGAGCTACCTCGGCGCCAACCGGGCCATAGCGGGACTGGGGATGACCTTCGGCGGCACTATTTCGATCGGCGTGTTGATTGTGGCCGCTCTCGTGCTGGCCACGCACGGCATCAACCAGGTCGACGACTATCACCAAATGCCATTGATGCTGATCCCGGTATTCGGCTTCTGGGGTTTCATCCTGTTCGTAGCCTCTCTCGCCATTGCCTGCTTCGGCGCTGCACTCGAAGTCGCGCTGCAACAGGCTTACCTCGTGGCGCAAGGTTTCGGCTGGACCTGGGGCGAGGACCGCAAGCCGCGCGACAATCCAGGCTTCAGCGCCGTGTATACGATATCGTTGTTGCTTGCGGCCATCCCGATCATGCTTGGTGTCGATCCGTTGAGGCTCACCATATTTTCCATGGCGCTGACGGCGGCCAGCCTGCCGTTGACGGTGGTTCCATTCCTGTTTCTGCTGAACGACGAACGCTATGTCGGCGAGCATCGCAACGGCATTCTCTCGAATGCCGCGGTCATCTTCATCATCGCGCTCGGCTTTGTGCTGGCCGTGGTGACGATCCCGCTGCAGATATTCGGAGGCACATGATGGAGTTGCTGCGTGATCTCCTGGACAAGCAGGTGGTCGACCGCCGCCAGGTCAAAATCGGCAAGGTCGATGGGCTGGTGGCCGAATTGCGGCAGGGCAAGCCCCCAAGGATCGTCGCGATCGAACTCGGCTCCATCACTTTGGCGCGTCGCCTTGGCACGTGGCCGGGGCGATGGATGGCGCAACTCGCGGCAAAGCTGGGTGGCAAGCGCCACGGCGAGCCGCATCGGATCGCCTGGCACAAGGTGAAGGATATCGGCGTCGACATCGAGTTCGATATCGATGTGCGTCGCACGACGATCTTCGCCTGGCAGGACTGGTTGCGCGATCATGTCATCGGACGCATTCCGGGAGCTTGATGATGACCATCGTCAATCTTGAACATCTGGCTGGGCGACGCGTGCTTTCGCAGCGGGGCAAGAGCATCGGCTACATCGAGGAAATCCGCGCCGAACCGGATGGCGACGATTTTGTCGTTACCGAATTCCATGTCGGCGTCTACGCCGCTTTCGAGCGTCTTTCGACCTCGGCCATAGGCGTGGCCGTGCTCGATCTCTTTCGGCTGCGCCGCCGCGATGGCCTATACCGCATCCCTTGGGACAAGCTCGACATTTCTAACCCGGCGCGGCCGCGGCTGCTGTGTCCGATAACCGAACTTTCCGGCATGAAGAGCGCACCCGATCTTCGCGAATAGGCCGTCGCCGCGCTTTCTCGCAGACGTTTCACCGAAGCATGCTCGCCGCCAGAAAAACCGCGGCCGCTACCAAAACGACGGCTGCAACGACCAACAGCGGCCAGTTGCTGCGAGGTCGTAGTTCCGGCTCGCCTTCGACCGGCCGCATCGCATTGGCGAAGCTGGCGTCATTTTCGAATTTCGGCCGGCGGGAACGTGGCGGCTCCGTAGGGATCGGATTTTGTGTGTCCGCCGCCTCGGCATCGGTCTCCATCGGAGCAACGGCAGGATCGAAGCCCGGCGTTTTGTCCTGCGTCTCTCCCCCCTGGATCTCGCCTCTGGCAGAGGCCGGTGTAGGAATTGACATCTTGGCACTGACCTCTCTCGTTCGAACCAGGCTCTGCCAAATCCGCAGCGGTGGTGCGCATAGCGCCAACGACTAGATTTGATCGCCGAGCAGAATCCTGGCGTCCTTGGCCGCAACAATGAACGCCTGTCGTGCAACCCTTGGAGGCTTTTCGCCACGCATCACCGCAAGGCAGGCCCTGATCGCGGCAAGACGCCTTTCCGACGTCGGCTTTGGCCAGTCCCGCAGCAGCACTTCGGCGGCATCGGACACAGAGACCACAACCCTGTCGCGGTCTATGCGGCCAGGTTGAATAACGATCGGTTTTCTGAAATGGCCTGTACGCACCCGCCCCTCCAAGACCTTCGCCTGTTGCTCCACGGAGCCTTCCGCGGACGGCCTCTAACGCCGCGACAGTCGATTTGTTCCAGTGCACCTGGCGTTTGGAATTTGGAATAACGACGCCTGAGCCGCTCGTCTCCACCCATGGTTTTCTGGCGCTGCCGGGTCTAGCGGCATGGGGCCTGGAGAGCGGAACAAAGCGCATCTTGGCTTGTTAGGACGCAGCGCAAATTCGCTCACCGACAAGGACAAAGCCGATGAAAACACGACACCTTCTCGCATCCCTCGCGGTTGCTTCCACGGTTCTCGCAATGCCTGCCTTCGCGGCCGACAGCGCCCAGGATTTTGTCGACAAGGCTGCCGTCGGCGGCAAGTTCGAAGTGGACTCGAGTCAGATTGCCTTGGGCAAGGCCCAGGACCAGCGCATCAAGGATTTTGCCCAGATGATGATCCGGGACCACGGCGCCGCCAACACCAAGCTGCAAGCGGTCGCCGGCGAACAAAAACTGAAGGTGCCCTCAGCGCTCGACGCTCAGCATCAGGGCGATCTGGATAAGCTCAAGAACGCGCAGGGGCCGATTGATCCGGCCTATGTCGACGCGCAGCGCAAGGCGCATGACGAAGCCGTCAAGCTGTTCGAGGATTATGCCAGCGGGGGTGACAACGCCGCGCTCAAGACTTTTGCCCAGCAAACGGTCGGCACGCTGAAGATGCACCAGCAGGCGATCGAAAAGATCGCCGCCGGGCAAGATTCCGTTACGGGAGCGACAACGCCGGCGGTGAAGACCGACAATACTCCCAACGCCGCCGCCCTCGTTCCTGGTGCAAACAGCTTCACCGAAGCCCAGGCCAAGAGCCGTATCGAGAACGCCGGATATTCGAACGTGTCGAAGCTGACCAAGGACGATCAGGGCATCTGGCGCGGTCAGGCGGCCAAGGGAGGCGAAAACCTCAACGTTGGCGTCGACTACCAGGGCAACGTGGTTGCCGCAAGCAAGTGAGCGTGGATCAGGAGAAATCACATGAAAACCGTAACTGGACTGTTCGACAATTATGACGACGCGGCCGATGCGGTCGGCGAGCTTGAGGCGACGGGAGTCCCGCATTCCAACATCAGCATCGTCGCCAACAACTCGGATGACTGGTACGACGCAAATCGTTCCGAGGCCGCTGAAGACGCTGGCAGCGGTGCCGGAATCGGAGCCGTGATCGGCGGCGCCGGGGGGTTGCTCACGGGACTTGGCGTCATGGCCATCCCGGGTGTTGGCCCGGTGGTCGCGGCCGGATGGCTCGCCGCCACCGCCGCCGGTGCGGTTGCCGGTGCCGTGGCCGGTGGAGCGGCCGGCGGCATCATTGGCGCTCTGACGGAATCGGGCGTGCCCGAGCGCGATGCGCACGTCTATGCGGAAGGTGTACGCCGCGGCGGTACCTTGGTGACGGCCAAGGTGGAGGACGAACTCGTGCCGAATGCCGAGCAGATTTTGGGGCAATCCCGATCGGTGGACCTGGCCGAACGCCGCAGATCGTACGAGGCCGACGGCTGGACCGGCTTCGATGCCAATGCAGGCGAATACGTGCCGGGCGAGATCGATCGCGACGGCGGACGTGCAATCAATCGACCCTGAAAGCGGCTCACGTTCCTCTGACTGGCACGCAGCGACGAGGTCGCGGAAATCGATCTTGCCGCGCTATGCTGGGGCGCTTTGCGGCGTTTAAGCACCATCGAACCCATCTCGAGGATATCGGGCTGGGTTCGATCTCGTTTGAAGCCATGTTGCCTGCGGAATCTCCGCCGCTCGGAACGGATCGCTCCATGACGAAACCGACCCCGCCCGCAAGGCGGAACCATGGAGGGGTCGACGTTGTTGTCCCAGCGGCCGACTTGTCGGTTGGCGGCTAGGAGCCATCATTGATGACCACCGATCGATCACGCGAAGACGTCCTGGTTTCGCTCCCGTTGATCAATGCAAAGGCGGCGCCGACGCTTAAGCACGCCGGGGCGGAGGTGTTCTACATGGAAGCCGTCCGCGAGCTCACCGCCACGGACATTCCCTTTCTGGTCGCTGGAACCTATGCGGTAAGCGCCTATACCGGCGTCACTCGCCAGACCAAGGATCTCGATATCTTTTGCAAGGCCGGTGATTACGCGCGGATCCTCGCCCATTTCAAGGAGCTTGGCTACGCCGTCGAAATCGTGGACGACCGGTGGCTTGGCAAGGTGTTCAAGGGCAGGCATTTCTTCGACGTCATCTTCGGATCGGCCAACGGCATGATGCCTGTTGGCGATCGATGGCTGGAGCACGCCAGACAGACCGAGTTGCTGGGCAGCCGTGTGCGGATCATCGGGCCGACCGAACTCATCTGGTCCAAATGCTTCATTCAAGACAGGGGCCGGCACGACGGCGCCGATATCGCCCACACGATCCTCAAGGCACACGACCAGATAGATTGGCACCGGCTGCTTTCCTATCTGGAGGTTCATTGGGAGGTCCTGCTGATGCAGCTCATCAACTTCAGATGGATTTACCCAAGCGAGCGCGATCACATCCCGGCATGGCTCCTCGATGAACTGCTCGACCGCCTCGCCAAGCAACGGCAATTGCCGTCCCCCAGGATGAAGATCTGCCGCGGGCGGCTGCTGTCGCAAACCGACTACGAGATCGATGTCAAGGAATGGGGCTTCGCCGGCGTCGGCGGCGTGGGAGATTTTCGTGATGCCTGACCGCCTGGAGAACGTCGCGCCGAAGGATAACGCAGGGACGCTCAGAGTTGCTGCCATGGGGGATTTGCATGTCAGGGAAGATCCCCGAACCTCGTATCGCGATCTCTTCGGCGAGATATCGAGGGAAGCCGAGATTCTCGTCCTGACGGGAGATCTCACCAATCTCGGCAAGCCTCGTGAGGCGGAGATGCTCGCCGAGGACCTGCGCAACTGCTCGATCCCCGTGGTGGCGGTGCTCGGCAACCACGACTACGAATCCGGCGCGGTGGACGACGTCGCAAACATCCTGCGCCAGGCGCATGTTCACCTTCTCGATGGCCATGCGGTCGAAATCGAGGAGGTCGGCTTCGTCGGCGTGAAAGGGTTCGTCGGTGGCTTCGGATCGCGCATGCTCGGCTCCTTCGGCGAACCCGCGATCAAGGCGATGGTCTCGGAAAGTGTCAACGAGGCAATGCGCCTCGAAAACGCGATGCGCCAGGTACGGGCGAAGCGGACGCTCGTGGTCCTCCACTACGCGCCGATCGCTGAGACCGTCGAGGGAGAACCGCTGGAGATATTTCCGTTTCTTGGCTCTTCACGCCTTGCCGAGACGATCGATCGGTTCAAGGTCAGCGCCGTTGTGCACGGTCACGCGCATCGCGGCTCCTATGAAGGCCAAACGCCGGGCGGCGCCAAGGTTTACAACGTCGCCATGCACGTGGCCAAACCGAACGGCCGCCCCTATGCCCTGCTGGAACTCTGACGCCACGGCATCGTGCGAGCATTCAGTTGGAAGGCTCTGCCAGGAAGTGGCGGCGCGATAGTGCGAGCTGATCACGGTTGTTTGCCCGCGACATTATTTTGGAGTTCGTCGCCAGCGGCGAATTCGTCAAACCTCCGTCTTGTCGAAGCCCTGCCGGGCGATAATTTCTTCAGAAGGCGTGGGTGCTTCTCCCTCTCAGACAGGAGCCGACCATGAAACATCAGACACTCGACCAGCTCCAAACCGTCGCCAGGATTGAGCCGCTGGCGCCGTTTTCGGTAATGACACGTAATGAACGCATCGCGCGTTGGGCTGAACTTCTCGAGCAAAATCCCGAACGATGCCTCGGTGCGCTAACCGGCACGGAACATTTGCGTCCTGAAGCACGGGCCATCGCACGTGGGGAAGGATCGGCACTCGCGGTTGCCTTCGAAGACCCGATCTTGCGTGCATCGGGGCTGGGGGACGACACATACGGCGAGGCAAAGCGCTTCTTCGAATTGAGCGACTGGCAACTCCACGACATTGTCTGTGATTGCCACGTCGGTGCCACCATGAAAGCCCGATGGGCCGCGGCTCGGGTCCGTGCAACGATCAGCGGGAACAGGCTCTTTGCGTTCCTGAGGCGGTGCTTGATGCGGTGAGACCAAGGGGAGGTCGTTGCATGTCCGCGACGACCTCCTACACCGCCAATGCGCAAGCTATCGCCGATCGTCCTCGCGATAGAGCTGGTCGGTAGCGCGGTCGCTTTCCCTGCGTTCAACCGGACCACGGTTACGGCGGGTTACCAAGACATAGGCAATCAGTATGACCAGCAACGCTGGCCCGCCGGCGACGACGATTAGCCACATGATACCGTCTGACATGGGAAATCTCCTTTCCTTCACAACCGGCAAGAAGACGATCCGTTCCGCTTGGAGCGGTTCGCGGTGCGGACCGGCCGGCGATCGGTTCCTGTCATCCAGGAGGTCCAGACGCCTCCCCGCTATTGCCGATCGGGTTTCCTTGCGAAGACCGCAGCAGAAGGGCGAGAGGAACCAGCAGCGCCGTTGCCACCGCGCAGTAACGAAAGACGTCGATATAGGCGAGCAGTGAAGCCTGGCGGGCGATCAACTGCCCGATCCAGCCAATGGCCTGCTGCTTGGCCTGGAGCATCGAGGAACCCTCGGCGACGAAGTGCTCGGTCGCCTGCCGTACCACCTGCTGGTAGGCGGGCGACGATTGCGCGGTGTGGCCGACAAGGTTCGCCTGATGGAGTTGTGCGTTCTGGGCGATCACAGTGTTGGAGAGCGACACGCCGATGCTGCCGCCGATATTGCGGGCAACATTGATCAAGGCCGAGGCCTGGTTGGTCTTTTGCGGCGCCAGACCGACATATGCCGCGGTCGAAATCGGGATAAACAGGAACGGCAATCCGATCATCAGGAAGATGCGGGCAAAGGCAAAGAAGCTGAAGCTGGCGTCGGGCGTAAGCGAAGTCATATGCCACAGGCCGATCGCCACCACCGCCATGCCCGCCATGATCAGGTATTTTGGCTGGACGATGCCGGCGGCAAATCCCGAAATCGGCATGAGCATCAGCATGGCGATGCCGCCCGGCATCATCGACAGGCCCGATAGCGTCGCCGTGTAGTCGAAGGCGGTCTGCTGCAGCTGGGGCATCAGCTGCGTGGTGCTGAACAGCACCGCACCGACCGCCATCATCACTAGGAAGGATGTACCGAACTGGCGGGTGAACAGCAGGCGCATGTCGACGATCGGATCGCGGTGGCGGAATTCCCATGGGATCAGCAGGGCGAAGGAGATCGCCGAGATAATGGCGAAAGTCGTGATGAAGCTCGACGCGAACCAGTCGTTGCGCTGGCCCTCGTCGAGAAAGATTTCGAGGCAGCCGAGCGCGGTCGCCACCAGGATGAATCCGACCCAGTCGATCCTGAGACCTCCTTTCAGCCGCTGCTGGCGTTCGCGTTCGAGTACCTCCGGTTCGACCAGCAGCCACTGCACCAACGCCAGTGACATGATGCCGAACGGCACGTTGATGAAGAAGATCCAGTGCCACGAAAAATTGTCGGTCAGCCAGCCGCCGATGGTCGGCCCGACCGTCGGCGCGACGATGACGGCGATGCCGTAGAGGGCAAATGCCTGCGAGCGCTTTTCAGGCGGAAAGGTGTCGGCCAGGATGGATTGCTCGCTTGGCGCCATGCCGCCGCCGCCGAGGCCCTGCAGGATCCTGAAGACGATGAGCATCTCGAGATTGGGCGCCAGCCCGCACAGCAGCGATGCCAGGGTAAACGTCGCGACGCAAAGCATGTAGTAGCGCTTGCGGCCGATCACGCTGGCCAGCCACCCACTGATTGGAATGATCACGGAGTTGGCGACCAGATAGGTGGTGATGACCCAGGTACTTTCATCCATGCCGGCAGCCAGGCTGCCGGCGATGTTGCGCAGCGCCACATTGGCGATCGAGGTGTCGAGCACCAGCATGAAGGTGGCAATGGAGACAATGATGGCGATGAGCCAGGGATTGCGCTCACCGGCCGCGGATCGGCTTTCGCCCTGGTCGCTGGCGTTGTCGCGGCTCATCGCACCTTGACCGTCGGCACCACCGACAGGCCTGGGCCGAGCAGCACATCGGGCGGGTTGTCGAAGACGATCTTGACCGGCACACGCTGCACCACCTTGACGAAATTGCCGGTGGCATTTTCGGCGGGCAGCAGGCTGAAGGCGGTGCCGCTGCCGGCCTGCAGGCTGTCGACATGGCCATGAAAGGTCTTGTCCGGATAGGCGTCGATATCGATGTCCACCGGCTGTCCGGTTCGCATCCTGTCGAGTTGGGTTTCCTTGAAGTTCGCCTTTACCCAGACTTCGTTGGGAACGAACATCATGAGCACCTGACCCGGCTGGGTGTAGGTGCCGATGGCGGCCGAAATGCTTGTCGCGCGGCCGGCGACAGGGGCTGTAATAGTGGTACGGGTCAGTGCCGTGCGGGCTTGATCCCGGCTGGCCTGTGCCTGGTGAAGCTTGGCTTCGCCGCTTTTGGTCTGTGCCTGCAGCACTGTCACCTGGCTCTTCGCCGCGGCCACGTCCGCCTCGGCGCTGTCCAGGGTTGCCTGGTCCTGTCGAAGGGTCGATGCAGCCTGCTGCGCCTGCTGCTGCGTCACCGTGCCCTTCGTCAGCAATTCGCGATTGCGCTGGTCTTCGGCCTTGGCGAAGTCGAGCGCTGCCTGGGCCAGCGCCACCTGCTTCTGGGCGGCGTCGATCTTGGCATTTTGCGCCTCGATCTGGGCCGCCACATTGGTGATGTCGGCCTGAGCGGCGGCTACGCCGGCATCCGCTTGGCTGAGCGATGCCCGGTAGTCGCTGTCGTCGATGCGCAAGAGAACGTCACCCTTGCGCACCGGCTGGTTGTCGGTGACGGCCACATCGGTGATACGCCCGGCAATCTCGGCGCTCACCGTTACCGTGCGGGCATCGATGAAGGCATCATCGGTGGATTCATACTGACGCGTATTCAGCCACCAGATCGCTACACCCATCGCAACAAGCAGAAGCAGGAGGACAATTGCCGCTGTCCAATAGGGATGGCGCCTGGGAAAGCCCAGCAGGTTCGATTTCTGCGGCCTGTCGTCCATTTGCCGATCGTCCGATTTGTCGTGCCGCGAACTCGGCTGGCTGGCGAGACGCTTGCTTTGTCCAGCCCTGTCGTCGGACGGGTCCGGCTCGCTTTTCTGAGGCTTCGTATCCACGGAACTAGCTTTCAGCAGACTGAAGGGTGATGTCCGCGATGGCGAACGCGGTTTCAACGGCAAAGCCTTGGCAAAGGTTCCTGTTTTGACTTCCCGCCAGCGCCATGGGCAGCGACGCCCTTCAGCAAGTCGGTGTGTGGCTGCTCATCCTCTTTGGCCTGCCCGATTGGGCAATAGGACCCCCCTCCCATCAACCTGGGGCGCTGAGTACCAGCATTCCCGTTTTATAGACGATAGCCGCACTTGGTGAGAGTGGCTCGAACCTTGTCGCTCGTGCAGGTGACGATGGCACATCTACCTGAAAGTTTCATCAGTCCGCAGTCTTGCCCAATGTGTCGGCGACGACCGCGCCGCGCTCACCCATGGGAACCGCCGGGCCTGTGGTCGAGTCACAGGCTGTCTGATGTTCCATTTCCGCGTTGATGGCGGCGCCGGCGATCAGGATGATGACTGAAATCCATGTCCACATCATCAGGCCGACCACGGCACCGAGCGAGCCGTATGTCGCGTTATAGTTGGCAAAATGCTGGAGGTAGAACGAGAACAGCCACGACGCGATAATCCATGCCGCGGTTGCCGCAAGCGCTCCCCAGCTCAACCATCGCCATTTCGCATGTTCCCGGCTCGGCCCGAAGCGGTAGAGCAAGGAAATGCCGGTTAGGATCGACACTACCAGGATGGGCCATCGAGATACCGCAACCACGGTTTCTGTCCAGGCATCAAGGTAGAAAAAGCGCAACAGCGCCGGGACAACACCCACCGTAAGCAGCAGCACGATGCCGATGAGCAGGGCTCCGACCGTGAACAGGATCGACATCAGATTGAGGGTAATGAACGAGCGTTTCTCACGCTCTTCGTAGGCGATGTTCATCGCGTCGAAGAGCGCCTTCATGCCGCTGTTGGCGCTCCAGAGGGCGATTGTCAGGCCTATGAAAAAGCCTGTGCCGAGAGCGCCTGCTTTCTGCCGGGCCAAGGCCTGCAACTGATCGCGGATAAGATCGAGCCCGCCCTGCGGTAGCAATCCCTGGAGGTAAGCGACATGGTCGGCGACCGTGACCGGGTCCGCGACGAAGCCATAGATCGAGATGAAGGCTGCCAGGGCGGGAAACAAGGCGAGCAGGAGATAGAAGGTCGCGCCGGCAGCCACCAGCAGAACCCGGTCCTTGTTGAACTCTTCCCAAAGTCGCCAGAAGATGTCCTTCCACCCCAGCCCAGTGATTTGAGATGGCCACGTGGCGTCGCGCCCACGGCTTCCTGGCTCCCGCCCTGCCGCGGCGTTGCTGTCCTTCGTTGTCGAGGCCGCGCGGCCGGCTGCTTCCTCATCGATCAGCGAGGGCTGCTTGTCGTTCGGCGGAGAGCCTCGTTGTGGTTTCAAAGCCATTACCGGGTTCGCGGATGTCCAAAGCGTGGCTGACAACGCGGGATAGAGACACCCGTTCCCGATGCGCGGCCGATCACGTTTTTCCTCCTTCCCTGCATCTTTTGCGGCCGATCGGCGTTTGAAATTGGTCAGGTGAACGGGTGTGTCCGATGAGAACGACAACCAGGGATAAGCTCAGGGGCGAAGCGGAGTTGTCCGAGGACGCCGACCTGATCGTCAATCGAACAGCCCACTTCATTTCGGATTGGATCGAAGAACACGTCGTTGACGAGCCTATCCCTACGTCCGGCATCGATGCCGCGGAGGAACTCGCAAATCAGTGCGTGGCGGATGCGCAAGATGAGGGGATCGCGGCGCAGGACATCCAGGATGAGGTGGGCGATCTTACTGAATACATCGCGGAAACGATCGATGAAGGGAACGGCTCCCCCTTGGAAGAGGTGGCCACGGCGGCAACCAAAATCGCGGAACCTCGTTTGTCGAGTGTCAACCCGAGGAGATGGCGATGACGAGGTTCCTATCCTTTCTGATCCTGGCAACGGGTCTTGCGCTCACCGCATGTGACAACAACACCGAGCCGACGAAGGCCAACACCGACACCGTCACCAAGAACCCACCAGTCGACCAGGACGCCAGACCGAAGTCGACGACCGGTGGCGATCAGCCAACTGCCCCGGCGACCAAATGAACGTGATTTCCTATTGCTATACGCCGCTGCCGCTTGCGTGGCTGGCCTGACGGATGAGGCTCCGGTCATTTCCCTGGCGCGGCTAGGCTGATGACTGCGGACGCCAGGATTTCCGGAGGGACCGGAACCTCAATCCACTGCCGCGCATTTCGACCTCACGCGTGGAAGACAAATGTCATCCAACCATCAAGACGCTGGCCAAGGAGAATTCAGATGCAAGGTTCAGAAGCGATTTCCAGGCGCCCTATCGGCGGCATGAGCATAGAACCATTCCTCGGCACGGTGACGGTCCGGTTCTCCGACGCGATAGTCGCCGCAAGCGACCGTGCGAAAATTCTTCGGGAAGAGGGCCATGAGCCGGTCTTCTATATCCCCTTCGAGGATATCTATTTCGACCTGTTCGAGAAGACCAACACCACCAGCGAATGCCCGTTGAAGGGAACAGCGAGCTATTGGCGTGTTCATGCTGTCGGCGGCTCGGCCGATGATTTCATGTGGGCGTATGAGACGCCGGATACCGCGGCCCTGGCCATCGCGCGTCATGGCGCCTTCGATCCGAAAAAGGCACGTATTGACGTCGATCCGAAGGAGGACAAGCGGCATACTCCACATGTCATTGAGTAGGATGCCGCCTCGACCGTCGTTCTTCTTGCTTGTCGCCATGCCGGCAAGGCCACTTCGCAGGGTTTTGTCGCACTGCATTCGGAACAATGCCCGGAGTGAAAGGTTAGCGGCGAAAGCCAGCCCAGGAGCGAGCCATGTCCGAAACCCTCGTCCCAAAGCCAATTAGCCTCAGCCGGAGACGTTTCATGACGGGCACGGTTTCGGCCGCTGCGGTCGCACCGCTCCTGTCTCCTGAGGCCAAGGCGGAGGAAGTGGCCGCGTCCCGTTCCAAGCTCCGGGAGCCGGTCGTCACCTCGCTTCGTATCAACAGGCAAGCTTACGAGCTTTCGCTCGACACCAGGACCAGCCTGCTCGACGCCTTGCGTGACCACGTTGGGCTGACCGGGACGAAAAAAGGCTGCGACCATGGGCAATGCGGTGCATGCACCGTGCTCGTCGACGGAAAACGGGTCCTCTCCTGCCTGAGCTTCGCGGTGATGATGCAGGGCAAGGATGTGACGACCGTGGAGGGGCTCGCCTCGCGCGACGGCGCCCTGCATCCGATGCAGCAGGCCTTTATCGACCATGACGCCTTCCAGTGCGGCTATTGCACGCCGGGCCAGATTCTGTCGGCCATCGGCTGCGTCAACGAAGGCCACGCCGGTTCCGAGGCCGATATCCGGGAATATATGAGCGGCAACATATGCCGGTGCGCCGCATACCCCAACATCGTGGCCGCGATCGTGCAGGCTCGCGACGAAACCGGGAGAGCCTGACATGCGTCCTTTCGTTCTCGATCAACCGGCCAACATCCCGGCGGCTGTCGCCCTCGCTTCGAACTTTGCCGCGCCGGATCGGCCGCCGACCCAGTCAGACATGCAATTCATCGCTGGCGGCACCAATCTGGCCGACTACATGAAGCTCGACGTTGCCCGGCCGAACCGCCTGCTCGATCTCAATCGTCTCTCCGAGCCGGCGCTTCGGCAAATCCGCGTCACCACCGAAGGGGTTCGTTTCGGCGCGCTGGTGCGGATGGGCGAGGCGGCTGACGATAAAGACGTCAAGCTCCACTATCCGGTCATTGCCGACAGCCTCAGGCTGGCAGCCAGCGGCCAACTCCGCAACATGGCCAGCCTTGCCGGCAACGTGCTGCAACGGACGCGGTGCGAGTATTTCAGGGAGATCTCATGGGCCTGCAACAAGCGCCAGCCGGGTTCGGGCTGCGCGGCAATGGACGGTTTCAATAGGCAACACGCGGTGCTGGGCGTCAGTGACGCCTGCATCGCCACCTATCATGGTGATTTCGCCCAGGCACTGATTGCCCTTGACGCCATCCTCCATGTCGAGGGTTCTGGCGGCGCGCGCGAAATCCGGTTCGCCAACCTGCATCGCCTGCCCGGCGATACGCCGCATGTCGAGACCGGCCTCGCCGCTGACGAGATCATGACCGCCATCGACGTGCCCGCGGGTCCTTGGACCCGCCGTTCCCGCTACCTTAAGATCCGTGACCGCGAATCCTATGCCTTCGCCCTGGCTTCCGCGGCGGTCGCTCTCGACCTCGACGGCAACAGCGTCCGCGAGGCACGCATAGCCCTTGGCGGCGTCGCCACGGTGCCGTGGCGGGCGAGGGAAGCGGAAGCGGTCCTGCACGGCAAGATGCTGGACGAGGCAATGGCGCGGGCGGCCGCGGAGACGGCTTTCGCCGATGCCAGGCCGCGCGGCCACAATGCGTTCAAGATCGAGCTTGGCAAACGGACGCTGGTGCGGGCGCTCCTCGAAACCCGTGACATGAAGGTGTGATCATGAACGCAGCCGCTCCGCAGCCCAAGGAGAACATGGGTGTCCCGCTGCCGCGCATCGACGGGCGGCTGAAGGTGACCGGCCAGGCGAGTTATCCGGCGGACCTCGCGGCGGCCAATGTCGCCTATGGCGCGCTGGCCACCAGCAGTATCGCCAGGGGCACGGTGACGGGACTTCACCTGGACAGTGCCCGAGCGGTGCCGGGCGTGCTCGACATCGTGACCTATGGCGACATGGACGCGGTGGACAAGCCGAAATTCGGCAATACCGCCGCCGCCTCGATCGCGCCGCTGCATGACCGGAAGGTCTTTCACGATGGGCAGATCATTGCCTTGGTGGTCGCCGAGACCTTCGAGGCGGCGGAGGAGGCTGCGCTGCTGATCCGCGCCGACTACGCCGAGGAGAAACCGAGTGCGGGCTTCGACAGCCCTGGAGCAACGACCATTGCCGCCGCGGGCAAAAGCCCGATGTTCAAGGAAGACGTCAAGGTCGGCGATTTCGATGCTGCCTATGCCGCTGCTCCGGTCAGGATCGATGCACGCTATTCGACACCAACGCAGCACCACAATCCGATCGAACTGTTTTCGACGACGGCAATGTGGCAGGGCGATCAACTCACCATTCATGAGCCGTCCCAGAACGTCACCGGCTGGAAGGCCGAACTTGCCAGGCAGTTGAAGATCGATCCGGCGAAGGTGCGCATTGTCAGCCCATACATCGGCGGCGCATTCGGCTCGAAGGGACCGATGACGGCCCGCACGGCGATCGTCGCGGTTGCGGCAAGGCGTCTCGGCCGGCCGGTGCGTTGCGTGGTCAGCCGCATGCAGGCGTTTGGTACCCAGACCTATCGCGCCGAGACCAGACACCGGATCCGCATGGGCGCCGACAAGGACGGCCGCATAACCGCTTTCGCGCATGAGGGCTGGGAGGTGACATCGCGCCCCGATCCCTACGTGGTCGGGGGAACGTCGGCGACCGGCCGCATGTATGATTACGGCGCGGTGCTTACGCACGTGTCGCTGGTCCAGGCGGACCGCAACACGCCCGGCTACATGCGTTCGCCTCCCGAGACGCCTTACGTCTACGCGCTGGAGAACGCCATGGACGAGATGGCGGTGGCCCTGGCCATGGACCCGGTGGAGTTCCGAAGGGTGAACGAGCCAAAAGCCGAGCCGATCGGGAGAAAGCCGTTCTCGAGCCGCTCGCTGATGCAATGCTACGATCAGGCGGCGGACGCATTCGGCTGGACGAAGCGGGACGCCAAGGTCGGGTCGATGCACGACGGCGACTGGTTGATCGGCATGGGTTGCGCGACGGCGATCTATCCGACCTCGTCGGCTCCCTGCGCTGCGCGCGTATGGCTGACCGTCGACGGCGATGTGCGCGTCCAGAGCGGCTCGCATGAAATCGGCACCGGCGTGCGCACGGTCGCCGGCCAGACGGCAGCAGAGCGCCTCGGTGTCGCCATGGACAGGGTGAGCGTCGAGATGGGCGACAGCACCTTGCCCCCGGCGCCCGTGTCGGGAGGGTCTATCTCCACGGCAAGCGTCTGTTCGGCGGTGCTCAAGGCCTGCGACGCGATCAGGACGAAGCTGTTTGCCGCGGCGACCGGCGAAGGTGGTGCGCTTGCCGGCGCCCACAATGAGGAGCTGGATATCCTCGATGGCAAAATCATTGCCAAGGGCGGCGCTTCGGCAAAGGTCGAGGACGTCTTGAAAACCATGCGGGTGGGGGCGATCGAGGAGTATGCCGAGTATGCGCCCAAGGGGGCGAGCCCCGAAGCGCTCAAGAAGCTCTATGCCGGCCAGCCGGAGTTTCACGGCGGCGAGCAGGACGAGGATTCGGTGAAATATGCATTCGGCGCGGAATTCGTCGAAGTTCGCATCAATCGCCTTACCAGGGAAATCCGCGTGCCGCGCATTGTCGGGGCCTTTGCCGCCGGCCGCATCATGAACACGCGCACGGCGCGCAGCCAACTGATGGGCGGAATGATCTGGGGCATCGGCCAGGCGCTGCATGAGGGGACCGAGGTCGACAGCCGCTATGCCCGCTACGTCAATCGAGATCTGCAGGACTACCTCGTGCCGGTCAATGCCGACATCAAGGATCTCCAGGTGATTCTGGTTCCGGAGATTGACCACGAGGTCAATCCGGCAGGCGTCAAAGGCCTCGGAGAACTGGGCAATGTCGGCACGGCGGCCGCCGTTGCCAGCGCGGTCTACCATGCGACTGGCAAACGCATCCGCGATCTTCCGATCAGGATCGAGCAGCTTATCGTCTGATCTGGCCTACCCCATGGGCGGTCCGATTCACGAAATATTACGTGAGGGAACGTCCGGGCCGCCAGCGTCTTTGACCCTTGAGGCGGTTGATCGCCTCGCATAACTCAAAGGAGAAGAAGATGCCCAATCAAGGTGGTAGCCATGAGCAACATGTGAAAGCAGGCCAGCAGAGCCACAAGAACATGGACGATAAGAACCGCCGTCAGCAGCAGCAGGCGGCCGGTGGCAACCATCGCCAACAAGGCGGCGACAGCGCCGGCACGACGCGTGGCGGAACCCATGAACAGCATGTGAGAGCTGGCGAGCAAAGCCACAAGAATCGCTAGCAAACCTGTGTGGCTCCGTGCCCGTCCCGAGCGCTCGGGACGGGCTCTGCATGCGACCGTGCTGGGCAGAGCCGACCCGCACAGTTCGCCGAAAGAGAGACAGATTTGATGCCCGATCCGAGAGAACCCGACCCCAACCGCGACGTACCCATGCCGGCACCCAATTGGAAGCCCAAGCCGATCGGCGAACCGGAGCCGGAAGGATTGCCCGATGAGGCGCCGTTACCCAATCCTGACGAGAACGAAGAGCCCCCAATGCACGCGGTCGGTTGAGCGGAATCCGCCCGTAGTTTGGTCACTCCTCGTCGAAGCGGCCGCCTTCCCTTGAAGGATCGCGTGACAGCACCGCTTCCTCGACATCGTCGGGCAATGCCTCGTCGCTTTCCTGGTAGGCGTTGTCGTCATCTTCCTCGGGCAATTCGCCGTCGGCCTCGTCTTCCACCTCGACGTCATCCGGAAGGATTTTCGCGCCTGCTAGCGCGTCCCAGTCCTGCTGCTCTACCGTGGGACCTTCAGTCTCCGTCGGGTCTTCCGTCTGAACTGCGGGTTGCTCTCTTTTGCGGGGGTCCATTGTCGTTCTCCGAAATCCGGGGAGTTTGCCCCGGATCGCCTGAAGCGCCCGGGGCAACAGCTCGCCAGCTAGGCGGCCTGTTCCAGGGCACGCTCGTTGACGCCACCCTCGCCAAGGCTGGAAAGTGCCTCGTCGGTCGCCGTCTCCTCCTCGAGAGTCTCGTTCAGGAGTTTGACCACGTCGCTCTTGCCGAGCTGTTCGGCCCAGGCGATCAGCGTCCCGTAGCGCGCGATCTCGTAGTGTTCGACGGCCTGCGCCGCCCCGACCAGCCCAGCATCCAGCGCGGGGTCGCCCTTGTATTCCTGGAGGATTTCCGAACCCTCCTCGATGATGCCGTCGATGGCCGGACAGGTCTTGCCCCGGGCCGGCTTGTCAAGGAGTTCGAAGATCTGTTCGAGGCGGTCGACCTGGCCCTCGGTTTCCTGCAGGTGTTTCTCGAATGCTGCCGAAACATCTTCGGATTCGGCGCCTTTTGCCATTTTCGGCAGCGCCTTCAGGATTTTCTTCTCGGCGTAGTAGATGTCCTTCAGCCCGTCGAGGAACAGGGCTTCAAGCCCTTTCGTTGCCGCTTTCTTCGCAGTCGCCATGATTGTCATCTCCAATTGTCGTGAAGCCCACCAGCGGTGTAGCTGGAGCACAACTTGCCGTGAGGACGGTTGTTCCAGCCATCTCGCAAAGAGGCGACCGCTGCGTAGGCTCTCATCGCGACCGGGCTTCGCAAGCGCGTCCGCGGCACGAACTCCATCACTGGATCTGTTGCATGGTGCATTGACGCGGCGCCTTGTCCGGCCGCCAGCGCAACAGTTTGGTGCCATGCCGGAACCTGTCGCCGGTGACATGGTCGAAGCGGACCTCGACCACCAGTTCCGGCCGCAGGGGCTCCCATTCGCCGCTGCGCTTCGTGCTCCAGCGGCTAGGCCCGCCCGGCGCCTTGCCGGTGAAGCCGGGTCCGCCACGCAGCTTTTCCAGCTTTCGGGTGACGCCAGCCCGGTCATCCCTGCCGATGGTCGAGGTAAAGCCGACATGGTCGAGCTTGCCCCTATCATCGTAAAGGCCGAGCAGGAGCGAGCCGACCTCCTTGCTGCCGGTCAGATAGCGGAATCCTCCAACCACGCAGTCGGCCGTACGCAACCGTTTGACCTTGACCATCGCGCGTTCCCCTGGACGGTAGGGGTCGGCCAGCAATTTGGCGACCACGCCGTCGGTGGAACCATGGCCGGCTTCCTCGAGCCAGCGTCTGGCGGCCGCCGGATCGGTCGTGCTGGGCGAGAGCCGCAAGCCAGGCTCGGCGTAGTCCTGAACGAAGCCCTCGATCGCCCGGCGTCGTTGCGACAACGGCTCGCCGAGCAGGATCGTGCCGCCCGGCGCGACCGGCATGTCGAACAGGATCAGCAGGGCAGGCGTTTGCGCGCTCAGCTTGCGGATGCGGCTTTCGGCTGGGTGAAGCCGCATCTGCAGCGCGTCGAAAGAAAGCTGGCCCTCGAGCTCGATGACGATCTCGCCATCGACCACGAAATTGCGGGCCTCGACTTGCCGCAGCATGGCGACGAGCTCCGGGAAGTAACGACCGAGCGGTTTGCCGGATTTGGCGCGCAAGTCGACATCCGTGTCGCCTTTGAAGGCGAGGCAGCGAAACCCGTCCCATTTGGGCTCGTATTGCCAAAAGCCCTCCCCATCCGGCAGGGCGTCGGCTGCCTTGGCCTCCATGGGGGGCGTGTTCAGGGGTAGGGCAAAGCTGTCCGTCATTGCCTTACGTCGCTTTCTGGGGCACGCGCCAGCGGCGAAGCCCGCCAACCTGCAGGACACCCGGCGGCAGCTTCAGGCACCGAGATCTATCAAAGCCACGCCGAATTCGGCTCGCTTGCGGCGGCGCAGGTGACCCGGCGCTTCCACCACGGTAATTTCCAATGTCGGCCGAACGGTGCCTTCGAGCAGATGGCCGCCTTTGGTCGTGCCGTCGCTCAAGCCAAGCACCGCGTGGACATGAAGGCTTGGCTTGCCATCATCACCTGTCGCGACATCACCGATCGCGCTCAGGACCTCGCATTGTTCGTCGATCGGGATTTTTCGATAGCTCTTCGCCTCCAGGTCGAACCAACCGACGGTGGCCCGTTGGAACGCGCCGATCGCCGTCAGGGAGGCGCTGCCGATCTTCTGCTCGACCGCGAAGCTGGTCAGTGCCGCGAACGCTTCCTCGCCCGGGTCGAGCACCACGACAAATGTCCGTTGGCCATTGGCCTCGTTGACGAGTCGCGATTTCATGCCGGCGTTCCAATTCTCGCGGTCGGTCAGTGGGCGTGGTGTTCGGCGTTCCTCTTGCGGGTCGCCGCCGCCTTCTTTGCCGATTCGGACCGGCTGGCGGCCGATCGGGAAGCGGACGCCTTTCCGCCGCTTTTGCCGCCCTTGTGCGCCGCTGGGTGACCCGTGTGCTTGCCACGCCCGGAGCCGCCTTCCTTCTTGCCGCCACCATCGTCCTTGTTGACCGTCGCCCATGCGCGCCGCTCGGCTTCCTTGTCGGAGACGCCACGCTTCTCGTAGCCTTCGGCAATATGGTCGGCCTTGCGTTCCTGCTTGTCGGTGTATTTGGATTTATCGCCTCGGGGCATGATCGTTTCTCCTTCTCGATGGAGGTTGAACGCCAAGTCGGCGCCCGGGTTCCAATCGCGGTCAGCCTTGCCCGACACACCCTGTCGCGGCGGCTGTTGCAACCAGGCAGGTTTAACCGATCGCGAACCTGACCACCGCCGCCAGGATCAGGATGCCGACCAGTCCTGCCACGAAGATGATCCGGCGCGTGCGGGTTCGCAGGATGATCTCGCCTTGCGAAGCCTGGCGCGCGGAGAAGACAGGTCCATTTTCGCCGCGTCCGTCTTTGTCGTCTTTGCCATGCCGGTCGTCGCTCATGACCGCCTCCTGTCGGGCTGTTACGCCTCTGGCGCCGTCGCGGGTGCCGTGTAGCGCCGCCGAACGGCATCGAGCACCCGTTTGCGGCTCTCGTCAGCCGAAAGCTTGCTGTCCTTTTCCGCCTCGACGGTTTCGCGGGCGAGGTCCTTGTCCCTGATCTGGTGGCGGAACCATTTCGAATAGTCGCCCGCGCGCAAATGGAACTCCCAGGTCTTGTCGTCTATGCCTTCGGCCATCTGAGCAAAGATCATCAGATTATGGGCCCTGAGGTTCATCGCGTCGTCGGGACCGCGGAAATAGAAGCTGCCGGTCTCATCGAGTTGACCCTCGGCATATTTACGGCTGTGGCGCTTGAGCGACTGGCGAGGTTCTATGACCTTGACCGTCGTGAGTTTTTTGCGCGCCCCCGGCCGCCAGAACAGAACCCGATCGCCCTTGGGCGTGGGAATGTCCTTCGGCGGCTCGATGCCGGTCTCATGGCAGAAGGTCTTCACCACGTCCTTCGCCTTCGGGCCAAGGGCGATGACGGCCGTCATCAGGCGCAGGGCGTCGGTCGAAATCGCCTCGGGATGGACGGTGATCAGGATCGTGCCCGGCAGTTCCAGGGAGAGCACGGCGCGGGTGTCGTCGCGCCGCTTCGGAAGAAGATGGTGCGCTTCGTCGATGACCAGCCAATGCGGCCTTGCGGTGCGGCGGCGGAAACTGCCAAGGCCAGGCAGCAGGTCGGCAAAGAAGTCTGGCCGTTCGTTGACACGCAGCGCCAGCCCATTGACGACAACATTGCTGTCGGCCTTGGCGATCAGGTCGAGCACCTGCGCCTTTGTCGGCGCGCTCGATGCATCCCCCAGCCGAACGGCGCCCTCGAGGCCGTCATAGTCACCCTCCGGGTCGAAGACGCAAAACTGAAATTGGCTGTCGACGAAGCGTTCCGTCAGTGCGGTGGCCAAAGTGGATTTGCCGATGCCCGAACTGCCGGCGATGAGCACGCTTTCGGTCGGTGACAGATAGATGTCATCGCCACCGGACGATCCCAGAACAATCCCGCCATGACGCTTCGGCACGATCCCGTGGTCGCTTTTTATCAGCTTGGCGATCAGTTCCTCGACGCCTTTGCCGCGTGCGCCGCGCGTGACCAGGTCCGCGGTGCTTTTGACTGCGGGAATGGCATTGTCGACCGCAACGCTGCAGCCGCAGGCCTTCAGGAAGGCGTGATCGTTCTCGGCGTCGCCGATACCCACAACATTGTGCGGCGACAGGTGAAGGTCCTCGAGCGCGGCCGCCAGACCGGTGGCCTTGTTGACGCCGCTCGGCAGGATCATCACCGCGCCCTTGTTGAAGATGATTTCGAGTTCGAGCCCCATCTTCTTGATGACCTCGAGCACGGTCGCCTGATGCGGTTCCCAGGTGGCGACGATCGACCGCCCCACGGAAAGTGGCTTCACCCCCTGCTTTTTTAGCCTGGCGACGAATTCGGGCTCCGGCGATGGTGAGATCGCCCGCTCTTCCTCGCTAGCCGGTGTGTAGATCAAGGCGCCGTTTTCGGCGACGACCTTGTCGAACAGGCCGACATCGGGAAACACGCGCTTGAGGTCGGGCAACTCGCGGCCAGTGACCAGAAGCAGTTTACGGCCACTTTTCTTGAACCGCTCCAGTGCCGCGAGCGTCTTGTTGGAGACCGTCCCGTCATGTGCGAGCGTCCCGTCATAGTCGGTCGCCAAGGCAATGAAATACATTGCGCTGACCTCAGTAGCCGCCGACGATCGGCAGGATCTCGCCGGTGATGTAACTCGAGCAGTGCGGGGAGGCGAGGAAGACATAGGCGGGAGCCAGTTCCTCCGGTTGGGCCGGCCGTTTCATCGGCGTGTCGGCACCAAATTTCGAGACGTCGTCGGCTTCCTTGTCGGACGGATTGAGCGGCGTCCAAACCGGGCCAGGCGCGACCGCGTTCACCCTGATGCCCTTGGCGATGAGGTTGCCCGAAAGCGCGCGCGTGAAAGCATGGATGCCGCCCTTGGTCATCGAATAGTCGACCAGCTGCTTCGAGCCTTCTATGCCGGTAACCGAACCCGTGTTGACGATCGCCGAGCCCGGCTTCATGTGGGGCACGGCTTCCTGCGCCATATGGAAATAGCCATAGAGATTGGTCTTCAGCGTCGTGTCGAAATGTTCTTCGGTCAGGTCGCCGAAGTCGCTGGAATGGATCTGGAAGGCGGCGTTGTTGACCAGCACGTCGATGCGGCCGAATGTTTCGACCGTGGTCGCCACGGCATCGTGGCAGTCCTGGCGTTCACTGACGTCGGCCTTCAACAGGATGCAGCGTCGGCCTTCTTTTTCGACAGCGGATTTTGTCTCCTCGGCATCCCTGTCCTCGGCCAGGTAGACGACTGCGATGTCGGCGCCTTCGCGAGCGAACAAAACCGCGACCGCGCGGCCGATACCCGAATCGCCACCAGTGATGAGAGCCACCTTCCCTTCGAGTTTATTTGATCCGACATAGTAGGGTGCATCGTAGAGCGGAGCAGGCTCGATCGTCGCTTCATGCCCGGGTTTCGCCTGATGTTGCTTGGGGAAGGGCGGCTCGGGATAGGGGCGCGCGCCTGCCTGCATGGCGTGCTCCGCCTTTCCGTTGCGCTTCGATTTGTCCTTGGCATCGATCCCGCGCTGGATATGGCGCTGCTTGGCGACTTCACCGGCCGTTTGTGACTTCGTCTGCATGGTCGTCTCCTCGGCTGAAGAAAGTTCAACGCGCGGCAGACCGGCGGTCTGCGCGGCGCATGGCTTGTCAGAAGGTATCGCCCCCGTCCGCGTCAGTCCTTGACATAGGCGCCGGGTTGGCGGCCCGACCTAGGAGCCTTCGCGTCCTTCGAGTGCTCGGAGATCGCCGGGCCCGCGCCGGATGTCTTCTCCGTTGCGGGGCTGGGCGTCGCCTTGCGAGGCGGGTTCTGTCCTTCTGACTGGTGTGTCTCTTCATTTGTCTGATCCGCCGGTCGCGTAAGCCCCATTCCGCCTGCCGGCGGCTTGTTGCCCGCTGCGTCAACCGAGAAATCATCGTTCGGATCCGGGCCGGTCCTGGCGGGATACTTCCGTGCGCCCGTTTCATATTCGGTTCTGTCGCGTGCCATGGCTTCCTCCGTATTTGGCTGAACGGAAAACAGCCGCCGGGCGATCAGGTTCCGAACAAACGGTGATGGTCCCCCTTTTCGCCACCGGTCGCATCGCCCTTCGCGTGCGATGGCTGCCAAGTGCATCTGGATCGGGTGACGTCATCATCCGGCATGCAGGCGGGCGATCTGGCTCCCCGGGAGAAAAATCTTTTCCGATTTCCTCCCACGGCGACCGTGAATTCCTTTTGTTCGGCAGCAATGTCTATAAAAACTATGGACATTGGCAAACTGGTTCGAAAAGATCACAGGGCATCCATCATGACCAATCCGGCCATTGTCGGCTTCTCCGGCAATTTCACGCGGCCCTCCAAGACCCGTGGCTTCGTGGACCATATCGTGACGGAGATCGCCGGACGATACGGCCTCGCCGCCAGCACCCATGACATCGTCGATCTCGGTCCCAGCCTTGGCAATGCCAAAGCCACTCGGGACCTGGACGAGCAGGCCCGCGCCGTCCTCGAGCGGATCCTGACCGCCGATGTCCTGGTGGTCGGCTCGCCCACCTACAAAGGCAGCTATACCGGGCTGTTCAAGCATTTCTTCGATCTCGTCGATCCGGCGGCCCTCAGGGGCAAGCCGGTGCTGCTGGCGGCGACCGGCGGCGGCGATCGCCATGCATTGATCGTCGAGCATCAGCTGCGGCCGCTGTTCGGCTTTTTCGAAGCCTTTGCGCTGCCGACGGCCATATACGCCTCGGAGAAAGATTTCGCTGATGGCGTGCTGGCATCCGAAGCGATCCAGGCCCGCATTGGCCTCGCCGTGGACGATGTCGGTCTGGCGCTCTTCGGCCGGCAGCACGCCAGGATAGCCGCCGAGTAGCGTGCTCGGAACATATCCCGCTCCGACCGCTGGCGCGCTGAGGCGCTTGGCTGAAGCCCGCCGTTGAACGCGCCTGCGCGCCGCAGGGCGACTTGCAGTGCACGGTCGCAAATCAGCGGGCGCTGATGCTCCGCATGCATGGACGACCACGCCCGAAGATTGTCCGCTGCCAAGACCGGAGCATAGCGGCGTGCTTTTCCGTTACCGGCCGAACCGGTCCTTCACCCGGCCCGAAAGGATCGCCGCTCTGACGCCAAGCGGCCAGAAGCGGTGGAGCCGGATCGGCTTCAGCCCCGATATCGGCATCGGGAAGGGAATGGTCTCGTCGCCGCGAAGGCGGTTTGCCAGCGCATTGCCCATCGCCGAGGCCATGGCAACACCGCGGCCATTGTAGCCAAGGCAGATCAGCACGCCGTCTTCCGGCTCGTGAACGTGTAGAAGATAGTCCTTGGTGACCGCGACCCGGCCGTTCCAGCCATGTGTCCACCCAGCTCCAGCAAGCGCCGGCCAGAGCCGTAGCGCATAGTCGGTGAGATAGCGGATGGCGGAAGCATCGCCGATGGGCCTCATCGGTCCCCGTCCGCCCATGAGGAGCCGGTTCTGGACGTCGATGCGGTAATAGACGGTGATGTTGCCGGCTTCGTAGACGACCGGCCTTTCGGGAAGAATTGCGGCCGCGACCGTGGGCGACAGCGGTTCGGTCGCCGCGATGGCGCTGAACACCGGAACCAGCGACTGCTCCAGGCCAGGCCACAAGTTTCCCGTGTAGCCGTTTGTCGCCACAAGGACCTTCTCGGCGCTGACGGATCCGTTTGCGGTCTCGAGGAGCCAGCGCCCGGCCTGCCTGCTGAGCGAGAGAACCTCGCTGCCGCCAAATATCCGCGCGCCGGCCTTCCGCGCGGCGGCCGCCAGGCCACGCGCGTATTTCAAGGGATGGAGGTCGCCGCCGCGAGCATCGAACATGCCGAACATGTATCTGTCCGTGCCGGTTCGCGCCGCCATCGCTTTTGCGTCAAGCAAGCCGACCGGCATCCCCCGCCGCTCGCATTGGTTGGCCGTGGCCCGCACCGCGGCTGCCGGCTGCGGCCGGATGGCCGCGCGTATGGTGCCGTTCTGCCGGACCTCGCAATCGATCGACAGGCGCTTGATGAGGCTGAAGGTGAAATCCGGAGCACCGTAGGAGAAGTCGATCATCCGCGACCCCAGCTCGGGGCCGAACATGGCTTCGATCGTGTCGGGATCGTATTTGAGGCCGGGATTGACCTGGCCGCCATTCCTGCCCGAGGCTCCCCATCCCGGCTGATAGGCCTCGAGCACGCAGACGTCGTCGCCGGCTTCCGCCAGATGCAAGGCAGTCGACAGGCCGGTCAAGCCAGCGCCGACAATGGCGACCCTTGCCCGCTGCGCGCCGGCAAGGGAGGGGTAGTTGCCGGTGCCGCCAGCCGTATCGCGATAGAGGCTCCGGGGCGGGCTGCTTTCGTTCATGGACGAGGCTCTCACGACAAGGCGGCCGGCTCGAGGGGCACGATAGCTTTCAACGGCCGATATCCCGCACGCGCGGCAGACCCAGACTTTCGTGTCGGGTACGCCAGGCAATTCTGCTTGCTTTCGGGAGGTTACGACATTTGCGACAGGGCTGCCGCCCGTGGCATCTCGTATGAAGAGCCAACTACGCGATCCTGGTGCGGCGGCTGACGTCACGTTATCGCAATCAGCTTTGTTTGTATATGCTTGTATATGTAAGTCGATCTGGTAGTCTCTGGGCTATGGAGCGGCCAAGGAGGATCACATGCGCGACGCTTCTCTTTTCGACCTCTCCGGCAGGAAGGCGCTTGTCACCGGCGCCAGCCGTGGCATTGGCCGCAGCATCGCCGGGGCGCTGAGCGCGGCCGGCGCCGACGTCGCGGTCACGGCGCGTAGCCTGGACTCGCTTGACGAGACGACGGCGGCCATCCGCGCGGCCGGCGGGGTTGCGCACGCCATTGCGCTTGACGTGACCGATGTCGACCAGTGCCGCACGGTTATCGCCGAGGCAGCCCGCCTGCTTGGCGGCTTCGACATTCTCGTCAACAATGCCGGAGTGGAAGAGGTCCGGCCCTCGCTCGACGTTGACGAGCCACTGTGGGACCGGATCGTCGATACCAATCTCAAAGGGGCGTTCTTCTGCGCCCAGGCGGCGGCACGGCAGATGCGGGACGCCGGGCGGCCCGGCGCCATCATCAACCTCTGCTCGTTGACTTCAGAAGTCGGCATTCCGACGGCGGTGCCATACGGCTCGTCCAAGTCGGGCCTGCTCGGCATGACCCGGGCGCTGGCAGCGGAATGGGCGCAGCTTGGCATCAGGGTCAACGCCATCGCCCCGGGCTATTTCAGGACGGCGATGACGGAGGTGTTCTACGCCGACGAAGCGTGGCGGCAATCCATGCTCGCCAAAATCCCGCAGCATCGTTTCGGCGATCTGCGCGACTTGCACGGCGTCGCCGTGTTCCTTGCTTCGGATGCCTCAGCCTACATTACCGGCCAGTCCATTCCGGTGGATGGCGGTTTCCTCGCATCGATCTGAGGCGGCTCGCCCAGGTTAGAGAACAAAGTCTTCCGCAATGTGACCGGCCGGCGCATTGCTCTGAACAGAAGGAGCACCCATGTCCGACATCAGCTTCCACGATCTGTCATCCCTCGATGCCACGCAACGGGCCGGTCTGCTGAAACGCGCCGAAGGCGATCTGTCGGCCTTCGTCGAAAAGGTCCGCCCGATCATCCAGGCCGTCAGGGAAGAGGGTGACGCCGCCCTGATCCGTTTCGCCAGGGAGTTCGACAAGGCCAATGTGAGGGAGGGCGGACTGAAAGTGTCGGAAGCGGAGTTCGATGCGGCCTTCGACAAGGTCGAGAAGGAAGTCGTGGAGAGCATCAGGTTCGGCATCGAGAATATCAGGCATTTTCATGAAGAGCAGAAGCCGGAGACCATGTGGCTCAAGGAGATCCGGCCGGGCGCCTATGCCGGCGACCGGTATACGCCGATCGCATCGGTCGCGCTCTACGTGCCGCGCGGCAAGGGCGCCTTTCCGTCGGTGACGATGATGACGTCGGTTCCGGCTGTCATTGCCGGCGTGCCGCGGATCGCAATCGTGACGCCGCCAACCTCGGATGGTTCGGTGGACGCGGCGACGCTGGTCGCCGCTCGCCTTGCTGGCGTCGGGACCGTCTACAAATGCGGCGGTGCTCAAGCCGTTGCCGCCATCGCCTACGGCACCGAGACGGTGAAGCCGGCGCTCAAGATCGTCGGCCCGGGCAGTCCCTGGGTGGTGGCGGCCAAGAGCGTGCTGTCCTCGATCATCAATACGGGCCTCCCGGCCGGACCGTCGGAAGCCATCATCTTTGCCGACGACAGCGTCGACGGAGGCCTTGCCGCGCTCGATCTGCTGATCGAAGCCGAGCACGGGCCGGATTCTTCAGCCTATCTGGTGACGCACAGCCGAAAGGTCGCCGAGGCAGCCCTTGCTGCACTTCCCGACCACTGGTCGCGGATGACCGAACAGCGTGTGGAATTCTCGCGCGCGGTGCTGACCGGAAAGCGCGGCGGCATCGTGCTGACGGCGTCGCTGGAGGAAAGCTATCGCTTCATCAACGACTACGCGCCCGAACATCTGGAAATCCTGTCGAAGGAGCCGTTCGCGCATCTCGGCCACATCACCGAGGCGGCCGAAATCCTCATGGGCCCGCATACGCCGGTGACCCTTGCCAACTTCGTCCTCGGGCCGAATGCGGTGCTGCCGACCAGCCGCTGGGCGCGAACCTACGGGCCGCTTTCGGTGACGGATTTCGTCAAGCGCTCTTCGGTCGGCTATGTCACCTCGGCCGCGTATCCGGAACTGGCGCAGCATGCCCGCAGGCTCGCCCGCTACGAGGGCTTCAGCTCGCATGAAAACGCGGTCTCGGAAATCCGCGACCGCTATCTCGCCGGCTGAGCGGAGACGATCGCGATGAGGGCGGCACGACTTTATGGACCGGGCGACCTGCGCGTCGAGGACATCGCCGCGCCAGGCATTCCCGATGCCGGCTGGGTAAAGCTCAGGGTCGATGCCGCCGGCATCTGCGGTTCGGACCTGCACAATTTCCGCACCGGCCAATGGATAAGCCGGGCGCCCTCGACGGCGGGCCACGAGTTGACCGGCACGGTGATCGCGCTGGGCGAGGGCGTCTATACCATTGCCGTCGGCGACAGGGTCGTCGCCGATTCCCGTTTCTGGTGCGGAGACTGCGCGCAATGCCGTGCCGGCAAGCGGCATCTCTGCGCTGCGCTGGGCTTCGTCGGCGAAATCTGCGACGGCGGCTTTGCAGAACAGGCGGTGTTGCCCGCACGTCTGCTGCATGTCATCGATGCGAGCCTTGACGAGCGCGTCGCGGCGATGGCCGAGCCGCTTGCCGTCGCGCTGCACGCGGTGCGGCGTCTGCCGAAGACGGTAGGTTCGGTTCTGGTCGTCGGCTGCGGGCCGATCGGTGGTCTTGCCGCGCTGTTGCTTTCGCGAACCTTCGCGGGCACGGTGCTTGTCGCCGACCGCAACCAGGCGCGCTGCGCCCGCGTGGCGCGAGTGACGGGCGCCACGATCGTCGATCTCGACCGCGAGGCCATTGCAGCCGCGACCGCCAATGTCCCGTTGCTGGCGGCCATCGAGGCGACCGGCAGCATCGCGGCGTTCAGCCAGTTGCTCGGCGTTCTCGATCCTGGTGGTGCGATAGCGATGGTCGGCATCTTCCAAGGCCGCCTCGACATCGACCCCAATGTTCTTGTCGAACGCGAGATCGCGTTGCTCGGCTGCCATGCTTTCGCGGACGAATTGCCCGACGCTGTCCGGATGCTGGGTGAGCTGAGTGAACCGCTGCTGGCCCTGGTCGATTGCGAGATCGGTCTGGACGACATCCCAGCCGCCTATGAGCGGCTGTTGGCGGGAAGCAGCGATGGCTTGAAAACAATCATCCGCATGCGGCAACCTGCCGGAAAGGATTTTTGAAATGATCGATTTGCCCGACACGGCAAGCCCCCTCTACGAGAAGGTGAAGGACTATATCCTGACCAATATTGGGACGGGCCGGTGGGGCAAGGACCGCAAGCTGCCGTCCGAGAATGAGCTAGTGGCGTCACTGGGCGTGTCGCGGATGACGGTCCACCGGGCTCTGCGGGAGCTGACCTCGGCGGGATTCCTGATCCGGCTGCAGGGTGTGGGAACATTCATCGCGCCGCCCCGGCCGCAGTCGACGCTGATCGAGATCAACAATATCGCTGCGGAGATCGTCGAGCGCGGCAACAGCCACCGCTCCGAAGTCCTCGTTCTCGAAACGATGATGCCGAGCAAGGAATTGGCACTGTCGTTCGAGTTTGCGAAGCGGGTTTCGATCTATCACTCCGTCGTCGTCAATTTCGAGAACGACTTGCCGGTGCAACTGGAGGAGCGTTTCGTCAATCCGGGCCTGATCCCCGACTACGACAAGCAGGACTTCACCAAGACAGCGACCTATGACTACCTGATGCAGAAGACGCCGGTGACCGAGGTCGAGCATATCATCTCCGCCATCCCGGCCGACAAGGAGGCCGCACAGCATCTCGGCATCGATGTCGGCAGTTGCTGCCTTCTCCTGCATCGCCGGACATGGACGGGGGCCATCGTGGCCACGATCAGCAAGCTGACGTATGCCGGCAGCCGCTACTCGCTCGGCAGCCGCTACTCGCCTTCCAAAGCGAGCTGAAGGCGACGGGAGCGAGCTGAAGGCGACGGGCCAATGCAAGCCGCCGAGCTGGATCAACCTGAAATTTGAGTCTCTCCAACTTGTATATGCATGTATGTATTTCAGCCTTGACATCCGCTGCCGCTGCCGCTGAAATATGTCAGCGCTTCAACCATGAAGTGGCGGGCAAGACGCCGAGGCACAGTGCCGCAAGAGCAGAACCCCGCAGTCTCACCAGACCGGATGCCTGGGTAAAAAGCGGTCTGATCATCAAGGGGAACGAAAGATGACGCTTAACCTAGCAGGACAATTTCGCGCGCTCGTGATGGCCGCCGCGATCGGGCTCGCCACCGCCCCGGTGGCCCACGCAGCCGATGCTGCCATCCCGACGACACCTGAAGCTGGATCGTTCAAGATAGGCATCGAGCCCTGGCTTGGATATGGTCAATGGCACGTCGCCGAGGCCAAGGGACTGTTCAAGACAAACGGTCTGTCGGACGTCCAGATCGTCAACTTTGCCGAGGACAAGGACATCAACGCGGCGCTCGCAAGCGGCCAGCTCGACGCCGCCAACATCGCCACCCACACGGCGATGGGCATGGTTGCGGCCGGTCTGCCGGTGAAGATCGTGCTGCTGCTCGATGTCTCCATGACCGCCGACGCCATCGTCGCCGGCAAGGATGTCACCTCCATCGCCGATCTCAAGGGCAAGCAGGTCGCTTTCGAGGAAGGCACGACGAGCGACATCCTGCTCAAATACGCGCTCGCCAGGAACGGCATGTCGGTCGCCGATATCCAGCCGGTTCCGATGCCTGCCGCCGACGCCGGCGGCGCCCTGATCGCGGGCCAGGTGCCGGTCGCGGTCACCTACGAGCCGTACCTCACTGTCGCCATGGCGCAGAACAAGGACGTCAAGCTGCTGTTCACCGCCGGCGAGGATCCCGGCCTGATCAGCGACGTGCTGGTGGTGCGTGACGAGGTGATCAAATCGCGACCCGGCCAGGTGCTGGCCATGATCAAGAGCTGGGACGCCGCGCTCAAGGATTATAACGCCGACACCCCCGGCGGCCGCGCCATCATCGCCAAGGCGGTCGGTTCCGACGTCAAGGACCTCAACACCGCTTTCGACGGGGTGCGCTACTATTCGCTCGCCGAAAACAAGACGGCGCTCACCGGCGAGTTTACCACCAAGACATTCGCCGATGTCGAAGCGGCCGCCAAGAACGCCAAGCTTCTGCAGGCCGATGTGACGCCGGAGCAGATGATCGATCCGTCCTTCGTCAAGGCGGCGCAGTGACGAGATCCGGATCGCGGTGGTAACGCGGATGTCCGGGGAGCCTCCCGCGAAAACCGGCTTGGCCCGCCCGGCACGAGCGCCCGCCGCAACACAGGCAAGGCGACGCCGATCCTCCGGGATCGGCGTGCCCATCGCCCGGTCGCGTTTCCTTGCGATAGCGGTGGCCGTCTTTGTTGGCCTTGGCCTTGCCTGGTGGGCAGCGACCGGGCTGGGATGGGTGAAACCCATCTTCCTGCCGTCGCCGGGCAGCGTTGCGACCCAGATCGCCAAGCTCGCCGCCGACGGCACCTTGTGGCTCGACCTCAGGGCTTCGATGTACCGCATTTCCATCGGCTTCCTCCTCGCCTCGGCACTGTCCATGCCGATCGGCGTGCTGATCGGCAGTTTCCGTTCCTGGGAGGCGGCCATCGAGCCGCTGGTCGATTTCATCCGCTACATGCCGGTTGTCGCCTTCGTGCCGCTCTCCATCCTGTGGGCCGGCACCGGAGATACCCAGAAATTCCTGATCATCTTCATCGGCACTTTCTTCCAGCAGGTGCTGATGATCATGGACAATGTGAAACGGGTTCCCGCCGACTTCATCGGCCTTGGGCGCACGCTCGGCCTGCCGGACCGCAAGATCCTGACGCGCATCGTCGTTCCCAGCGCCTTGCCGGGCATCTGGGACACGCTGCGCATCAGCCTTGGCTGGGCATGGACCTGGCTGGTGCTGGCCGAACTCGTCGCTGCGACATCCGGCCTCGGCTATCGCATCACCGTGTCGCAGCGCTATTTCCAGACAAACACCATCATCGGCTACATCCTGCTCTTGGGCGTGCTTGGCCTCATCACCGATCAGGTCATGAAGGCCCTGGAGAAGGTGCTGTTTCGGCAGGAAGGCCACCAGCAATGAGGAACCGCCGGTGACTGTTCCCAAATTGCGCATCGCGGGTCTCGACAAGAGCTTCGGCACCGGCGAGCGGCGCACGCAAGTGCTGCGGGACATCAATCTCGACCTCGCCGACAACGAGTTCGTCTCCCTCGTCGGCACGTCGGGCTGCGGCAAGAGCACGCTGCTGTCGATCGTCGCGGGACTGCAGGATTTCGACGCCGGCGATCTCAGCATCGATGGCGCGCCGATCCTGCAGCCGGGCCTCGACCGTGGTGTTGTCTTCCAGTCCTATACGCTGCTCCCCTGGCTGACGGCGCGGCAGAACATCGAGTTTGCTCTCAAGGCCGCCGGCTATGATCGCGCCGCCTGCCGCGAGATCGCGCTCGAGCATCTCGACCTCGTCAAGCTCACGCAAAGCGCCGATCGCTTCCCGTCCGAACTGTCGGGCGGCATGAAGCAGCGCGTCGCCATCGCGCGCGCTCTCTCCTATCGCCCCAAAATGCTGCTGATGGACGAACCCTTCGGCGCGCTCGATGCCTTGACCCGACACCAGATGCAGGAACTGCTGACCCAGATCTGGGAGGAGCACCGGCTCACGGTGCTGTTCGTCACGCATGACGTGGAGGAGGCCGTTTATCTATCGGACCGCATCGTCGTCATGGGGATCGGCCCGGGACGCATCATGCAGACCTTCAACGTCGACATTGAGCGCCCGCGCCGGGAAGAGGTCATGGAGACTCCGGCCTTCATGGATTTGCAGCGCGGCGTGCATAGGGCGATCCGCGAGGCGTCGAGACGTCCCGAAATGGCGTGATGCCAGCAAACTTCGTCGGCTCCGGCGGTCAGGCGTTAGGGGCCGTGGGGACCGCACAGGCCGAGCGTCCACTGGATGGTTCCACAGAAGTCGTCGGCACGGCCCCGGTAGCTGCCGTAGCCATTGTAGTAGCTGTCCATCCAGTCGTTATTGTCGGCCGAATTCTCGCCGGTCCAGCCCCTGCCGACCCAACCGTGACGGTGGCCGCGTCCGCGGTTCGCGGCGTGCGCGTGGTCATTATGGGCGGCGTTGACGCGGACATAATGGTGCCTGGTGACGGCGGCATCGGCCACAGCGGCAAACGGGACGGCGCTCGCGGCCAACAGCACCACGAGGGAGCCGAGGAATACGCTTCGCTTTCTCATCAGCATGTCTCCTTGCCATTCGAGACATATGGGAAAGAACGCCCGGCTCGCTGCACACGTTCCTTCACGAAATCGGGACGGCGCTCGCTGAAATGGGCAGTGTTTGTCCGCGGCACTCGTGGTGCCGGTCAAGATTTGTTGACTTCCAGCGAAGCGGAAATGACTACCGCTCGCCGATTTGCCGGATCACAAGAGGGCCTGCGATCAGGCCCGGCTGGCCGGCAAGGCAATCTTGCCTTTGAACCGGGACAAGCCACTTTGGCCGGTAGAAGCCATCTGCATGACGGAATTGACCAGAGCATTGGAACAGCCTCAATTTGCCACCGAGCGCGACCCGAGGCTGCGGCTGATCATTCCGATCATCGTCGCCATCGCGTTTTTGATGGAGCAGCTCGATTCCACCATCATCACCACCGCGATCCCGGCAATAGCGCAAAGTCTCGACACGACGCCGGTCCGTCTGAACCTTGCGATCACCACCTACATCTTGACGCTCGCCGTGTTCATCCCGGTCAGCGGCTGGTTTGCCGACAGGTTCGGCGCGCGCAGGGTGTTCGCGCTGGCGCTTTTTACCTTCACCCTTGGCTCGGCGCTGTGCGGCATGGCCGACAGTTTCGGCATGCTGCTGGCGATGCGTGCCCTGCAGGGGCTGGGCGGCGCCATGATGACGCCGGTCGGCCGGCTGATCCTGCTGCGCAGCTTTCCGCGCAGCGGCCTGATCACCGCCATGACCTATATGACCCTGCCGGCCATCATGGGGCCGGTCATCGGGCCGCTGCTCGGCGGCCTGCTGACCACCTACGCGTCGTGGCGCTGGATATTCTATGTCAACGTGCCGTTCGGCTGCCTTGGTATCGTTGCCGCGCTGCGCTTCGTCGACGACTTCCATGGCGAGGCGGTGCAGCGTTTCGATGTCCCGGGCTTCCTGATGGTGGGGTTTGGCGTGGCACTACTGCAGTTCGGGCTGGAGAATATCGGCCGGCCGGTCATTCCCGGGTCCGCGACGGTGCTGGTGTTGGCCGCGGCCGCGTTGCTGCTGCTTGCCTTCGGGCGCTATGCGCGCCGCGTCGTGGCGCCGGCTATCGACCTGACGCTGTTTCGGTTCCGCTCGTTCTGGGTCGGCACGCTGGCGGGCGGCCTGTGCCGCGTCGGTCTCAACGGCGCGCCGTTCCTGGTGCCGCTGATGCTGCAGGTCGGCTTCGGCATGAGCCCGGTCACATCAGGCTCGCTGACATTCGTCGGCAGCTTTGGGGCGCTGCTCATGCGGCCGCTGCTGTCGCCGCTGCTGCGGCGCTTTGGCTTCGGTGTGGTGCTGGTCGGCAGCGCGCTCGTCGGCTCCGCCACCGTGGCGGGCTTCGCCCTGATGGGTCCCGATACGCCGCATTGGCTGATCGGTTTCTATGTCTTTCTGTTCGGCATCGTCCGCTCGGCGCAGTTCATGACATCCAACACCCTCTCCTACGCCGATCTGCCGGCCGACAAGCTCAGCCGCGCCACCAGTCTTGGCGGCGTGCTGCAACAGCTCAGCGTGTCGCTTGGTGTCTCGATCGCCGCCATGCTGCTGGGCCTGATTGCGGGCGAAAGCCATCTCCTCACGCCGGAACGCTTTCACCAGGTGTTCCTGCTGACCGCGATCATCCCGCTGCTCTCGATTCCGGGCTTCCTGTACCTGCGCGCCGAAGACGGCGTTCAAGTTAGCGGCCACGTCAGGGGATCTCGCAAATAGGTCTTGTCGGAGGCATCAGGCAATCCGTCGGCTCGCACCTTGCCAGCACCGGCTCACGTCGCTTTGCCGACCGAAGCGTCCATTCCCATGTCTTCCTCGGAAATGTCGTCGAAGGAAGCGTAGTTCATGTTGTAGAGGCGGGCGTAAAGACCTTTTCTCTTCATCAACTGTTCATGGTTGCCGCTTTCGACGATCTCGCCATTCTGCAGCACGATGATGCGGTCGGCGCCCCTTATGGTCGCCAGCCGGTGCGCGATGACCAACCCGGTGCGCCCTTCGAGCAGCTTGACCAATGCCTTCTGGATCAGCATCTCGGTGTAGGAATCGATGCTGGCGGTGGCTTCGTCGAGCACCAGGATCTTGGCGTCGGCCACCAGCGCCCGCGCGAAGCTGATAAGCTGGCGCTGGCCGAGCGAGAGATTGCCGCCGCGCTGCTCGAGTTCGGTGTCGTAGCCGTCAGGCAGTTGCTCGATGAAGTGGTGCGCGCCGACGGCTTGTGCTGCGCGGACCACCTCTTCGCGGCTGGCGCCGGTCTTGTGATAGCGGATGTTCTCCAGCACCGTGCCGGAGAACAGGAACGGCTCCTGCAGCACCATGGCTACCTGATCGCCGAGCGAATCCTGCGTCAGGTCGCGCACGTCATGGCCGCCGACCAGGACCTCACCCGACCAGACATCGTAGAAGCGGTGCACCAGCGCCATCGAACTCGACTTGCCTGATCCGGTCGGCCCGACAAGCGCGACCGTCTCGCCCGGATTGACGCGGAACGCGATGTTCTTCAGCACCGGCTGGTTCGGCCGGTAGCCGAAGGTGACATTCCGGAACTCGACCGAACCGTCCATGTCGCGCGACAGCGCCACCGCATTTTCCTTGTCGCTGACATCCACGGGCACGTCGAGCACTTCGGAAATGCGCTGGCCTGACGCCATGGCGCGCTGCATGACGCTGTATTGCATGGTGAGCGAGCGGATCGGGTCGAAGAAGCGCTGGATGTAGAACAGGAACGCCACCATCACGCCGATATCGAGACTGTGCGACAGCACCATCGACCCGCCGACGACGATCACGGTCGCCATGGCGATGCCCGTCAGTGTGTCGACGATCGGCACCATCACCTGCGCATATCTCGCCGACCGCAGATGGGCGTTGAGATTGGCCAGCACCTTCTCGTCATAGAGATCGAAATTGACGTGCTGGCGTTCCAGGCTCTGCACCGTACGCACGCCATGGATGCCTTCGGCCAGCGCCCCGTTGGCGATGGAGTTGGTCTCGTGCGCGGCCATGAAGGCGACCTTGGCGCGCGGCAGCCAGAACAGGCGCACGATGAACAGCGCCGGCATGGTCGACAGCGTCAGCAGCCCGAGCCGGAAGTCCAACCACAGCAGGACGGTGACGATGCCGAACAGAAGCACGATGTCGCCAACCGACATCACGGACGTCTCGAGGAATTCCTGCATCGAATTGACGTCGCCCTGCAGGCGCGACATCAGCCGGCCGACCTCGGTCTTGTCCATGAAGCCCAGAGAGACACGCTGCAGGTGGCTGAACATGGCGCGGCGCAGGTCGGACAGCACGTTCTCCGCCACCTTGCCGACGACGCTCTCCTGGACATGGCTGGCGGCGTAGTTGATGAAGATGATCACGGCAAAAGCGGCGATCGCGGTGATCATCACCGAACGGTCGAGCCTGCCTGGCGCCATGCCGTGATCGATGGCGTAGCGGATGACCAGCGGGATCGCCAACTGTGTCAGCGTGAACACCAGCACCGCCGCGACCGAGATGAAGATCCGGCCCCGATATGGTCTGACGAAGCTCCAGATGCGCCTGACGATTCGTGGATCGTAGGCCTTGCCGAAGACCTCTTCCTCATCGCGGTGCGAGCCGACGACGGCCTTGGTCGGGCGTCGGCTTGTATCTTCCTTCTCGTCGTCCTGCGTCGACATCAGGCGGCTCCCTCGAGCCGATCGTCGTCCGGGCGCAACTGCAGGTCGTAAAGCGCGCGGTAGCGTCCGCCGAGCGCCAGCAATTCCTCATGCGTGCCGCGCTCCACGATCCGGCCGCCCTCGACGAACAGGATCTGGTCGGCATGCATCAGCGAACTCAGCCGATGCGAAATGATGAGCGTCACGCGATCCCTGGCGAAGCGCTTCATCGCCGCCCGGATCCGCTGCTCGGTGCCGGCGTCGACCGCGGCCGTGGAATCGTCGAAGACCAGCACCGATGGTCTTAGCATCAGGCTGCGCGCGATGGTCAGGCGCTGCCGCTGGCCGCCGGAAAGCGAGGCGCCGCGTTCCCCCACGACCGTGGTGTAGCCGGCCGGAAGCCCGATGATGTAATTGTGCAGCTGGGCATATTCGGCGGCCTGGCCGATGCGGGTCTCGCGCGCCCAGGGATTGCCGTAGGCGATGTTGTTTTCGATCGAGGTGGTAAACAGGAACGCATCCTGCTGCACGACGCCGACCGCCTTGCGCAGCGATTGCAGCGTGACCTTGCTGATGTCCTGTCCGTCGATGGTGATCGCGCCCGAGGTCACGTCGTAGAAGCGCGGGATCAGGTGCGCGATGGTCGACTTGCCGCTGCCTGGCGGCCCGACGATGCCGACGGTCTCGCCGGGCCTTGCTTCGAAGGAAACGCCGGAAAGCGTCGGACGCTCGCCCGCGCCCTCATAGCGAAAACCGACATTGTTGAAGCGCAGCACGCCCTCGGCGATGACGAGCTCCCTGGCGTCGGGCGCGTCCTCGATGTCGAGCTCAGCGTCGAGCAGTTCGAACAGCCGCGTGCCGCAGGTCGAGGCGCGCGCGAAGGAGTTGACCATCAGGCCGAGCTGGCGCACCGGCATCTGCAATATGGTCATGAAGGTGAGGAACTGGGCCAGCGTGCCGACGCTGATCTGACCCGCGATCACCTTCTGGCCGCCGAACCACAGCACCAGGCCCATGGCGGCAAGGAAGGAAAAATTCATGGCGCTGGTGTTCGAGACGCGGATGTCGACACGCTCATTGGCGAGGTCCAGTGCGTCCCGTTTGGCACGGTCGAATTTTGCCAGCTCATGCCGTTGAGCCGCGAAGGCGCGCACGACACGGATGCCGCCGAGATTCTCGTCCATCACCCGGCTCAGCACCGACAGCCGCTCCTGCAGCGTCAGCCAGGTGCTGCGCAGTCGGAGCTGCGTCACTGACGAGCGCCAGGCAACAAACGGCACGAAGCTGAGGCTCAACAACCCGAGCACGAGATCGGTGCTGATCAACAGATAGGCGCCGACACCGATCAGCACGCCAAGCAGCACTACGCGCAGGATACCGGTCGAAAAGAACATGCGCACGCCGTCGAGGTCGAGCAGCCCGAGGGTGATGAGATCGCCGGTATGGACCTTGTCGTGGAAGGAAAAGCTCAGCCGCTGGATTTTCTCGTAGAAGGCGAGCCGCAGCTCATAGCCTGTCCGGTGGCCGACGGCCTCGCCATAGTAATTCTGCGCCATGGTGAAGAGGCCGCGCAGGATGCTGATGACCAACAGCGTCAGCGCCGTATTCCACAGCGCCCGCTCGGCCGCGGTGCCGGCACCCGCCGCCATCACCCCTTGCGCCTGGTCGATGGCGCGCCCCAGCAGACGCGGAATGAAAAGCTGCAGCGTCGCCGCGATAAAGGTCGAGATGAGGGTGATGGCAACCTGCCAGGGATGGCGCAGCGTCATGCGCACGATGCGCAGCAAGGTGCTGAGGCCCTTGCCCCAGGAGGCTTCCGCCACATGGGCAAATGATTTGCCGCGCTTGGCCGCGCTGGTCGCATCAGTGTGCAAGGAATACCAGACCAATCCGGACATTAGCCCGAACGAATGTAGCAGACTCAATCAGATAGCGCGATTTTACGCGCGTCCGACCTGCCCGTTCAAGGGACCAATGGCGGCATCGCACTGTACCTGAAACCGGCAAGATCGTGTCGCAACTCGCCGCTGGTCTGCCGCCGGTGATCGATCTCGCGCCGTTCCCGGCGGATAGGTTCTGATTATTCAAAGCCTGCCGGACCAGCAGGACTCCGCTCTTGCACGAAGGAAACCGACGTGATCGCAAATGCCGACACCCGCGCCGTTGAACCGGTCGATCCGCAACGCGCCTACACCGTGCTGGTCTGCGATCTGATCGGCCTGCGCTTCGACGCCGACGGAAAGCCCGACCCGTCGGAGGTGCGTGCGCATATCGAAGCCAAGGGCGGCCGCTTTCATGCGGCTGCGCTTGGCGACAAGGCCGCTCTCGAATCTGACCGCGTGCATTTCTTCTATCAGCCGGACCTCAGCACCCGCGAAGAGCTGATCGAAGTCGCCGGCGATGGACGTTATGATGCCGTCATTGCCGCCGCGACCTTCCTGCCCGCCGAAACCGTCTTTCCGCTCGCCGGCGTGCGCATCGGCGCCGGCACCGGCAATATGGGTTCGCATTCCTGGGGCGGCGGCAGCGGCGAAGGCGGTACGGCCGTGCTGATGAATACGCCCGGCATCAACAGCCGCGCCACGGCGCAGATGGTGATGAAGGCGATCCTGAAAGTGCTGCCGGATCTCCCGGTTGACTTGCTTCACAACCGGGTGGCGCGCGGCGCCTTCGACACCGGCAGGGAGCTGCGCGATTTCCCGACCGAAAAGCTCGAAGGCAAGACGATCGCGATCGTCGGCTACGGCAATATCGGCAGGGAGGTGGCCAAACTTGCCCGGGCCTTCGGCATGCGCGTGGTGATCCACGCACGGCCCCGGCATCGGGACTGGATAGAGGCCGAAGGCTTTGTCTATGCGACGGACCTCCTCGATGCGGCTGATGGTGCCGATGTGTTGAGTGTTCATGTCGGCCTGGGCAAGCAGGATGCGCAGACCGGCCGCTGCGCCAATGCCGGGCTCATCGGCGCGGATGTCCTGTCGCGCGTGAACAAAGGCGCGGTGCTGGTCAACTACGATCGCGGCGAGCTTGTCGACGTTGCGGCCCTCGGCGAAGCCTTGTCCTCGGGCAGGGTGCGTCATGCCGCGATCGATGCCGACTTGTTCAAGGATGCCGCGACCGGTCGCCTTTCCGGACCGATGCTGCCCTATCTGGGCCTCGTCGAGAAGCACAGCGGAAAACTCGAGCTTCTGCCGCATGCGGCAGCCGATACGGATCATCCCTCGCGCGTCGCCGGCGCCAAGCAGGCCGTCGACCAGATCTTCGATGTCATCTGCCGAAAGTCGGTGACGAACGCAAAAGGCAGCGTGCCGCCGGCCTATCTTTCCCTTGGAGCAACCACGCCTCCAGGCATTGGATTGGTGACCTCCGGCCAGCTCTTGAAACTGACCGCTAGCGAATGTTCCGAGCTGGCGGATCTCTGCGATCGGCAAGGCCGGTTGTGGAAGGCTCTCTCCGATACCTCGCCTGCCGAGCGAGGCGCCGTTGTCGCCGAGCAGGGCGAGGACTTGTCCGGTTGATCGACCGCTTCTGCCTTCTGGCCGAGAACCTCAATCTCAGGGGACCTTTCCAGCGATAAGCCGGAACTCAGTCTCGGGGACCAGCCACCATCCGGGCGACCCGCGTCATGTCCGCGCTCATCTCGCGGTCGTCGTCGAGCGGGCTGACGAGCGCACGCACGGCGGCGTAGGTGCGCCGTGGTCCTTCGCCCATACTGTCGACGACGCCGCGCAACTCCACGCCCGTCGCCGCGAAGATCAGCTCCATCGCCACGAGATAGCGCAGGCGTTCGACAATCTCGGCTGTCTTGGCCACCACCCGTGGTGCCATCGACGACTGGTCCTCGATCCCGTCCGATACGGCAAGCGGGCTGAGCGACATCGGGTTGGCCAGATGCCGGATCTCGGCCTCCAGCGCGGCAAGCGGTTTCTGCAATTCGGCGTAGCCTTGGCGGCTGCCGCCCCTGGCCGACAGGAAGCGCGGCAGTTCCGCCACCGTCGGCGACATCAGCTTCATGCAGCGATTGGCGGTGCCCACGGCGCAATGCGCAAGCGCCTGGCCGAGCTGCTCCCAGGCCAGCGTCATCGCGGTGAGGTCGAAATTGCCGTTCGAGACGACGCGTCCGTCCTCGGGTAGGATCACCGGGTTGTCGCCGGAATGGGCCAGTTCGATCTCCGTTGCCAGCTTCGCCTGTTCGAACGCATGCAACAGGCCGCCCCACACCTGCGGCACGCAACGATAGCTGAGCGGATCCTGGAGCCGCCGCGCGGCGTTCTCCCTCCAGAGTCCGCTTCCAGCGAACTCCGCCCGCAGCCGCGCCCCGATCTCCCGCTGGCCGAACGCCGGTCGCGCCGACAGCGCAGCTTCATCGATGGCGGTGAGTGACGAGCGGAACGCTTCGTGGTTGAGCGCCACCGCGGCCAGCGACCAGTCGATGAGGTGGGCGACATCCTCCAGGCAAAGGCACGCCGTGCCGGTCGACAGGCTGTTGGCGACGATGATGGCATGGCCATCCATCTCGCGCAGGTCGAGCGGTTCGAGCCGGGCGAGCGCGAGCGCCTCGGCCGACGGCATGATCCTGCCCTGGAACTCCGTCTCGCCGTCGCCGCGCAGCGCTCGCGCCATGTGGCCGAGATGGGCAAGGTCCGCCGCTCCGATCGATCCCCAGGTCGGGATCACCGGATGGACGCCGGCGTTGAGTGCCGCCACAAGGCCCATCACCACGCGTTCGGAAGTGCCGGTGCCGCCGGCGGCCATTCCCGAAATGCGCGCGGCCATCAGCGCGCGGACCGCCTCGGTGGGAAGGGCCGGGCCGATGCCCATGCTGTGGCTGAGCGGCACGCTGTGTTGGAAGGCGATCAGATCGGCCTGCGCGAGCGGCGTGTCGACGCAGGCGCCGAGGCCGGTGGTGACGCCGTACATCGGCTTGCCGAGTTGCGTCAGCTGCTCGATGAGCGCGCGGCTCGCCCGGATGCGGCGCATCGCCTCCTCGCCCAACATCAGCCGCGCATTGCGCCGCGCGATCTCGGCGACATCCTCGATGCCAAGCGGCTTGGCGTCGAGCAGTATCATTCGGGCTGTCATGTCTCGCCTGTATCCGTGACCGTATGCCCGGGCCGACGGCGCGGCGGGCGTCACCGTTTGTGGCGGCTTACCGGCTGGTCTGCAAGCCATTCCGATTGTGGCGGCAGCAGGCGAGGGGAGCTTCAGGCGAAATGCAGGTTTCGGCAGGTCACCTCGCGACGGCGTCGGGCACCACCACCAGCTTGCCAACGAAATCCTTGGCGACGAAATCGGCCTGCGCGTGGTGGAAATCGGAGAGTTTGTAGACGCCGCCGACAAGCGGCCGGATCTTGCCCTCTTCGATATAGCGAACGATGCGGCGGAAGTCGGCGCGCGAGCCCTGGCTCGAGCCGTGCAGCTGCAACTGTTTCAGATACATGGTCCTGAGATCGAGCTGGACGACCGGACCTGCGATCGCGCCGGCGGTCGTGTAGCGGCCCTCGGGCCTCAGGATGCGCAGCAGATCGTTGAAGATCGCGCCGCCAACGAGATCGGCGACCACATCGATCGGCTGGCCGCCGGTCGCCTCGCTCACGGCTTGCGGCAGGTCCGCGACGCCACGGGTGACGACCGCCTCGGCGCCGATGTCGAGCACCGCCTGTTCCTTGCCCTTGCCGACGACGGCATAGGGAATGGCGCCGCGCGCCCGCGCCAGTTGCACGATGCCGGAGCCGACGCCGCCCGACGCGCCGGTGACCAGCACCCGCTCGCCTGCCTTGAGCTTGGCCCGTTCCAGCATCTGTTCGCCGGTGAGATAGGCGCAGCAGAAGGTGGCGAGTTCGACGTCGCTCAAAATGGTGTCGACAACATGCGCGTTGTCGGCCGGCACGGTCTGATACTCGGCATAGCCGCCGTCGCGGCCATGGCCCATATAGTCGATGTCGGCAAGTGAATCGTCGTCGCGGTTGTAGATGGAGAAATCGACCATCACCCGTTCGCCGATTCGATCGGACGAAACGCCTTCGCCGACGGCAACGATGGTGCCGACAGTGTCGGTGCCCTGGATGCGCGGGAAGGTCAGCGTGTTGCCCTGGCGGCGCCAAGTCGAAACGGCGGCCGCGTCCTCTTCCGTGCCATAGGCGCCCTGGCGCACCCAGACATCGGTATTGTTCATGCCGCAAGCGGTGACTTTCACCAGCACTTCACCTGACGCGGGCGCGGGCACTTTCACATCGGTTCGGTAGACGAGCTTTTCCGGTCCGCCGTGCCCGGTGAGCAGCACGGCGGCCATGGTGGCGGGGAGGGTTTTGGTCATGGCATTCATCGGTCGTCTCAGAGATTGGCAAATACGCTGTTCACGGCATCGGCGGTCTTGGCCACCACGATGTCGGCTTCCTCTCGGGTCAGGCACAGCGGCGGCGCAAAACCGAGAATGTCGCCCTGCGGCATGGCGCGGCCGATGACGCCGCTTGCGGCAAGGGCCGTGGCGACCTGCGGCCCGATCTTCTGCGAAGCATCGAAGAAGACACGGTCGTCGCGGTCTTTGACGAATTCCACCGCCGCCAGCATGCCGTCGCCGCGCACCTCACCGACATGTTTGTGACCCCCGATGGCCTTGGCCAGTTCGGCACGGAAATAAGCGCCGGTCTCGCCGGCATTCCGCACCAGGTCCATCTCATCGATCAGTTCAAGATTGGCGACGCCGGCGGCAACGCAGATCGGATGCGCCGAATAGGTCCAGCCATGGCCGAGCGAACCGAGCTTGTCGGAGCCCTGCACCAGCACCTGCCACATCTTGTCGGCGACGATGACGCCCGACAGCGGCGCATAGGCAGAGGTCAGGCCCTTGGCGATGGTGATCAGGTCGGGCTTGATGCCATAATGGTCGGAGCCGAACATGGTGCCCAGTCGGCCGAAGCCGGTAACCACCTCGTCGGCGACCAGGAGCACGTCATACTTCTTCAGCACCGCCTGGATCTTTTCCCAATAGCCGGCGGGCGGCGGCACGATGCCGCCGGTGCCGAGGATCGGCTCGCCGATGAAGGCGGCGACGGTTTCGGGCCCTTCGGCGAGGATCATCTCCTCGAGCTTGTCGGCGCAATGCTGCGAGAACTGCTCCTCGCTCATCGAACGGTCGGCGCGGCGGAAATAGTACGGCGCCTCGGTATGCAGGATTGGTGCGCGCGGCAGGTCGAAGGCATTGTGGAAGAGGTCCAGCCCAGTCAGCGAGCCCGTCATGACACCCGAGCCGTGATAGCCGCGCCAGCGCGAGATGATCTTCTTCTTCTCCGGCCGCCCCAGCACATTGTTGTAGTACCAGATCAGCTTGATGTTGGTTTCGTTGGCATCCGAACCGGAGAGGCCGAAATAGACCCTCGACATGCCCTTCGGCGCGCGGTCGATGATCATCTTGGCGAGCGTGATCGACGCCTCGGTGCCGTGCCCGACATAGGCGTGGTAATAGGCGAGGTTCTTCGCCTGGGTCGCGATGGCATCTGATATCTTCTGGCGGCCATAGCCGACATTGACGCAATAGAGGCCGGCGAAGGCATCGATGCTCTTCCTGCCATTGTTGTCCCAGACGGTGACGCCTTCACCGCCGGCCATGATCCGCGTCGGCGATTCACCGCGTGCGTGGGTGCCCATATGCGTTGAGGGATGGAAGAAATGGTCGCGATCCCATGCGGCGAGTTCGTTGGATTGGTCGAGCATTTTTAACTCCTTGAAAGAGATCCGGGTGCGAGCCTACGCCACATCCAGGCAAAGGTATTTGAGGTCGGTGAAAGCTTCTAGCCCGTGGCGCGAACCTTCGCGGCCGATGCCGGACTGCTTGACGCCACCGAACGGGATCGGCGCGCCGGTGATCTTCACACGGTTGATGGCGACCATGCCGTAGTCGAGCGCGCGGCCCATGCGCTGCTGGAGCGCGCCGTTCTCGGTCACCACATAGGCGACCAGGCCATATTCGGTCGCATTGGCGCGTGCGATGACTTCGTCCTCGCTGTCGAAAGGCGTGACGGCGGCGACCGGACCAAAGGTCTCTTCGCGCATGATCAGCGCGTCGTCGGCGACATCGGCCAGCAGCGTCGGCTGGTAGAAGAGCGGTCCGGCCTGATGGCGCTTGCCGCCGGCGAGGCAACGCGCGCCGAGGACCACGGCGTCGGCGACCTGTTCCTCGACCTTCTTGACGGCGCGCTCATGCATCAGCGGCCCGATGTCGATGTCATCGGCCAAGCCATTGCCGGCCCGCAGCGCCTCGACGCGCTTGGCGAAAGCGGCGCAGAAGCGGTCATAGAGCGGACGCTGGACATAGATGCGGTTGGCCGCAAGGCAGTCCTGGCCTGATGTGGCGAATTTGGCGTCGATGGCAATGGTCACCGCTTTGTCGAGATCGGCATCGGCAAAGACGATCAGCGGCGCGTGACCACCAAGCTCCATCACCAGCCGCTTCATCGTCGGCGCGCTTTGGGCGGCGATCAGCCGGCCGATCTCGGTCGAGCCGGTAAAACTCATGGCGCGCACGCGCGAATCTTCGCACATGCGTCCAACGATCGTCGCGGCCTTGCCGGTGACGATGTTGAAAACGCCGGCCGGCAGTCCGGCGCGTTCGCCGAGTTCGGCCAGCGCCAGCGCCGAAAGTGGCGTCTCAGAAGACGGATGGGCAACGATGGTGCAGCCGGCGGCAAGAGCGGCGGCTGCCTTGCGGGTCAGCATCGCCGAAGGAAAATTCCACGGCGTGACCACGCCGACGACGCCGAGTGGTTCGCGCCGCACCATCATTTCCGCGTTCGGCAGATGGCTGGTGACGCTCTCGGCGTTGAGGCGTTTTGCTTCCTCGGCATACCACTCGATGAAAGAGGCGGCGTAGTCGATTTCGCCAAGCGACTCCTTGAGCGGTTTGCCCTGCTCAAGCGTCATCAGCAAAGCGAGGTCGTCTTTCGCTGCGATGATCAGCTCGAACCATTTTCGCAGGATTTTGGAGCGCTCCTGCGGCAGCAGCGCCCGCCAGGCCGGAAAGGCGCGCGCGGCGGCGTCGATGGCTTTTGTCGTCTGGCCGGCATCGAGCGCTGCGACGAAGGCCACGGTGGTGCCGGTCGCGGGATCGGTGACCTCGAAACTCTCGGCCGCCTCGCTTGCCGTCCAGTGGCCGTCGATATAGGCGAGTTCGCGCAGCAGCCGGCGGTCGGCGAGCCGGTCGAGCGCTTCGTGGCGATGCGAGCGGGCGAAATGCGCGGACATGGTCGAAGCCTCCCGGTTCGGTTTGATGCGGGGAGACTACCCATCACCGGCAGACAGAGAGGCTGTTTGGACGCCTGGCCGTAGAGAGAGTCTCTCTATTGCGGCGAGGGGGCAGTCGATCTCTCCGGTCTAGGTCGACGCCGGCAGCAGGTCCGCTATCGGCAGCGCGATGTCATCCTTCACCGTCTTGATGACGATGTAGGTGAAGTAGCGGTCGATGCCGATCTCGCGATCGAGCAAGCCGTCGACCAGCCGCTGATAGGCGTCGATGTCGCGCGCCATCACCTTCAGCACATAGTCGACGCCGCCGCCCACCGACCAGCAGGCGACGATCTCGGGAATGTCGCGGACGACGCGCTCGAAGCGGTCGAAATCGGCCTGGCGATGGCTGGCCAGCGTCACCTCCATCAGCACGGTGGCGACTGGCGCCACAACGCGCATGGCGATCCGGGCATGATAACCCGAGACGATGCCGGCCTTTTCCAGCTTGCGCAGCCGCATCCAGCACGGCGTCGGCGACAGCCCGACCTGCTCGGCCAACGCCAGCTTGGTGATGCGTCCATCACGCTGGATGGCGTCGAGGATTTTGAGGTCGATCGCGTCGAGTTTCGCAGCAGTCATCAGCGCTCACTTTTTCGTCGATCGTACCATGACGGCGCATTATTTCGATTGTCAATTGCACTGATTTCGATCTCTAATAAGTCATGACATTGTGGCACCCTGATCCCGCGCTCATCCGGCGGCCGGCCTATCAATCGTTGGCCGACCAGTTCGCGCGCGCCATCCACGACGGCCGCCTCGCCAACGGCACGCGGTTGCCGACCCATCGCCGCCTGGCCGACGACCTCAAGCTTTCAGTGCAGACGGTCAGCCGTGCTTATGAGGAACTGATCCGGCGCGGCCTGATTTCGGGCGAGATCGGCCGCGGCAGCTTTGTGCAGACGCAGCGCCGCGAACCGGAGCCGCCTTATCTGCCGGAGCGCCTGGGTGAAGTCATCGACCTGTCGATCCTGAAGCCGGTCTGCGAGCCGATGCACCTGGAGCGGATGAAGCAGGCGCTGGGCTGGCTCGCCGAAAACCTGCCTTCGAGTTCGGCACTGTCGTTCCGGCCAAACATGGTGTTCCCGCGCCACCGTGCCGTGGCGGTCGAATGGCTGAAGCTGTGCGGGCTGGACGCCTCCGCGCAGAACATCAGCCTCACCAATGGCGCCACGGCCGGCATGACGGTGGCGCTGATGAGCGTGGCGCCGCCCGGCTCCACCGTTGCCACCGAGGCGATCGGTCATCATACGCTGGTGCCGCTGGCGCGCTATCTCGGCTTCAATCTTCAAGGCCTGCCGATCGACAGCAATGGCCTGATTCCGGAAGCGCTGGACGAAGCCTGCCGGCTGTCCGACATCCGCGCCGTCTTCGTGCAGCCTTCGGTAATCAATCCCACGGCAACGCTCATGGATGCGGAGCGTCGCGAGCAGATCGCGGCGGTGGCGCGCAAGCACGACATCGCCATCATCGAGAACGACGTGCTGGGTCCCTTGGTCGAGGATCGACCGCCGCCGGTCGCCGCTTTCGCGCCGGAACGGACGCTCTACGTCACCTCCTTCACCAAGATCACCGTGCCCGGCCTGCGCATCGGCTATCTCGCCGCGCCCGATCGCTACGTTGCCGCTGTCGCCAACCGGCATCTCGTCTCGAACTGGATGGCGACACCGCTGGTGGCCGAGATCGCCACCAAATGGGTGACCGACGGCACCGCGATGGAGCTGGTGCGCTGGCAGCGCGCGGCGTTGCGGCGGCGACAGGACATCGCGGGCGAGGTGCTGGCCGGCGTCGACTACCGTGCCCGTCGCGACGGGCTGCATATCTGGCTGCAACTGTCGGCCGACCGTTCCGAGGAAAGCTTTGTCGCCCAGGCTCGGCTGCAAGGCGTGGCCATTGCGCCGGGCACCTCCTTCCGTATTTCGGATACCCCCTGGCATCCGGCGGTGCGCATTTCGCTGGGTTCGACCACCGAGGGGGAACTGCGCGCGGGTCTCGGCGTTGTCACCAAGCTCTTGCTTGGCGATCCGGAGCATCTGCTGCTTGCAATCTGAGCATGCCACCCAATGCACTAGGGCGTTCTGACATAGGCATGCCCAAAAAGCCGGCTGGGATCGACCGGAGAATGTGCGCAATCAGAATAATTGTCATGATATTATTTTCCCAATTGACATGATTTGGCGCGTTCCGCATCGTTAGGGCACCAGGCTTCTCCAGCACGGGGAAATTCATTTGTCCGCAACCGCGCCCATCATCAAGATCGACAGCATCTCGAAGAGCTTTGGCAGCTTCAAGGTTCTGGACGGCCTGTCGATGCAGGTCATGCCGCGTGAGAAGCTGGCGCTGATCGGCCCCTCCGGCTCGGGCAAGACGACGATCTTGCGCATCCTGATGACGCTGGAGCGCATCGACGGCGGTCACATCCAGATCGACGGCGAGCAACTCTACCACATGGAGCGCAACGGTCAGCTGCTGCCGGCCGACGAGCGCCACCTGGCGCGGATGCGCCAGAAGACCGGCATGGTCTTCCAGCTGTTCAACCTGTTTCCGCACAAGAGCGTCATCGACAATGTGACCCTGGCGCCGATGCTGACCAAGGGCACGCCGCGCGCCGCCGCGCAGAAGCGGGCGATGGAACTGCTCGAGATGGTCGGCATGGCCGACAAGGCGAAGGCGATGCCGGCGCAGCTGTCAGGCGGTCAGAAGCAGCGCGTGGCGATCGCCCGTGCGCTCGCTTTGCAGCCGAAGATCATGCTGTTCGACGAGGTGACGTCGGCGCTCGACCCGGAACTGGTCGAGGAGGTGCTCAACGTCTTGTGGCGGCTCTGCGCCGAGACCGACATGACCATGCTGCTGGTCACCCATGAGATGGGTTTCGCCCACGACTTCGCCGACCGGGTGCTGTTCTTCGATCGCGGCAGGATAGTCGAGGAAGGCAAGCCCGACGAGATTTTCCGCAATCCCAAGCAGGAGCGCACGCAAGGGTTCCTGAAGAAGATCATCGCGGCCGGACATCGTGTCTGACCGCATGCCAAAGGCGGCGATGCCGTCCCTATGGGCGGTTGAGCCGTCCTAAGATCACGCAAACCAAGACAAGAACAAGGAGTTGGGAACAATGAAGAAACTTGGAACTCTGGCCGGCGTCGCCGGTCTCGCGCTTTCGGCGGTTCTGGCCGCCTCGATCACGGGTTCGGCCGACGACAGCAAGCTTGAACAGCTGAAGTCGCAAGGCTTCGCTCGCTTGGCCATCGCCAATGAGCCGCCCTATACGGCTGTCGCCGCCGACGGCAAGGTTTCGGGTGCCGCGCCCGACGTCGCGCGCGAGATATTCAAGCGGCTGGGCGTTGCCGATGTCGCCGCCTCGATCTCGGAATATGGCGCCATGATTCCCGGCCTGCAGGCCGGCCGCTTCGACGTCGTCACCGCCGGCCTGTTCATGAAGCCGGAGCGTTGCGCCGCGGTTGCCTATTCCGAGCCGGTTCTGTGCGACGCCGAGGCGATGCTGGTGAAGAAGGGCAATCCGAAAGGCTTCAAGAGCTACGAGGATGTCGCCAAGGACACGTCCGCCACCATCGGCGCGCCGGGCGGCGGCACCGAGGAGAAGCTTGCGCTCAACGCCGGCGTGCCACGCGAACGCGTCATCGTCGTGCCGGACGGCCAGAGCGGCCTGAAGATGGTGCAGGACGGCCGCATCGACGCCTATTCGCTGCCTGTCCTTTCGATCAACGACCTGATGAAGAAGGCCGCCGATCCGAACCTCGAAGTCATCGCCCCGGTGCAGGGCGCGCCGGTCTATTGCGACGGCGCGGCCTTCAAGAAGGGCGACGAGGCGTTGCGCGATGCCTTCGACGTCGAACTCGCCAAGATGAAGAAGTCGGGTGAGTTCGCAAAGATCATCGAGCCCTACGGCTTCTCGGCGGCGGCGGCTATGTCGACCACGCGCGACAAGCTCTGCGCGGCGAAATAAGGGCGTCTTTCTTGCCTTCTCCCCGTTCACGGGGAGAAGGTGTCACGAAGTGACGGATGAGGGGCGGCGCCATATTTCGACAAGCTAGCGCTGCCCCTCATCTGCCTGCCGGCATCTTCTCCCCATAAACGGGGAGAAGGAAGCTGAAACCAACGTTGGAAACTTCAACTCAATGACCCAGTGGTCCGGCTATTTTGGCCTGATATTGCAGGGAGCGCTTGTCACCATCGAGCTGACGCTGATGGGGTCGGTGCTCGCCCTGATCATGGCCTTTCTCGCCGGCATGGGGCGCCTGTCGCGCTTCTTCGTGCTGCGGGCCCTGGCCACGGCCTATATCGAGTTCTTCCGCGGCACCTCGATCTTCGTGCAGCTGTTTTTCGCCTATTTCGTGTTGCCGCTGGTGGGCTTCGAACTGACCCCGCTGCAGGCCGGTGTGTTGGCGCTGGGCTTGAATGTGGGCGCCTATGCAGCCGAGGTGGTGCGCGGCGCCGTGCAGTCGATCGGCCGCGAACAGCATGAGGCCTGCGTCGCGCTCAATCTCGGCCGTTGGCAAGGCATGCGACACGTCATCCTGCCGCAGGCGTTTCTGGTGATGCTGCCGACGTTCGGCAACAACGCCATCGAGCTGCTCAAGGCGACATCGGTGGTCTCGCTGATCTCGCTCGCCGACCTGACGTTCCAGGCACAGGTGGTGCGCGCCCAGACCGGCAACACCATGGTGCCGTTCACCACCATCCTCATCATCTATTTCATCCTGGCGCTGCTCATCTCGTGGGGTGTGCGCTCGCTGGAACGCCGCATGGCGCGCGGCCTCGACGGAGTGCGCGTCTGATGGCCAGAGCATTCCTGATGAATTGGGTCCGCTGATGGATTGGGACTGGGACTTCGTCCGGCAGATCCTGCCGACCCTGATCCAGGGGGTGAAGATCACCATCCTGGCGACGCTGCTCGGCTCGGTGCTGGCCGCGATCGTCGGTCTGGGCATCGCGCTGGCGCGCCGCTCGCCCAACAAGGCGCTGTCGCGCACCGTCGGTTGGGTGGCCGAATTCATCCGCGGCACACCGCTCTTGGTGCAGCTCTATTTCATCTTCTACGTCTTGCCCGACATCGGCATTCTCTTGCCGCCGCTGGTCGCCGGCGTCATCGGACTTGGCCTGCACTACGGCACCTACACGGCGGAGGTCTACCGCGCCGGCATCGACAATGTGCCGCGTGGTCAGTGGGAAGCCGCCAAGGCGTGCAATCTCAGCGCGCGGCAGACCTGGTCCCACATCATCATCCCGCAGGCTATTCCGCCGATGATCCCGGCGCTGGCCAACTATTTCATCGCCATGTTCAAGGAGACGCCGCTGCTCTCGGCGATCACCGTGCTGGAGCTGATGAACCAGGCGAAAAGCGTCGCCAACACCTATTATCGCTACCTTGAGCCGATCACGCTGGTCGGCGCCTTCTTCCTTGCCATCAGCCTGATTTCGGTCGTGCTGCTGCGCTGGCTGGAACGCCGCTACGGCAAGATCGAAAGATAAAAGATGAAGCCCTTGTCCGAGATCAAGCTTGTGCCCGACCGGCCAGCGCTCGATGAGCGTCCGCTGGAGCGGCGTGTCGGGCTGATCATCCTGGCCACCGACCACACGACCGAGCCGGATTTTCGCCGCATGGTGGCGAGCGAACGGATCGGCGTCTATGTCGCGCGCATTCCCTACGCCAACCCGACGACGCCTGAGAACCTGCGCAAGATGCAGCCGGCGCTGACGGCGGGCGCTGCCTTGATCCTGCCTGACGAGCCGCTCGACGCCATCTGCTACTCCTGCACGTCGGCCTCGGTGGTGATTGGCGATGCCGAGATCGAGACGGCGATCCAGGCCGCCAAGTCAGGTATACCCGTTGTCACTCCTCCGATGGCTGGCGTGCGCGGGCTGAACGCCTTCGGGGTGCGCCGGATCAGCATCCTCACGCCCTATACCGTGGAAACCTCCAGACCGATGGCGACCTATTTCGCCGAACGTGGCTTCGAAATCCTAAGCTTCACCTGTCTCGGCTTCGAGGACGACCGCGAGATGGCGCGCATTGCCCCGGCAGCCCTCATCAATCTCGCGCGCCGGGCGATGCATCCGCAGGCAGACGCGCTGTTCGTGTCGTGCACGGCGCTGCGCGGCGCGCTGGCGGTCACTGGCATGGAACAGGCGATCGGCCGCCCGGTGGTGACCAGCAATCAGGCGACCGCCTGGAATTGCCTGCGCCTTTGCGGTGATGAGACAGCCCATCCCGAATTCGGCCGTCTGATGACGCTGCCCTTGCCGCGCGGTTGACGACCATGGCGACCGTGACCCTTGGCGATATCCGTACCGCGCGCGCGCGAATTGCCGGCAAGATCGAGCGCACGTCGATCGTGCTTTCGGCAAGTCTCTCCGAAAGGCTGGGCGTTCCGGTTCAACTCAAGCTCGAGCACCGCCAGACCACCGGCAGCTTCAAATTGCGGGGCGCTTCGAACGCCGTCGCTTCGCTCAGCGCAGGGGAGAAGGCGCGCGGCGTCGTCGCGGCATCGACCGGCAATCATGGCCGTGCGCTTGCGCATGCGGCAAAGCTCGAGGGCATGCGTGCTGTGATCTGCATGTCTCGACTGGTACCCAGGAATAAGCTGGACGAAATCCGCCGCCTCGGCGCGGAAATCCGTATCGTTGGCAACAGCCAGGACGATGCCCAGCAGGAGGTCGAGCGGCTGGTGACGGAGGAGGGGCTTGTCATGCTGCCGCCCTTCGACCATCCGGCCATCATTGCCGGTCAAGGCACGCTCGGGCTGGAGGTGATGGAGCAGGTCCCGGATGCCGCTCTGGTACTGGTGCAACTCTCCGGAGGTGGGTTGGCCTCGGGTGTAGCGGCGGCCGTCAAGGGTGTCCGTCCCGGAACAAGAGTCGTCGGCGTTTCGATGGCGCGGGGCGCCGCGATGAAGGCCAGCCTCGATGCGGGCCGCCCCGTGCTGGTCGAGGAACTGCCGACGCTGGCGGATTCGCTCGGCGGCGGCATCGGCCTCGACAACCGGCTGACCTTCGCCATGTGCCGCGACCTGCTCGACGATGTCGTCCTGCTCAGCGAGGACGAAATCGCTGCCGGCATTCGCCACGCCTATGAACAGGAACGCGAGATCGTCGAGGGAGCCGGTGCGGTAGGCATCGCGGCGCTGCTCGCCGGCAAGGTCAAGGCGGAGGGGCCGGTTGTGGTTCTGCTTTCCGGCCGCAACATCGACATGCAACTGCACAGGAAGATTGTCTGCGGGGAAATGCCATCGATTTCGGAGCGCGCCGCATGAGCAGGATGACCATCCTCACCGAAGCTGAACTGCGCGCAATCGTGACGCTCGATCTCGACGCCGTCGCCTGTGTCGAGAACGCTTTTCGTGCGCTTGCCACGCTGCCGGTGGCGATGCCGCCGATCCTGCGGCTCGATATCCCCCAGCATCGCGGCGAGGTTGACGTCAAGACCGCCTATGTGCCTGGTATCGATGGCTTCGCCATCAAGATCAGCCCCGGCTTCTTCGACAATCCCAAACTTGGCCTGCCCAGCGTTAACGGCATGATGGTGCTGCTGTCGTCGAAGACAGGGTTGGTCGAGGCTTTGCTGCTCGACAATGGCTATCTCACCGATGTTCGCACCGCTGCTGCGGGAGCCGTTGCGGCCAAGCATCTGTCGCGGCCGGACTCATCGGTCGCCTCGATCTTCGGCGCCGGCGTCCAGGCCGGGCTGCAACTGCAAGCGCTGACGCTGGTGCGGCCGATCACGCAGGCCCGCATCTGGGCGCGCGATGCCGCCAAGGCCGAAGTGACCGCGGCCACCTTACGCGAAAGGCTCGGCGTCGACGTACGCGCCGAGACCGACGCAGCCAACGCTGTTGCCGGTGCCGACATCGTCGTCACGACCACCCCATCGACCGAACCACTGATCAAGGCAGGGTTTGTTTCGGCCGGCCAGCACATCACCGCCATGGGTTCGGACGCCGAGCACAAGAACGAGATAGCGCCGACGATCCTACGCATGGCCGATCTCTATGTCGCCGACAGCGCGAAACAGACGCGGCGCCTGGGCGAATTGCACCATGCCATCGCGGCGGGCGTGATGGCTGGAGACGCGGAGGTGACCGAGCTCGGCCAGATCATCGCCGGCGCGAGGCATGGCCGGCGCTCGGCCGGCGACATCACCATCGCCGATCTGACCGGCACGGGCGTGCAGGATACGGCGATCGCCACGCTCGCCCGCGACCGTGCGCTGGCCGCGAAAGCCGGAACGATCTTTGAAAGCTGACGCCGGCCGCAGGAGCATGATCCGGAAAATGGCAACCGGTTTCCCCAGCATCATGCTCAATCAAAAAATTCCCTGGAGCCAGATTCAACGAGTTGAAACGGGCTCCAGCCCCAACAAACGAGGACCAACAAAATGCAGCCGAACCTGAAATTCTCGCGAAGCGAATATGCGGAACGCCTCGCCAAGACGCGGAAAGCCATGGAGGCGAAAGGCGTCGACCTTTTGATCGTCAGCGATCCCTCCAACATGGCCTGGCTCACCGGCTATGACGGCTGGTCCTTCTACGTCCACCAGGCGGTCATCGTGCCGCCATCGGGCGAGCCGGTCTGGTACGGTCGTGGCCAGGACGCGAACGGCGCCAAGCGCACCGCCTACCTCGCACATGACAACATCGTCGGCTATGCCGACCACTATGTGCAGTCGACCGAACGCCACCCGATGGATTTCCTGTCGGGTGTGCTGACCGATCGCGGCTGGGGCAAGCTCACCGTCGGCGTCGAGATGGACAATTACTGGTTCTCCGCCGCCGCCTTCGCCTCGCTGCAGAAGCATATGCCCAACGCCCGCTTCGTCGATGCCACCGCGCTGGTCAACTGGCAGCGCGCGGTGAAGAGCCCAACCGAGATCGATTATATGCGCAAGGCCGCCCGTATCGTCGAGGCGATGCACCAGCGCATCGTCGACAAGATCGAAGTCGGCATGCGCAAGAACGATCTCGTCGCCGAGATCTACGATGCCGGCACGCGCGGCGTCGACGGCATTGGCGGTGACTACCCCGCGATCGTGCCGCTGCTGCCCTCGGGCGCCGACGCCTCGGCGCCGCACCTGACCTGGGACGATAAGCCGATGAAGGCGGGCGAGGGCACTTTCTTCGAGATCGCCGGCTGCTACAACAGGTACCATTGCCCGCTGTCGCGCACCGTCTTCCTCGGCAAGCCGACGCAGGAATTCCTCGATGCCGAGAAGGCAACGCTGGAAGGCATGGAAGCTGGCCTTGCCGCCGCAAAGCCGGGTAATGCCTGCGAGGACATCGCCAATGCCTTCTTCGCCGTGTTGAAGAAATACGGCATCGTCAAGGACAACCGCACCGGCTATTCGATCGGGCTTTCCTATCCACCGGACTGGGGCGAGCGCACGATGAGCCTGCGCCCCGGCGATCGCACCGAACTCAAGCCCGGCATGACCTTCCATTTCATGACCGGCCTGTGGCTGGAGACGATGGGGCTGGAGATCACTGAATCCATCCTGATCACCGATACCGGTGTGGAGTGCCTGGCCAACGTGCCGCGCAAGCTGGTGGTGAAGGATTGAGCCCGATGTCCAGTCTTCGCCCGTCGCCGGTCACGCCGACCGTCGATTTCGATCGTGACGGCGTCCAGCATGGTTTCCTGCGCCTGCCCTATAGCCGCGACGACTCGGCCTGGGGCTCGGTGATGATCCCGATCTGCGTCATCCGCAACGGCAAGGGGCCGGCGGCGCTGCTGACCGGCGGCAATCATGGCGACGAGTATGAAGGGCCGCTGGCGCTCTACGAACTCGCCCGCACGCTCGATCCCAGCCAGGTCAGCGGCACCGTCATAATCGTGCCGGCGATGAACTATCCTGCTTTTCGGGCCGGCACGCGCACCTCGCCAATCGACAAGGGCAACATGAACCGCAGTTTCCCCGGCCGGCCCGACGGCACGGTGACGCAGAAGATCGCCGATTATTTCCAACGCGAGCTGCTTCCCCGCGCCGACATCGTCTTCGACTTCCATTCCGGCGGCAGGACGCTGGATTTCGTACCGTTCTGTGCCGCCCACACTTTGCCCGACAAGGCGCTGGAGCAGAAAGCCTTTGCCGCGGTGGCGGCATTCTCGGCACCATTCTCGATGCGCATGACCGAGATCGATGCGATCGGCATGTATGACACGGCGGCCGAAGAGATGGGCAAGGTCTTCGTCACCACCGAGCTCGGCGGTGGCGGTACGTCGCGAGCCGAGACGGTGCGGATCGCGCGGCGCGGCATCCTCAACGTGCTGCGTCATGAGGGTATCGTCGCCGGGGCGGCCGAGACGGGCGGAACGCAGTGGCTGGACATGCCCTCGGGCGATTGCTTCTGCTTCGCCGAGGATGACGGCATGATCGAAACCATGGTCGATCTCGGCGAACCTGTCGAGGAGGGCACGGTGGTGGCCCGCATCCATTCCACCGGCCGCACCGGCGTCGCGCCGCGGGAAATCCGGGCCAAAATGTCGGGCATGCTGGCGGCGCGGCATTTCCCTGGCCTGGTCAAGGCCGGCGACTGCGCCGCGGTGGTCGCCGTAAAGGTCGATTGACTGATTTCTCCGCCCGAACCATGCCGGGCGGACCCACTCTTCTGCTCGAGATGTCGAATCCGGATTATCGCACCCGCTCGCGGAGCGAACACCGCGATCTGCTGGCCGCCTGCCGCGGCGCGACGGCAAGAAGGCGGTGAGCGTTCTGAGACAGCATCTTCGCGAGGGAAGCGACACGCTGGTCAACGCGACGGATGGCGGCGGTTGTCGCGAAAATTCTAAGCCTGAAGGGCAGGGGGCAGCCCGCAATCGTGGCGCGTGGTTGCCACCGCGCCGGTTCGCTGCCACATATTGCAACATCAATGCTTGACACGAGGATGCCATGTCTCCCGTCAGCCGCCTGCCGGCACGTGCCCTTGCCCCGCGCCGCCATGACGAGATCCTGCGGCGGCTGGGCGCCCAGGGTTCCGTTAGCGTCGCCGAACTGGCTGGGTTCTTCGACGTCTCGCGCGAAACCATCCGCCGCGATTTGAAGCTGCTTTCCGACCAGGGCAGGCTCGGCATCGTGCATGGCGGGGCCGCCCGCTTCGAACCGAGCGAACCCGCGATGAGCCAGCGCAGCCAGGAAAATGCCCAAGGCAAGGCCGCGATCGGCAGGGCGGCCGCCAGGCTGGTCAGGGATGGCATGGTGGTCTTTCTCGATTCCGGCACCACCACGTTGGCCATCGCGCATGCAATGACGGAACTGCGCGATCTGACGATCTGCACGGCCAGCCTGAAGATAGCGCTGCACCTATGCCATGTCCCCGGCGTGCGCGTGCACATGCTGGGCGGCGAAGTCGACCCGGGCGAGGAGGCGGCTTCCGGCATCGACACGCTCGATGCGATGGCGCGCTTTCGCGTCGATATGGCCTTTCTGGGTGGCGGAGCGCTGTCTCCGGACGGCGAGGTGACCGATTTCACCCGCGCCGGGGCCGAACAGCGGGGCCGGATGATTAGCCTCGCCGGCAAGGCCTATTTCGTGCTCGACAGCAGCAAATTCGGCAAGCTGACGCCGCTCAGGATCCCGAATTTCGAACGTGCCGCTGGGGTAATCGTCGACACCGACCCCGAATTCGCGCTTGCCGAGGCGCTTTCGCAAAGGGGGCCTGAACTCATCGTTGCAGCTTGATGTGATATTTTGTGATATTATGAGTTGATATTTGGTTTTCCCATGGTAATGTCTCGGCCATCCCTCAAATGGCGGAACGCTCATGGCACATGAATTTCCCACCCAGGCTCGAACTGTCATTGTCGGCGGCGGCATCATCGGCTGCTCGGTCGCCTATCATCTGACCAAGCTGGGCTGGAGCGATGTGGTGCTGCTTGAGCAGGGACAACTCAGCGGCGGCACCACCTGGCACGCGGCCGGTCTTGTCGGTCAGCTGCGCAGCCATTCCAACATGACCAGCCTGATCCGGTACTCCACGCAGCTCTACAGCGAACTGGAGGCCGAGACCGGCCTCGCCACCGGCTGGAAGAACTGCGGTTCGCTGTCCGTCGCGCGCACCACCGACCGCATGGCGGTGTTGAAGCGCACGGCCGCGTCGGCGCGTGCCCAAGGGGTCGAGATCGACGTCATCTCGCCTCGCGAGGCAGCCGAGCTCTGGCCGGTGATGGCGACAGACGATCTGGTCGGCGCCGTCTGGCTGCCCGGAGACGGCAAGGCCAATCCCACCGATCTCACGCAATCGCTGGCCAAGGGCGCGCGCAATGGTGGCGTCAAAATCTTCGAGCGGGTGCAGGTCACCGGCATCACGGTGAAAAACGGCGTCGCCTGCGGCGTCGAGACGGACCGCGGCGACATCGCCGCCGAGATCGTCGTCAACTGCGCAGGCCAATGGGCGCGCAAGGTCGGGCTGATGTGCGGCGTCTCGGTGCCGCTGCATTCGGCCGAGCACATGTACATCGTCACCGGCCGGATCGAGGGTGTGCATCCGGACCTGCCTGTCATGCGCGACCCCGATGGCTTCATCTACTTCAAGGAGGAGGTCGGCGGTCTGGTGATGGGTGGCTTCGAGCCGCACGCCAAGCCGTGGGGCATGAACGGCATTCCCGAAAATTTCGAATTCGCGCTGCTGCCCGACGACTGGGACCAGTTCGAGATCCTGATGGAAAACGCGCTGGTGCGCGTGCCGCAGCTGGCGCAGGCCGAAGTCAAGAAATTCTACAACGGACCCGAAAGCTTCACGCCGGACAACAATTTCCTCCTCGGCGAGGCGCCGGAGTTGAAGAATTTCTATGTCGGCGCCGGCTTCAATTCGATGGGCATTGCCAGTGCCGGCGGCGCCGGCAAGGCACTGGCCGAATGGATCGTCAACGGCGCGCCGACCATGGATTTGTGGCCGGTCGACATCAGGCGCTTCGCCGCTTTCAACAACAATCCGCGCTGGCTGCATGACCGCGTCAAGGAGACGCTCGGCCTGCATTACGCCATGCCGTGGCCGAACCGCGAATTGGATACCGCGCGGCCGTTCCGCCGCTCGCCGCTCTATGATCGGCTCGCCGCCAAGGGCGCCTGCTTCGGTTCCAAGATGGGCTGGGAGCGTGCCAACTGGTTCGCGGCGCCGGGAGAGAAAGCCGGGAACGACTATGCCTTCGGTCGCCAGAACTGGCACGAGGCCGTGCGGCGCGAGATGAAGGCGACGCGCGAAGCCGTCGCCATCTTCGACCAGACCTCCTTCGCCAAGCTTCTTGTCCAGGGCCGCGATGCCTGTGCCGTGTTGAACCGCATCTGCGCCGGCGACATCGATGTGCCGGTCGGCACGTCGGTCTACACCGGCGTGCTCAATGCGCGCGGCGGCTACGAAAGCGATCTCACTGTGATGCGGCTTGGCGCGGAAAAATTCCTCATCGTTACCGGTTCCGCCCAGGCGGTCCACGATGCCGACTGGATCGTCAAGAACATTCCGGCCCATGCCCACGCCGTCCTGACCGACGTTACCTCTGCTTACGCGGTGCTGGCGTTGATGGGGCCGCGTTCGCGCGATCTCCTCTGCAAACTGTCGTCGGCCGATCTTTCCAACGCCGGCTTCCCCTTCGCCAGCATTCGCGAAATCGATATCGGCTACGCCACTGCCTATGCCAACCGCATGACCTATGTCGGCGAACTCGGCTGGGAACTGATCGTGCCGGCCGAATTCGCCGTCGGCGTCTACGAGGCGTTGCACGAGGCCGGCCGTGAATTCGGCTTGGCCGACGCCGGCTACTACGCGCTCGACGCCTTGCGCATCGAAAAAGGTTTTCGAGCCTGGGGTCGGGAACTGACGCCTGATATCAATCCCTGGCAGGCGGGGCTTGGCTTCGCCGTGGCGATGGACAAGCCAGGTGGCTTCATCGGCCGCGATGCGCTTGCCGCCGCGAAACCCTCGTCGTCGGCACCGGCAAAGCGTATCGTGCTCCTTACGCTCGACGACACCGAGCCGATGCTGTGGGGCGGCGAGTTGGTCCTGCGCGACGGCAAGCCGGTCGGCGAGGTCCGCTCGGCTGCCTATGGCCACACGCTTGGCCAGTCAGTGGCGCTCAGCTTGATCGAAAACGAAACCGGCGTGGATGCTGTGTTCCTGAGCGGCGGCCATTTCGAGATCGATCTAGCCGGCGTACGCTATGCGGCCACCGCGCATCTGCGCAGCCCCTACGATCCGAAATCGGAGCGGGTGAAAGCCGATGCAATGGAGATCAGGGCCGCGGCTTAATCCGTCGACATAGAGCGCGCCATGTCGAGAAAGGCGCGCACCAGTTTGCCGCCGCTGCGCTCGCGCAGGCAGATCAGCGCCTCGTCCATCAAGGTCTCGGGCGCGTCGATGGTGATCGGGACGAGCCGCGAATCCTGGCCGAATTCGGCCGCCGAGACAAAGCCGATGCCGGCGCCAGAGGCGACGATCTCGCGCACGGCTTCCCGGCCCTCGGCTTCGATCACAGGCCTCAACTCCACCTTAGAAGCCGCTGCCAGGTCTTCGAGCTTCTGGCGCGTCTTCGAACCGCGCTCGCGCATGACCAGGGATTCCTGTGCGAGCTGCTTGAGCGTCAGCGATTTCTTCCCCGACAGCGGATGGTCGATCGAGGTGAAGGCTATGATCGGCGTCGAGTTCAGTTTCAGCACTTCGAAGTCGCGTCCGGCGGGCACCTCGCCCAGCACGCCGATATCGGCATCGTAGCTGTAGAGGCTGCTGATCACCGTCTCGGTGTTTCCGGCACGCACCGAGACCTGCACTCCGGGATAGCGGGCGCGGAAGCTGCCGAGAATGTGAAGCAGATGATGCGCGGCGTCGGCGACGATGCGCAGCGTGCCGGAACGCAAGGCGCGCGACTCGGTCAGAAGCTCAAGCGCCTGCTGCTCGGTGTCGAACATGCGGTGGGTTATTTCGAGCAGTTTCTGGCCGGAATGGGTCAGGGTGACCTGCTTCTTGTTACGATTGAACAGCAGGACATCATACTCTTCCTCGAGCTTGCGGACCTGGTCCGATATCGCCGGCTGGGTCAGGAACAGCGCTTCGGCCGCCCGCGAAAAGCCGCCGGAGATCGCCACCTGATGAAAGGCCCGCAACTGAACATAGCGCATCTTCTTCGCTCCCGAGCCTCTCTGGTTACCAGCAGCCTATCATAAGCCCTGCTATGCAAAAGCCGGAAACAAACGATTCGGTTTATGTCTTGGAATGGGCCTGCCGGGTTTCACGAAGCTGTCACGAGCGCCATGCAGCTTCTGCTGTCTGTATCGGATCATCACTGAAATCGATACGTCGATACAAAATAACGATTTTACAAATATATGCCCTCAGCCAACAATGGCGCCAGATCAAAAAAGCAGCGACCTGTCGGAGGACATCATGCTCGCCGAAACGAAATTTGCCGCGGAGCCGTTGGCCGGTCCGGCGCTGGGCGAGCCGTATCTGCTGACACCGGGGCCGCTCACCACCTCCTATCCGGTCAAGCAGGCGATGCTGCGCGACTGGGGATCGTGGGACGGCGATTTCCGCGCCATGACATCAGACATGCGCCGCCGCCTGCTGGCGCTGACCGGCGATGCGAAAGCCGAATTCGATTGCGTGCCGATGCAAGGCAGCGGCTCCTTCTGCGTCGAGGCGATGCTGGGTTCGTTCGTGCCGAAAGACGGCAAGGTTCTGGTCCTGGCCAATGGCGCCTACGGCCTGCGCGCGGCCCAGACCATGCAGTATCTCGGCCGCGCCTATACGCTGATCGACAAGGGCGACTACCTGCCGCCGCGCGGCGACGAGGTGGCGGCAGCGCTCGAAGCCGACCACGCCATCACCCACGTCATAGCCATTCATTGCGAGACCAGCTCCGGCATTTTGAACCCGGTCGCCGAGATCGCCGAGGCGGTGCACACCAAGGGCCGCAAGCTGCTGGTCGATTCCATGAGCGCGTTCGGCGCCGTCGCGCTCGACGTCAACGAGATCCGCTATGAGGCGATGGTCTCGTCGGCCAACAAATGCATCGAGGGCGTGCCCGGCTTCGGCTTCATCATCGCCCGCAAGAGCGAACTCGAGGCAGCCAAGGGGCGCAGCCATTCCCTGTCGCTCGACGTCCACGCCCAGTGGGCGCATATGAACAAGACCGGCCAGTGGCGCTACACGCCGCCGACGCATGTCGTCGCCGCTTTCCTGGAGGCGCTGCGCCAGCATGAGGCGGAAGGCGGCGTCGCCGGCCGTGGTGCCCGCTACACCAGGAACCGCGACGTCATGGTGTCGGGCATGCGCGAACTCGGCTTCGAGACATTGCTCAAGGACCGCTGGCTGTCGCCGATCATCGTCACCTTCTTCAACCCGGCCCACGCCAACTTCGCCTTCGATCGCTTCTACGAACTGATGAAGGACAAGGGCTTCATCATCTACCCCGGCAAGCTGACGGTCGTGGACTCCTTCCGTGTCGGCTGCATCGGCCAAATGGACGAACATGTCATGCGTCGCGTCGTCGAGGCGGCGGCGCAATCGCTTGATGAAATGGGCGTCGACACCGCCGCTCCACCCGCCGCGGCAATCGCCGAGCGCGCTAAACTCGCCGCCTGAAGCGGCCGATTTCGAGGATTTTTGATGAACCAGATGTCTCCCATCAACGTCGCGGTCAACGGCCGCACCTACGCCTGGCCGCGCGTGCCGGCGATCGCCATCTGCCTCGACGGCTGCGAGCCGGCCTATCTCGATGAAGCGATCAAGGCCGGGCTGATGCCGGCCCTGGTCAGGATCAAGGAGAAGGGCACGGTGCGTTTTGCGCACTCGGTCATTCCGAGCTTCACCAATCCCAACAATTTGTCGATCGCCACCGGTCGCCCGCCCTCGGTGCACGGCATTTGCGGCAACTATCTCTACGAGCGCGAGACCGGCAAGGAAGTGATGATGAACGACCCGCGCTTCCTGCGCGCGCCGACCATTTTTCAGGCCTTCTATGATGCGGGCGCCAAGGTTGCCGTGGTGACCGCCAAAGACAAGCTGCGTGCGCTGCTCGGCAAGGGTCTGTCTTTCGACGAAGGGCGCGCGCTGTGCTTTTCGGCGGAGAAGTCCGATACGACCACGGTTGGCGAGCACGGCATCGACAATGCCTCGAAGCATTTCGGCCTGCCTGTGCCGGAAGTCTATTCGGCCGAATTGTCGGAATTCGTCTTCGCCGCCGGCGTCCAGTTGCTGAGGGAATTCCGCCCCGACATCATGTACCTGACGACGACGGACTATGTGCAGCACAAATACGCACCGGGCGTGCCGCAGGCCAACGCCTTCTACGAGATGTTCGACAAGTACCTGACCGAACTTGATGCGCTGGGCGCCGCGATCGTTGTCACCGCCGACCATGGCATGAAGCCCAAGCACAAGGCCGGCGGTGCGCCCGACGTCGTCTACGTCCAGGACCTGCTTGACGAATGGCTGGGCAAGGATGCCGCCCGCGTCATCCTGCCGATCACCGACCCCTATGTCGTGCATCATGGCGCGCTGGGCTCTTTCGCCACCGCCTATTTGCCTGATGGCGCGGACCAGGCGGGCATCATGGCGCGGCTGGCCAAGGTTGACGGCATCATGCTGGTCGTCGATAGCCGGACGGCCTGCGAGCGCTTCGAACTGCCGGCTGACCGCATCGGCGACATCGTGCTGGTCTCGACCGAGAACAAGACGATCGGCACATCGGAACATCGCCATGATCTGGCGGCGCTAAACGAGCCGCTGCGCTCGCATGGCGGACTGACCGAGCAGGAAGTGCCGTTCATCGTCAACCGCGTGCTGCCGGATCTGCCCAACGAGCCGACCTTGCGCAATTTCGACGCGTTCTATTACGCCACTATGGCGGCTGCATTGGCATAGGCCTGATGATGTCGACCCCCACTCCGTCGAGCTTCGCTCGACACCTCTCCCCCGATCGACGGGGGAGAGGAAGGGCGCGAGTTTGCCAGCCTTGGCTCCCTTCCTCTCCCTCCGGAGGGGGGAGAGGTGGCGAGCGAAGCTCGGCGGAGTGGGGGAAGCCATTGCTGAGACGCGATGCCGTTGCCTAGAAAAAATCAACCTGGCTGTCTGAGCACCGAGGAATACCGACATGACCAAGCTTGACCCTGCCATCAAAGTTCGCCACGAGCCGATGCGCATTGCCGGCAGGAAGGTCGATGCCGGTGGTGTTGTCGAGGTGCGTTACCCCTGGAACGACACCGTCATCGGCACCGTCCCCGCCGGCCGCGCCGAACACGCCCGCCAGGCGTTCGAGATCGCTGCAGGCTACAAGTCGAAGCTGACGCGCTACGAGCGCCAGCAGATCCTGTTCCGCACGGCGGAAGCACTGGCGTCGCGCCGGGAAGAAATATCCGATCTGATCACGCTCGAGCTCGGTATCTCCAAGGCCGACTCGCTCTACGAAGTCGGCCGCGCCTATGATGTGTTCACGCTGTCGGCGCAGATGTGCATCCAGGACGATGGCCAGATCTTCTCCTGCGACCTCACCCCGCACGGCAAGGCGCGCAAGATCTTCACCACGCGCGAGCCGCTGAAGGCTATCTCGGCGATCACGCCATTCAACCATCCGCTCAACATGGTCTCGCACAAGGTGGCGCCGGCCATCGCCACCAACAATTGCGTGGTGGTGAAGCCGACCGAACTGACGCCGATGACGGCGTTGGTGCTGGCCGACATTCTTTATGAAGCCGGCCTGCCGCCGGAAATGCTTTCGGTGGTGACCGGCTGGCCGGTCGACATCGGCAACGAGATGATCACCAACGAGAATATCGACTTGATCACCTTCACCGGCGGCGTGCCGGTCGGCAAGATGATCGCCCGCAGCGCCGGTTACAGGCGCCAGGTGCTGGAACTCGGCGGCAACGATCCGCTGATCATCCTCAACGATCTCTCCGATGACGATCTGGCCAAGGCCGCCGATCTCGCGGTCGCCGGTGCGACCAAAAACTCCGGCCAGCGCTGCACGGCGGTCAAGCGCATCCTCGTCCAGGAAAGCGTCGCCGACCGCTTCGTGCCGCTGGTGCTGGAGCGGGCCAAGAAGATCCGCTTCGGCGATCCGATGGACCGCTCGACCGATCTCGGCACCGTCGTGCATGAGAAGGCGGCGGCGTTGTTCGAAGCGCGCGTCCACATGGCGGCCGAGCAGGGGGCAGAGATCCTCTACAACCCGGGTCGTCAGGGTGCGCTGCTGCCGCCAATCGTCGTCGACCGCGTGCCGCACACATCCGAACTGGTGATGGAAGAAACGTTCGGGCCGATCATCCCGATCGTGCGCGCGCCGGATGACGATGAAGCACTGATCGCGTTGTCCAACTCGACCGCCTTCGGCCTGTCGTCGGGCGTCTGCACCAATTCGTTTCCCCGCATGCAAAAATACATCGCCGGCCTGCAGGTCGGCACGGTGAACATCTGGGAAGTGCCGGGCTACCGCATCGAGATGTCGCCCTTCGGCGGCATCAAGGACAGCGGCAATGGCTACAAGGAAGGCGTCATCGAGGCGATGAAGAGCTACACCAATGTGAAGACATTTTCGCTGCCTTGGTCCTGACCGGATCACATAAGCTGGCGGAACAAACCGAGGGAGCGTCCCACGCTCCCTCATTCGCATTTCGGAGACAATGATGGCCGCGATATCAGAGCTTGTGCATACCGAAGGCGATTCCAACACGACGGCGGCGCGCGGCCGCTGGGATACCGGCCAGGACGATCCCCGCATTCGCGGCCTGCTCGATCGCGACGCCGCCGCCTTCATGCACCAGAGCCTGTCCAGCCCCTGTCTTTCGACGATAGCTAGGGCGGAAGGCATCTGGATCGAGGACACCGCCGGCCGTCGTTTCATGGATTTCCACGGCAACAGCGTGCATCACCTCGGCTACGGTCACCCGAGATTGGTGGCGGCGATCAAGAAGCAACTCGACGACCTCTGCTTCGCGCCGCGCCGTTTCACCTGCGAGCCCGCCGTCGAACTGGCCGAAAAACTGGCCGCGCTGGCTCCCGGCGATCTCGGCAAGGTGTTGTTCACCACCGGCGGCTCCGATGCCATCGAGGTCGCGCTGAAGATCGCGCGGGCGGCCACCGGCCGTTTCAAGACGGTGTCGTTCTGGGATGCTTTCCATGGCGCCGGCTTCGGCGCGGCCAGCGTCGGCGGCGAGGCGACCTTCCGTTCGCATATCGCAGGCCCGATGATGACCGGCACCGAGCACGTCGCGCCCTGGGATGGCTATCGTTGCCCCTATGGCCACGACTCCCTGGAGGCATCGGGGCTCGCTTGCGCCAACATGATCGCCTATGTGCTCGGCCGCGAGCAGGACGTGGCGGCTGTCGTTGCCGAGCCGATGCGCGCGACGCCCAATCCACCTCCGCCCGGTTTCTGGAAGCGCGTGCGCGAGGCCTGCGACAGGCACGGCACGCTGCTGATCTTCGACGAGATCCCGACCGGCCTCGGCAAGACCGGAAAAGTTTTCGCCCATGAGCATGACGGCGTAACGCCCGACATCGTTGTCCTCGGCAAATCACTCGGCGGCGGCATCCTGCCGATCGCCGCCGTCATCGCCCGCCGCGATCTCGACGTCACCGGCGGCTTCGCCATCGGTCACTACACCCACGAAAAGAACCCCGTGACAACGCGTGCGGCGCTGACGACCATCGACATCATCCTGGAGGAGGGGCTGGTCGAGCGTTCGGCTGAGCTTGGCGGCCATATGCTTGCACGTATGCAGGACCTGATGGCGCGCTCGCCCCATGTCGGTGACGTCAGGGGCAGGGGGCTGATGGTCGGCGTCGAACTCGTTGAGGACCGTGCTTCGCGACAGCCGGCGCGGGACCTCGCCGAACGTGTCTTCTACGCTTGCCTGGAACAAGGCCTGAGCTTCAAGGTGAGCCACGGCAATGTGCTGACGCTCTCGCCGCCGTTGGTTATCTCCAAAACTGATCTCGACCGCGCGCTCGACATTGTCGAGGACGCCGTGCTGGCCGCCTGACCATGAAGGCCGTCCGCACAGACCGCGAACTCGAATGTCCTGAAATCGATGCCGGCCTACGGGCGAGAGGCGTCAACCTGGTGACGCTACCGGATGGCATTCCCGAAGCCGATCTCGCCAACGCGGTCGCCGACGCCGATCTCCTGCTCATGTGCTACACGCCGATCACGGCGCGGGTGATCGATGCCGCTCCCAGGCTGAAGGGCATCGTCAAATACGGCGTCGGCATCGATGCCATCGATATTCCCGCAGCGATGCGGCGTGACATTCCCGTGGTCAACGTGCCCGACTATGCCGAGGAAACCGTTGCCGAAGGCGCCTTCGCGCTGATGATTGCGCTCGCCAAGCGGCTGCCGGGGATCACCCAGGCAATGACGCGAGACGGCTGGATTTGGCCCGAACAGCGCTGGCTGGGACGCGATATATCAGGCGCCACGCTTGGGCTGGTCGGCTGCGGCAAGATTGGCCGCAGCATGGCGCGCATGGCCGGCCAGGGGTTTCGCGCACGCGTCGTTGGTTTTGATCCCGGTGTCGATGCCGCGACGATGCGCGCCGCCGGCATCGAGAAAGCCGACGACCTACACGCCATGTTGCGTGCCTGTGATTTCGTTTCGTTGCATTGCGTGCTGAACGACCAGACACGCGGCCTGATCGGCAAGCATGAGCTCGCCTGCCTGAAACCGTCGGCCATCATCGTCAATGTCTCGCGCGGTGCGCTGATCGATGAGGCGGCGCTCGTCGAGGCGATCGTTGCCGGTCGCATCGGTGGTGCCGGGCTCGATGTCTATTCGGTCGAGCCGCTGGCGAGGTCAGGCCATCCGATGAGCGCATTGTTTGGTCGCGACAATGTGATCCTATTTCCGCATCTTACCTTCTTCACCTACGAGGCGATGCGCCGGCTGGAAGACGACACGCTCGCGCGCTGTTTCGAAATTCTCGAAGGCCGGCCAGTGACCATCCGCTCGCATGATCCGCGATTGCGGGCGCAGACCGCAGGCATTGTGTTCGGCCGATAATCTACATTTTCAAACCGATAGCCGCCATCGGCGCAGCACATTTGTGTCCACGACACCGATGCGACAGTTCCATGACAAATATCAGAGAAAGTTTGGCTCTCATAAAATAAATAGATTTTACTTATCGATGCCCAATCCCCAGAGTTGTCACAACGAAGACATCCAACCGGCTCAACGTCCGCCAGAGACCCAAACGCCGGTTGGTCCTAGTGCATCGCAGAATGTGCCTTCAATCAAAGGGGAACTGGTTATGAAATCAAGAAACGCAACCATGGTCGCGGCTTTCGCCGCATTGCTCGCGTCGGCGGCTCTCATTGGGCCAGCACTCGCCGACGGCGTCGTCACCGTCTACTCCGCCGATGGGCTGCATGATGGCAATGGCAGCTGGTACGAGACCGAATTCGCAGCCTTCACCAAGGCCACCGGCATCACCGTTCAGTATATCGAGGCGGGCTCGGGCGGCGTCGTCGAGCGCGTCGCCAAGGAAAAGTCGAACCCGCAGGCCGACGTGCTGGTGACCTTGCCGCCCTTCATCCAGCGCGCCGCCGCGGACGGTCTGCTGCAGGATTACAAACCCGAAGCCGCATCCCAGATCGACGGCGGCACCGACAAGTATCGGCCGCTGGTCAATAACTACATGAATTTCATCTACAACAGCGCCGTGCTGTCCGAAGCGCCGAAGAGCTATAACGATCTGCTCGATCCGAAGTTCAAGGGCAAGATCCAGTACTCGACCCCCGGCCAGGCTGGCGACGGGACGGCCGTCATGCTGCAGATCATCCATGCCTTTGGCGGCGAGGATGCCGGCTTCGAATTCATGAAGAAGCTGCAGGACAACAATGTCGGCCCGTCCGCCTCGACCGGCAAGCTGACCGCGCTGGTCAACAAGGGCGAGCTGCATGTGGCCAATGGCGACCTGCAGATGAACATGTCGCAGATGGCAGACAATCCCAACATCAAGGTGTTCTGGCCCGCTGGCCCCGATGGCACCCGCTCCACCTTTGCGCTGCCCTATGAAATCGGCCTGGTCACCGGTGCGCCAAATAGCGACAACGGCAAGAAGCTGATCGACTTCCTGCTGTCCAAGGAGGCACAGTCGACTGTAAGTTCCGTTGCCCTCGGCATGCCGGCCCGCAAGGACGTGACGCCGTCCGACGCCAATTTCGCCAAGCTGCAGGAGGCGATGAAAGGCCTGACCATCTGGTCGCCGAACTGGGACGAGGCGCTGAGCAAGCTTCCCGACTACGTCAAGAAGTGGAACGAAGCGACCGGAAGTTGATCCGCACGGGAAGCAATCCGGAGAACAATGCCATGTCGGCCGCCGCCTTCACGGGCCCTAGTGTCACGGACATCGACGCCGCGAAGGTTCGCGGCGCCGGCTCGAACGTCCACTTCGACAAGGTCGTTGTCGCCTATGGCGCCCATGTCGTCCTGCATCCGCTGACCCTCGACATCGCGCCTGGCGAAATCCTGGCGATGATAGGCCCGTCCGGCTCCGGCAAGACGACCGCTCTGCGTGCCGTTGCCGGCTTCGTGCGGCCGGCAAGCGGCCGCATCCGCATCGGCGCCACCGACGTCACCGATCTGCCGCCCTATGAGCGTGGGCTCGGCATGGTGGTGCAGAACTACGCGCTGTTCCCGCATATGCGGGTCGAGGACAACGTCGCCTTTGGCCTCAGGGCACAAGGCGCCGACAAGGCGCTGATCGGCGAACGGGTGAAGGATGCGCTCGCCACCGTCGGCATGGCGACGTTTGCCCGGCGTTATCCGCGCGAGCTTTCGGGCGGCCAGCAGCAGCGCGTCGCGATTGCGCGGGCGCTTGCCGTGCGGCCGCGCGTGCTCCTGCTTGACGAACCGCTTTCGGCGCTCGACGCGCAGATCCGCCGCAACATGGTCGAGGAGATCGCCCGTCTGCACCGCAGCCTGCCGGGCCTGACCATCCTCTACGTCACCCACGACCAGACCGAGGCGCTGACGCTTGCCGACAAGATCGCCATCATGCGCGACGGCAGGGTCTGTTCGCATGGACCGACGACCGAACTCTATCGCCGTCCGCCAAACCGCTTCACCGCCGAGTTTCTCGGTCGTGCCAACCTTCTGCCGGTGACGGTTGCCGATGCTGCCGGCCCGAAAGGCTTTGCCATGGCCAGGCATGGCGATGCCGTGCTCGCCGGTGCCGGTCGCGGCGAGAAGGTTGGCGACAAGAGCCTGCTTTGCATCAGGCCGCAGCACCTGAGCCTGACGGCCGACAGCGAGCACACCAACCGCATTGTCGGCACGCTCAGGGAAGTGCACTGGCAGGGTGAACTCACGCATCTGGTGCTCGATGTCGACGGCACGCCGGTGCGCGTCTCGGCAACGAAACTGCCAATGGCCTTGCCGGAACCCGGCACAGAGGTGCCGCTGTTCTTTGCGCCGGCCGATACGTCGCTTCTTCCGGAAGACGCCGGTGTCTGAAGCGCTCGCCATTGGTATGCCGACGGCCAGAAAGCGAGAGCCGGGCCGGCTGTGGATCGTGCCGCCGGCGGCCCTGCTGGCACTGCTGTTCTTCTACCCGCTGGCGTTGATTGTACGCCAGGCCTTCCTCGACGACAGCGGCGTCGCCAATGTCGCCGAGATCGTCCGCGTCCTGCATTCGCGCTTCTTCCTCAACGCGCTGGTCAACACGGTGACGATCTCGGTCACGGCGACGGCCGGATGCCTGGTCGTCGGCCTGGTGCTGGCGCTGATCCTTGCCTTCGTGCCGTTTCCAGGCAGCGGCTTCATCGCCAGGCTGATCGACACTTTCATCGCCCTGCCGACTTTCCTGGTGACGCTGGCCTTCACCTTCCTTTATGGCTCCGCCGGCATGCTCAACTCCGGGCTGATGGAAGCCTTCTCGCTGCCGCTGCCGCCGGTCGACTTCCTTTATTCGACATGGGGCGTCGTTCTGGCCGAGGTCACGGTCTACACGCCCTTCATCCTGCGGCCGCTGCTTGCCGCCTTTTCGCTGGTCGATCGCGGCCAGATCGAAGCGGCAAGCGTGCTTGGCGCGCGACCGTTCCGCATTGTCCGCCAGGTCATTCTGCCGGCGGCGGTACCCGCGCTCATCGCCGGCGGCAGCCTCTGCCTGCTCCTCACCGTCAACGAATTCGGCATCGTCCTGTTCATCGGCGCCAAGGGCGTCATCACGCTGCCGCTGCTGATCTATGGCAAGGCGATCCAGGAATCGGCCTACCAGGTCGCCTGCATCATCGCCGTGGTCAACATAGCCCTGTCGCTCGGCCTGTTCGGCCTCTACCGCTTCGCCGCCGGCCGGTTGGGAGTCTAGCGATGCTGGTCTGGTCGCGTTCCGGTCGCTTCGTCATCTGGGTGATCTTCGCGCTGATCTTCGGCGTGCTGTTCCTGGCGCCGCTGGCGGTGATCCTGCTGTCCAGCCTCGCCGACCAGTGGAACGGCGTGCTGCCCAATGGCTTGACCACGGAGCACTACGCGGATGTCGCCAAGGGCGCGGCCTGGAACGCGGTCAAGGCCAGCCTTGTCACCGGCTTCGCGGCAAGCGCGCTGGCGCTGGTCAGCGGCACCTGGGCAGCACTTGCGCTGCGCATCCAGGGCGCCACGCTGGCGAAGGCACTCGGCCTCCTGTTCTTCATCCCGAGCGCGGTGCCTTCTGTGTCCGTCGGTCTTGGCCTGCTGGTTGCCTTCAGCCATCCGCCACTGCTGCTCAACGGCACGATCGCAATCGTCATGATCGCGCATTTCGTGCTGATCTCGGCTTTCACCTTCGGCAATGTCTCGGCCGGGCTTGCGCGGCTGTCGCCCGACTTCGAGCAGGTCGCGTCGAGCCTCGGCGCACGCCCTGCCTATCGGCTCCGGCATGTCACGCTGCCCTTGCTCGCACCCTATCTGGTCGCGGCCTTCGGGCTGAGCTTCGCGCTGTCCATGGGCGAGCTTGGCGCGACCGTGATGGTCTATCCGCCGGGTTGGGTGACGCTGCCGGTGTCGATTTTCTCACTGACCGATCGCGGCGACATCTTTGCCGGGGCGGCGCTCACCATGATCCTGGTGGCGGCAACGCTGGTCCTGCTGCTCGGTCTGGAGCGCATCACCAAGCGCGCTACCGGCGCATAGCGGACATTGCCTCAGGCCGGCTGGCGTTCGACGATGTAGATGTGGTCGGCCGCCAGCACCACCTCGCCGCGCTGGTTGATCACTTCGCAGCGCTCGATCACGCGTCCGGAACCCGGTCGCTTGGGGTCGTCCTCCTTGGCCGCGATGGTGGTGCGTGTGCGGATCGTGTCGCCGATGAACACGGGCTTGATGAAGCGCAGCCGGTCGTAGCCATAGGAAAAGGCGACGGGATTGATGACCGTTGCCGTCAGCCCGATGCCGACCGAGAACACCAGCGTGCCATGCGCGATGCGCTGGCCGAACGGTGTTGTCTTCATGAACTCGGCGTCCATGTGGTGCGGGAAGAAATCGCCGGTGTGACCGGCATGGACAATGAAGTCGGTCTCGGTAATCGTGCGGCCGTTGGTCAGCCGCGTCGAGCCGATCTCGTACTCCTCGAAATACTGGATCTGTTCCATCAGGGCCTTTCCGCGATCGGCGTCGCCGGCGCCGCGCTCGAACGATAGGCGGCTTCCACCAGCGCCATTGTGTTCCATGCGTCCTCGACCGAACTGATCAGTTCGGCGTCTTCGCCGGATGCAAAGCGCTGGACATTTGCCATGCGCCCGACAAAGGCGTCGGGAAACCACTCGCCGGCCAAGGGCACCGCGATCCAGTCCGATCCGCCCTTCGGATAGATTTCCAGAATGTCCGGCTCGCCCCGGGGATAATCGAGATTGAGACCGAGCTTGAGATAGGCGGCACCCTCGGTGCCGCAGACGCGAAATTCGCAGGCTTGATGCCGGCGCCCGAACTTGTGGTCGTGGTTGATCGACAGCGCGCAGCGCACGGTGTCGCCATAGTCGAGAATGGCGCTGGTGCGCGTCTGCGCCACGGAATGATCGGGATGGCCGAGCGTCTTGGCATGCACGCCCTTGGGGTCGCCGAGCAACTGCCGGATCAGGTCGAGATAGTGGATCGAGTGCATGGCGATCTCGACGCGCGGCGCCTTGAGCAGGAATTCCCACAACTGCCAAGGCGTCGCCAGCGCCAGCCAAGCATCGAAGTCGACGACTTCGCCGAGCCAGCCCTTGGCGATGGCCTCCTTCAGCGCCAGCATCATCGGCGCGAAACGGAGCTGGAAATTCACCGCCGCCTTGAGCTTCTTGGCGCGGCAGATTTCGAGGATTTCGCTTGCCTCCCCGAGATAGTTGCCCATCGGCTTTTGGATCAGGGCGACCGCGTCGTCGGGCAGGGCCTTCAGGATATCGGCGTGCCGCCCCGGTGGCGTTGCCAGATCGAAGATCGCGTCCTTAACTCCAGCGGCTTCTTGCATCGATCCGAACGCCTTCACGTCCCATTTATCGGCCAGGGCCTGCGCCTTGGCCTGGTCCGGATCGTAAAGACCGGCGATCGGAAACCCCGCTTTTCGGTAGGCCGGGAAATGCGCGTCGCCGACAATCGACCCTGCACCGAAAGTGACGATCGGTCGGGGTTGTGAGGGTTTGGCCCAGGCCTGGACGAGTGAGGCAGGGTCGAAACCGGCCTCAGTCATGGTGGAAGACCTCGTCCATCGAAGCCCACCATTCACCCTCCTTGCGGGTCGCAAGCGGCTCCTGGCAAGGTATGCAGACGGCCCACCATTCCTGCGTCCTCGGATCGGCCGCCATCTTGGCCATGTCGGCCTCGTAGTCGATGCCGTGGTATTCGAAGGTGCTGAACAGCAGGTTCTCCGGCCGCTTCAGGTAAATGGAATAGTTCTTGATGTTGCATGCCGAAATCATGGTCAGCACGTCCGGCCAGACGGCGGCATGGAGGCGAACATAGTCCTCGATCTTCTCCGGCTTCAGCCCAAGCACAAATCCCATCCGCTGCATATCAGCTCCTTATCTCGTGATCGCCGTGGTGAATTCGGCGATGCTCATGGCCTTGACCGCGTCCCAGTCCCAATCGATGCCGATACCGGGCTCGTCGGGCGCCAGCGCATGCCCATCCTCGATGCGCATGTGCTTGCCGGTCAACTGGTCGAGTTGCGGAATGTACTCGACATACCTGCCGTTCTGAACAGCGCAGGTCAGGCTGACATGCAATTCCATCAGGAAATGCGGGCAGACCGGAATGTCGAAGGCCTCCGCCGCATGGGCGATCTTGAGCCAGGGCGTGATGCCGCCAATGCGGCCGACATCGACCTGCACGATCGAGCAGGCGCCTTTCTGCATGTATTCGCGGAAGTGCCTGACGGAATAGAGCGACTCGCCGATGGCGATCGGCGTCGGCGTCGAATTCGACAGCCTGATATGCCCGTCTATGTCGTCGGCCGGCAGCGGCTCCTCGATCCAGGCGAGATCGAGTTCTCGAAGCCTCGCCGCACGCCGGATCGCCTCGTCGACGGAGAAACCCTGATTGGCGTCGGTCATGATCTCGTAGCCGTCGCCCACCGCCTTGCGCACCGCCGACAGCCGCGCGAGATCCTCGGAGCCATGCGGCCTGCCGATCTTCACTTTCGAGCCGCGAAACCCCTTGGCCTTGGCGGCCACCGCATCGTCGACCAGCGCCTGCGTCTCGATGTGCAGCCAGCCGCCTTCTGTCGTGTAAAGCGGGCAGCGGTCCTTGGCGCCGCCAGCGAGCTTCCATAGCGGCAGGCCCTGTTTCTTCGCCCTGAGGTCCCAGAGCGCTGTGTCGATCGCCGCGATGGCGATTGCCGTGATGGCGCCGATCGTGGTGGCGTGGGTGGCGAATTCGAGATCGTGCCAGATCGCTTCGATCATATCAGGATCGCGGCCGATCAGGCGCGGCGCCAGGTGGTCGGACAGAAGCCGCATCACCGACGAGCCGCCGGTGCCGATCGTGTAGCTGTAACCGGTTCCGACCGCGCCGTCGGAATCGGTGATGGTGACGATTGGCGTCTCTTGGCTGACGAAGCTCTGGATCGCGTCGGTGCGTTTGACCTTGGGCACAAGGTCGACCATGCGCAATTCTATCTTTTCGATCTTGGCCATGTCGGTCAGCTCCGCAATGTCTTTCCGGTCTCAGCGGCAAACAGATGCGCCTGCGACAGGTCGAGGCTCATGGCGACGCGCTCGCCTGGCTTCAGCAGCCTAGGGTTCAGCATGCGAGACACCCAGTCACCGCCGTTGAACTCGACGAACACCAACGTCTCGTTGCCGAGCGGTTCGGTGACGGTGATCGGCAGTTCGATCTGATGCACGTCGGCCGCGCCGCCGGAGCTGATACCATGGCCGGTCGGATAGATGTCGTCTGGCCGCAACCCGAACACGACCTTGTCGCCGCCAGCGACATTGGCCTTGAACTGACCGGGCAGGGGCAGCTTGGCGCCGCTGGCGAAAACCAGCTGGCCGTCGTCGACCCTCGCTTCGTGCAAATTCATCGGCGGCGAGCCGATGAAGCCGGCAACGAAGCGCGTGGCTGGCCGGCGGAACACTTCATCTGGGGTGCCAACCTGTTCGATATGTCCGTCGCGCATGATGACGATACGGTCGGCAAGCGTCATCGCCTCGACCTGGTCGTGGGTGACGTAGATCACCGTTGATTGCACCTTGGCGTGCAGCTTCTTGATCTCGGTGCGCATCTGCGTTCTGAGCTTGGCATCGAGATTGGAAAGCGGCTCGTCGAACAGGGAGACGTCGGGGTCGCGCACGATGGCGCGACCCATGGCGACGCGCTGGCGCTGGCCGCCGGACAGTTGCGACGGCCGACGGTCGAGCAAAGCATCGAGCCCCAGGATAGCCGAGGCCTCGGCGACGCGGCGATCCATGTCGTCCTTGGCGGCGCCGGCGATCTTCAAGGAGAAGCCGAGGTTTTCGCGCACCGTCATGTGAGGGTAGAGCGCATAGGACTGGAACACCATCGAGATGTTGCGCGAACGCGGCGGCAAATCGTTGACGACGCGCCCGCCAATCTCGATCGAACCGGCGCTGATCTCTTCCAGCCCGGCTATCATGCGCAGCGTCGTCGACTTGCCGCAGCCGGAAGGACCGACCAGCGCGATGAATTCGCGGTCGGTGATGTCGAGGTCGATGCCATGCACGATCTCGATATTGCCGTAGCGCTTGGTCAGCTTTTTGAGGGAAACCGTTGCCATGAGATCAGCCTTTCACCGCGCCGGAGGTCAGGCCGCCGACAAGGTGCTTCTGGACGATGAAAGTGAGGGTGAGCGCCGGAATGATCATCACCACGGCGAGCGCGCACATGCCGCGCCAGTCGATGGTGAACTCGGCCGTGTAGTCGAGCAGGCCTACCGGCAGCGTCTTGGCGCTGACCGAGCGGGTCAGTTGGGAGGCCAGCGCGAACTCGTTCCAGCAGGTCAGGAAGGCGAAGATCGCGGCCGATGCGATGCCTGGTCCGGCGAGCGGGAACTCGACCTGCCAAAAGGCCTGCCAGCGCGTGCAGCCGTCGATTTGTGCTGCCTCGGCGAGATCCTTCGGCACCTGGCGAAAGAAGCCGTCGATCAGCCAGATGGTGAAAGGCACGTTGAGCGCGACATAGGCAAGGATCAGCCCGAAATGCGTGTCGATGATACCGAGCCGCACATAGAGGAAGAACAGCGGCAGCGACAGCGCGATACCGGGCACCGTGCGTGTCAGCATCAGGCCGAGGAAGACGCTCGATTTACCGCGAAAGCGATAGCGCGCGAAGGCATAGCCGCCCGCCATGCCGATGGCGACCGCGATCACCGTCGAAGTCACCGATATGATCAGCGAGTTGCGGAAATATTCGATGACAGGGATGCCGCCCTTGCCGATGCCTGAGAACATCGCGACATAGGCGTCGAACGAAATATCCTGCGGGATCCACACCGGCGGCTTGGCCATGATCTCGACCGTCGGCCGCAGCGACGACAGGACGATCCACAAGCCCGGCAGGCAGATGGTCAGCATCGCCAGGAACAGGCCGATGCGATAGACGATATCAAGCAGCCTGCGCTTAAGGCGGGCGGAAGAATTCTCGTCCATCTTCACCACTCCGCGCCGATTTGCGTGCGCGCCGCGGCGAGCTTGTTGAAGAAATAGACGGTGAAGGCGATCGACAGCAGGATCGAGAAATAGGCCATGGCGTTGGCCATGCCCATGCGCCCATCGCTGTAGGCGGTGCGCGCCACGAGTGTCCAGAGCAGCTCGGTACGGCCGGCCGGACCGCCATCGGTCATGATCTTGACGATGTCATAGGCACGCGCCACGTCGAGCGAGCGGATGGTCATGGCGATGTAGGCGAAGGGCATGACGAACGGCCAGGTCACATAGCGGAAGGTCTGCCACGGCGTGCAGCCATCGACGCGCGCCGCCTCGATCGGCTCCTTGGGCATGGCGAGCAGCCCGGCGAGGATCAGGATGGCGAAGATCGCCGTCGACGACCAGATCTCGGCAACCGAGATGGCGATGAAGGCGAGGTGACCCTCGATCAGCCACGGGATGGCGTCGCTGGTGATGCCAAGCGACTGCAGCGCATTGTTCACCAGGCCGATATTATCGTTGAACATGAACTTGAACTGGAAGCCGACGAGGATCGGCGAGAACATCATCGGAAACATCATTAGCGTGCGCAGGATGCGCTGGCCGCGCGTCGCCTTCTCAACCAGCATGGCGAGACCAAGGCCAAGCAGCATTTCAAGATTGAGCGCGATCGTCAGCAACAGGACGGTACGGCCGAATGCCCACCAGAAATCGGTGTTGGCCAGGATCGACAGGTAATTCCTGAGGCCGATGAAGACGAAGAACGTCTCGGGCTTGGTCAGGCGGAACGGCGTGAAGCTTGAATAGAGCGACAGAAGCAGCGGCACCACGACGACCGCCGCCAGAACGACGATGGCCGGAAGCAGCAGCAGGAACGGCGCGGATGGCTTGAGGCCCTTCATCGGGCTCCTCTGGTGTCTGGCATTCAAATTTGGGCAGAGGCCCGACATGATGAAACGGGCAACGCCGGCAAAAGGCGATCGCCTCCCCCATTCACGATGGGGGAGGCAATCTTGTGAGCAATGCTTACAGTTTGCCGGCGTCCTGCAGGATCTGCGTCGCCTTGGCGGCGGCTTCGTCCAGTGCCTGCTTGGAGGTCTTGTCGCCAAGGATCGCGGCCTGCAACTCGGGATAGACGGCGTTCGAGATCTCGATCCACTCAGGCGTCTGCGGCACGGCGAAGGCGTGCTTGGCTTCTTCCTGGAAAGCCGACAGAACCTCCTTCTTGTAAGGGTCGTTGGCGGCTTGCTGCAGGTCCCAATCCCAGACCGCGGTGCGCGTTGGCAGCGGGCCGGCGGTGGCCTCGAGCTTCTGGCTGTCCTCGTTGGTCAGCCACCATACGAGCGATGCCGCTGCCTCCTTGTTCGGGCAGTTCTCGGTCACCGAGAAGCCATGGAAGCCCGACCAGCCGGTGCGCACCTCGGCGGAGCCTTTCGGCGCGACCTTGACGCCGACATTGCCCGCGACTTTCGACGATTTCGGATCGTTGAAGAAGCCGGCCCAGCCCGGCCAGTCCAGATTGATGGCGACGGTGCCCGAGGCAAAGCCCTGGCCGAGATCGTCCCAGAGGTAGTTGGTGGTTCCGGCCGGCACGGCCTTGGCCTTGTAGAGGTTGACGAACCAGTCGAGCGCCCGGACGCCGGCTTCGGAATTGAAGACCGGCTTGCCGTCCTTGTCGAGATATTCGCCGCCCTCGGCGACGACCATTTCGTAGAAGCGGCCATTGATCGCCTCTTCCTTGCCGGCAAACTGCGTGCCGTAGAAATTGGGCGGGTTGGCGAAGAACTCAGCCTGGTCGGTGACTTCCTTCCAGGTGTCCGGCGGCACCAGGTCATAGCCGTATTTGGCCTTGAACTTGGTCTTGTTGTCGGCGTTCTCGTACAGGCTCTTCTGGTAGTAGAGCGCCGAGACGTCGAACTGCGCGCGCGGCAGCATTTCCAGCTTGCCGTCGATGGTTGCCGCCTTGATCGTCGACGGCACGAAGGCGTCGATCTCCGACTTCGGCAGGAGCTTGCTGAGGTCGGTGTAGAGGCCGGTGTATTGCGGCGCGAAGGAGGAATGATTCCAGCCGACGCACCAGTTGGTGCTGCCCGAGGCGATGTCGGACTTCAATTCCTTGTCGATGTCGAAGCCGTTCTTCTTGGTCAGGATGTTGACCTTGGCGCCGGTCGCCTTCTCCCATTCGGGAATGCGCTCGTAGAGCTTCTCATATTGCTGGCCGCCGATCAGCTTCACGTCGACGGTCACGCCGTCGAACTTGCCGGGCAGGTCGCCGGCAAGGGCGGTGCCTGCGCCTGACGCAAGCATCAATGCGCCGGCGCATACGCCGGAAAGCAGTCTGTTCATTGGTATCCTCCCTGGGTGCGCCTCGGTGGCGCCCGCAACTCGTCACGTGACAAGAAATGCTACATTCATATACAAACAAAACATTCATCCGTACGTCAAGGCGAAATTTGTTTCCGCCGGCCGCGTTCCTGCGTATATGAAGAGTTGAATTCACTGGAGGGATGAACCATGGACGACAGCGAAGACGAGCGTTATCGCGCGCCGGCGCTCGACAAGGGGCTCGACATCCTTGAGCTTCTAGCGGGCGTGGACGGTGGCCTGACCCAGGCGGAAATCGCCAAGAAGCTCGACCGCAGCCCCAATGAATTCTACCGCATGCTGGACCGGCTGGTGCGGCGCGGCTACGTCACGCGGCTCGATGGCGACCGTTATTCGCTGACGCTCAAGCTGTTTGGCCTGGCACAATTGCACGCGCCGGTGCGACGGCTGGTTTCCTATGCGACGCCGCTGATGCGCGAACTGGCCGAGACCTCGCAGCAGGCCAATCAACTCGTTGTTTTTGATCGCGGTTCCGCCGTGGTGATAGGCCAGCAGGAGGCGCCGAACTACTGGGGGATTTCGATCCGAGTCGGCTCCCACATCAGCCTGTTCGACACCGGTTCAGGCCATGTCCTGCTCGCCTTCCGTTCACCGGAAGAGCGGCAGATGATGATCTCGGAGCACGTCCGCAGCACCGACAAGACCGCGCAGCCGGCCGAGTTCTTCGCCCGTCTCGACCAGATCCGCGACCGCGGCTACGAGATGATGGCTTCCATGCAGACCGCGGGCGTCTTCAACCTTTCCGCTCCGGTGCGTGGTTCCGACGGCAAGGCCATAGCGGCGCTGTCGATCCCCTACATTACGGTCGTCAACGCGCCCTCGGCACCCGACATCACCCGCACCATCGAGTTGCTGCTCGCAACCTGCGAGAAGCTGTCGCACCTGGCTGGGTCGGCCGTCGGTTCATCGGCCTGAATTCTTATTTGAATGAAGAATTCCTCCGTGAGAGGATCGAAAAAGCTACAGGGAGGAGCCCGCCATGATCATCGACACCCATTTGCATCTCATCGATCGCTCGGCGCTTCGCTACCCCTGGCTTGCCGGCGTACCGGCACTGAACCGCGATTTCTCTTACGAGGAGTACGCGGCGGAGGCGCGGCGGGTCGGTGTCGGGCGCGTGCTGCACATGGAGGTCGATGTCGACCCGGCCGACATCGAGGCGGAAACCGCCCGTGTCGAGGGCCTCTCGCGGCAAGCGGGCAGCATGCTCTCTGGGGCGATAGCATCCTGCCGTCCCGAAGACGCTGACTTTGCCGCTTATCTCGAGCGCCAGCGGACAAACCCCTTCGTCAAGGGTTTCCGCCGCGTCCTTCACGTCGTCCCGGACGATCTTTCGGAGGGCGCACTGTTCCGTGACAACATCAAGCGGCTTGGCGGCACCGGCCTGACCTTCGACCTCGTCGTGCTGCCGCATCAGATTCCCAAGGCGATCGCGCTCGCCGAACTGGCGCCCGACGTCCAGTTCGTCCTCGACCATTGCGGCGTTCCCGACATCAAGGGCGGAGCCGAGCATCCCTGGCGCGAACACATGAGCGAGATCGCACGGCGCCCGAACGTGATGGCCAAGATTTCCGGCGTGGTCGCCTATACCGACGCCGCCAATTGGACCGTCGATACGCTGCGGCCCTACGTCGAACACACCATCAATTCATTCGGCTGGGACCGCGTCGTCTGGGGCAGCGACTGGCCGGTCTGCACGCTCGGTGGCGGTCTCTCGACCTGGGTGGCGGCGACCCACGCGCTGCTTTCGGGTTGCAGCGTTTCGGAGCGTGACAGGCTGTTGTCGGGCAATGCCCGCAGGCTTTGGTGGTTGAAATAACGACCTCGCTCAGTTCTCGCCAGGCGAGGGGGAACTGGCCCGGAACAGGCTGATGAGATCGGCGACGACCCGGCCGGCAGGATGGCCGGAGGTCAGGCCGGAATTGATGCGGTCTGACGCCGCCTGCTGGAACGCCATGTAGCCGTCATGGCGCGGCCGCACCCAGGCGCCCTCCAGCGTCGCGCGCGTGCCTCGATAGAAGTTGCCGGCCACTTCATTGATAGTCTGGTCTTCCCAGGCAGCCGCATGGCCCGGCTGGCCGCCGGCGGCGGCATAGATGCCACGCTGGACATCGCCGCTGGCGACCCAATAGGCAAAATCGATCGCTGCCTCTTTAGCCTTGGAGAAGGCTGATACGGCTATGCCTGTGCCGCCGAGCGCCGAGCCGATCGGACCATTGGAACCGACCACCGGGATGTCGGCAAAAGCCAACCTGTTGGCGCGAAAACCCGACGCCGCATAAGAGACGTAGCCATAGATCAGCGGCGCGCAGACAATGCGGGAACCAGCCTCGGCCATGCGTTCCGAAACGGCGATCGGGTCCATGTCGAAGCACGTCGGGTCGACCAGCGCGGCGATCTCACGCATCGTCTCGAAGACTTCGCAGCCCGTCTCGACAGCGATGAGATCGCCCGACGGATCGGTCGCGCAGGGATGCCCGAGATTACCGGCCAGCGTGTAGAAGGTCATCAGGCAATGCGGCGGTCGCAGCGGCAGCAGCACGCGGCCTTGCCGGGCGAGATCGAGCACTTCGCTCCACGTCGCTGCCGGCGCATCGAGCGCGTCCGGCCGCCAGGCCTGCACTTGGCTGGCCGCATCGATCGGAAACGCCCATTGCCGGTCTTGCCATGTGTAACTCGGATAGGACTGGCCAACGCTCCCCGACGCAAGCGCGGCGCGTTCCGCCTCGCGGCCGGCGACGTCGAGAGGCTCGAGGCAGCGCTCCGCAGTGATCTGGCCGACATGCGGATGGTCGATGACGATGAGGTCGTAGGCGCGCGCCAACTCCTCGACCGGGAAGGACTCGAAATCCTGCAGCGAACGCTTGTCCCATTCGATGGCAACTCCCGTCCGCTCGCGCCATAGCGCCGAGCAGGCAACCATGGGATCATAGCCACGCGGATGGCTCCAGGTCATACCCCTAAGCTTGAGGCTCACAGGTCGAACTCGTCGCGGATTTTTGCGCTGTGTTCGCCGATACGGGGTGCCGCGCGGTCGACCTTGGCCCTGATACCGTCGACCCTCAGCGGCGAACTGGTGGTGAGGATCGAGACGTCGTCCTCGCGCGTCACCGTCTGCAGCATGTCGAGGGCCTGAAAACCCTCGCTTGCCAGCATCTCCGGCCAGGTCAGCACCTTGGCGCACCAGATGTCGGCGGGTTCGAGAATGGCCAGCCAGTCGTCGATGGTCTTGGTCGCGATCCTCTGGGCGATGATTGCCTTGATATCGTCGCGCGCGGTGAACCAGGATGCCGGCTTGTCGCGATAGGGAGCCAATTCATCGAGCGACAAAAGGTCGGCCAACTTGGGGATCGGCGTCATGGCGATGGCGAGATAGCCGTCTTTGGCCGGGTAGACGCCGTAAGGCGCCGAGAGATAGGCATGCGCGCTGCGGAAGCTCGAGCGCCTAGGCAGGCGGCGCCCGTCATTGAGATGTGTGGTCAGCACCTCGAACTGGAAGTCGACCAGCGCTTCCAGAAGGCTGGTCTCGATATGGCTGCCCTGGCCTGTGATGCCGCGCCGCACCAGTGCTGCCAGGATGCCTTGCGCGCAGGCCGCACCCGCCAGCATGTCGCCGATGGCGAGGCCGAACGGCACCGGTCCCTGGTCTTCGTCGCCGTTCAGCCACATCACGCCGGAGCGCGACTGCGCCAGCAGATCCTGGCCCGGGCGCTTCACCCACGGGCCATCCTCGCCATAGCCGCTGATCGAGGCATAGACCAGGCGCGGATTGATCTGGCGGACGGTCTCGTAGTCGAGGCCAAGGCGCTCGATGACGCCCGGTCGGAAATTCTGGATCAGCACATCGGCCTTGGCCAGCAGCCCGCGCAATGTATTGAGGTCCGCCTCGTTCTTCAGATCGATGGCGAGGCTTTCCTTGGCCCGGTTGATGGCATGGAAGATGGTGGAATCGCCGCCGATCTCGGTGTCGCTGAGATAGAGCCGGCGCGACAGGTCGCCGCCGTCAGGACGCTCTATCTTGATGACGCGGGCGCCGAGATCGAGCAGCCTGAGCGAGCAGTAGGGTCCGGACAGGAACTGGCTCATGTCGACGACGACGAGACCGGCAAGCGGCAATTCGGCTGCTGCCGGCATTTCTACTTCTCCGTCTTGCCGACGAAATCGGCAGGGTTGCGGTACTTTACCGTCTGCAGATGCTCGCAATAAAGAACGAGCTCGCCTTCGCCCTTGAACACCTCGTAGCTGGCGCGGATCAGCCCCATCTCCTTGTAGCGGGGGTGTTTGTCGAGGTTGGAACGGATCGAATAGATCGTGTCGCCGATGAAGACAGGCTTTATGAATCGTAGCTTGTCATAGCCATAGGAAAAAGCGTTGACGCAGTTGGTGGCGACCAGCCCGAGGCCCGCCGAGAAGACGAACGCGCCGGCAATCAGCCGCTTGCCGAAAATGCCCTCGCTCTCGGCAAACATCTGGTCCTGCACGTAAGGATGGATGTCGAGCACCAGCGTGTTGAAAAGGTGACTGTCGCCCTCGGCCATGGTGCGACGCAGCGAGCGGATTTTCTGGCCGACCGGCCAGTCCTCATAGAACCAGTTCTCGGCGTTCCACACCGGGAGGGCGGCATGATCGGCGGGCATATTCCTGGGATGCGTCGAGACAACGCCAACGGTTGGCGCGAAATCCCTCATGGCGTAGTCCACCGGGCTCGCGAGAGCGCCCATCCAGCCATTCGAGCACGCTTCAAAGCGCCTGGGTGCACGACGTCTCCTCCCACCAATCTTCTTTTGTAAATACTATTTTCACATATGGGGTTGCGTTGCAAGCGAGGACAGGCGAAATTTTGGCGGTCCCACGGCACTGAGCACCGGCGGGCAGGAGGGAAAACATGCGCAAAGCCTGTCTGGTCTTCGTCGGCAGCCTGAACCGCGAAGCGCCTTATTTTCAGGGTGCGCGAGGCGTCGGCCTTGGTGTCTACGGCTTCGACGAGGAAACGCTGGAAACAAGAAAGCTGGCCGAGACGAATGATGTCGACAACCCGACCTTCCTGTCGTTGACGCCGGATGGCTCGCGCATCTACGCCAATTCGGAAGTCTTCTCCTGGCGCGAGGGCACGGTCTCGGCCTACAGCTTCGATCGCGGCTCGGGCACGCTCGCCTATTTGAACAAACAGCCATCGCTGGGCAGCATCACGGCGCACAATACCATCACGCGCGACGGCACCAAACTCCTCGTCGCCAATTACGGCATGGGCGAGGGTGGTCCGGACCGAGCGGTGGCTGTGTATGGTTTCGACGGGGAGGGCGCACTGTCCGCGCCATTGGCCAGCGTTTCGCACAAAGGCACCGGCCCCAACGCGACGCGGCAGGAACGCTCGCATGCCCACAGCGTCACCGAAACCATTGCCGGTGGAACGGCAATCGTCGCCGATCTCGGCATCGACCGGCTGGTGTCCTATCGGATCGGACAGAACGGAAGTCTGGCGAAGCTCGCAGAGTCCGCGCTCCCTCCGGGTGCCGGCCCGCGTCACATTGCCTTGCACCCGAACGGCCGCTTTGTCTTTGTCATGAACGAGCTGGATTCGACCATCGTGTCGTTGGCGCTCGACAATGCGACCGGCAGGCTATCGATCATCGACACCAAGCCGGCGGTGCCGGCCGAGGCCCGCGACAGCAATCACTGCGCCGATATCCAGATCTCGCCGGACGGCCGTTTCGTCTATGGCGGCAACCGTGGTCACGACAGCGTCGTCATCATGGCGGTCGACCAGCAGACCGGCAGCTTAAGTCTTGTCGGCTATGTCCCTTGCGGAGGCGCCACGCCACGCAACCTGGCGCTGACGCCTTCGGGCGGCCATCTGTTCTCCGCCAACCAGAATGCCGACCGCATTTCGATCTTCGTCCGCGACGCCGGCAACGGCATGCTGACCAATACCGGGCGCAGCATCGAGATCGGCACGCCGATGTGTGTCAAGATCGTCGCGTGACCGCCGGCCAGCAGACTAGCCGGGCTCAAGCCTCTTGGATGGCCGAGAGCTTCCAGGTCGAGCCATTCTGGCGCGTGAACGTCCACAACTCGGTCGTCTCCGTCGGATGCTCTTCGTCGCCCTCGACGACCTTGCCGCTCGCCCGTTCGCGCATCACGTCGCGAGACTCGTAGCGCAACGCCGCCGTGGCGTAGTCGCGGTCATCCTCGCGCCAGCTTTCCGCGATGTCGGCCTGCAGCAGGGTGACGTCGGACACTTCGTTCCTGAGACCTTTCTGGGCATTGTCGGCCAGCTCTTCCGAGAGATAGGATACCATCTCGGGCGTGACCGACCGGCGCAATGCCGCATGGTCTTCGCGCCCGAACGCTTCCTGGACATCGGTCAACAGCTGCTGGAACGCGTCAAGGTCGGCCTGGGCCAGCGTGATCTCTTCGGATCGGGTGGTCTCGTAGCCTCCGCCCGATCCGCCGCCAAACCCGGGAATTGTGAAGGAGCCAGCGCTGCTCGTGTTCTGCTGTGCCGTTGCGCGGTTCTCGAACCGTGAAGCTTGGGCATCGCCCATGCCGGCGAGCGCGGGCGCGGGGCCACGCGCGGATTGCGACCGGAAGAACCTGATGGCCAGCATGATCGCGCCACCGATGAGCAGGGCCTGGAGCAGGAATCCGAACATGCCGGCGAGGCCGCCGAAACCTTGGCCAAGGAGCAGTCCGATCAGGCCGCCGATCAGCAGGCCGCGCATCATCGTTCCACCGAAGCCGCTCATGAAGCCGGGCCTCTGCAGGCCGGTCTGTGGTTGCCGGGCAGCATTGTTGACGCCGGCGTTGGGTGTCATCGAACGCTCGACCGGAGCGGTCGGCGCCGGCGCGGTCCGGGTCGGCGGTGCCGATTGGAACGTGCGTGTGCCGCGGCTGCCGAAACTGCCGCCGCGCCGCGCCTCGGCATGATCGATCGCGACCATGGAGAATGCAAGGAACAGGCCGGCAAAGAGGGTGACAAATCGGCTTGTGCGGGAAATCATCGGGGTGACCTTTATCGCTGTGGTTTCGGGCGTTTTCGGCAAAGGGCCGGCCTTGGAAAGACCGGCCTCATGGTCAATCGAACAGCTCTTCGAAAAATGATTTCTTCCGCTTCGGATAGCGGTGGCCATGCGAGCGGGAGTAGTCGCCATCGCGGTCCCGGCTGTGTTGCGGCTGGGCAAATGGCGCCGGCTGTGGCTGCGGCGCGGGAGACGCGTCCCTGGTGGACCGTTCGATGATCTTGTCGAGTTCGCCACGATCGAGCCAGACGCCGCGGCACTGCGGACAGTAGTCGATCTCGATCCCCTGGCGTTCGCTCATCACGAGGGCGACGCGGCAGGAGGGGCAAACCATGCCGAGGAGGGAAGATGTCATGTGGGGCTCCTAACCAGAAAGTAATGAGCCCACTTAACCGAAAGGAATGGAAACGGGCCCGTTGAAGCGGTCCGACATCACGGTCGCCAAAGCGACAGTCAGAGGGGCCCGGCCCGCACACGGGAGTTAGGAATGCGGGACGAAGCCTTCAAGGGGCAATGTTGCCGGTGAGAGCGATTTGCTGCTCAAACAGTCACCACGATCTTGCCGAACTGCCCGTTCGATTCGAGATAGCGATGCGCCTCGACGATCCGGTCGAAGGGAAAGATCCTGTCGATGATCGGCCTGAGCGCGCCGTCCGCGAGGCCTTCGAGGATGAATGCCTTGGCCGCCTCCAACTTCTCCGGGTTGCCGGTGATCTCATGCACGAGATAGCCGCGCAACGTCAGTGTCTTGCCCAGTACCGCAGGCAACGGGAACGGCGTCGGCTGGCTGCTGAGGCCGCCATATTCGATCAGAATGCCGCCTCGCGACATCGCCGCAGTCAGCGGCTCGAAGATCGGCCCGCCGATCGCATCCAGCACCACGCGCACGCCTTGCGGCCCGGCGATCTGGCTCAGTCTGTCGGCAAGTTCCTCTTCCTCAAGGACCACGACATGCGCCGCGCCGGCGTCGAGCAGAGCCTGCCTCTTCACCGATGTCCGCGTCACCGCGATCGTTATCGCGCCAACGCTGTTGGCGATCTGGATCGCCGCAAGCCCGACGCTGCTCGAAGCCGCCGTGATGACGACGACCTCTTCGCGGCGCAGCCTGGCGATGTCGATCAGGGCGCCGTAGGCGGTGAGGTACGGCATCCAGACCGCCGCCGCGGTTTGCCAGTCGAGGGACGCCGGATGCTTGACGATGAGCCCCGCGGGAAAGGTGACAAGCTCACCGTAAGCCGGCCAGCGAACCATCGATTGCGGCGGGATGACGCTCACGGCGTCACCATGTGCCAGCCCCATCACGCCTTCGCCAATTGCCTCGATGACGCCCGCCGCTTCCAGCCCAAGCCCGGAGGGCAGGACGGGTGTCTCAATGTAGCTGCCCGCGCGCAGCAGCGCCTCGGCGCGGTTGAGGCCGAGCGCCTTGACGCGGATCTGAACCTCGCCCGGACCCGGTGGCGGAAGGTCGACCTCCTCGATGCGCAGGACCTCGGGACCGCCATGCTGGTGGAAGCGAATGATACGGGCCATTTGGCTCACTCCAAAATATTTGACACTGAATGAGCTATGACGCGAAAGCTTTGTGCGATAAACGGCTGTTTGGATTGTTCAGTAGAAACCAGGAGTTTCGAATATGGATAGGCTCGAGAGCATGGCCGTGTTCGTCAGGGCGGTCGATCTTGGCTCGTTCGCGGCGGCGGCCACCGCGCTCGATCTATCCGGACCGATGGTCGGCAAGCATGTCCGGTTTCTCGAGGAGCGGCTTGGCATGCGTCTGATTAACCGGACCACGCGCCGCCAGAGCCTGACCGATTTTGGCCGCGCCTATTATGAGCGGTGCCGCCTGGTGCTGGCCGAGGCCGAAGCGGCCGATGCGCTCGCCGCCGACCAGCTCTCGGAACCGCGCGGAAAACTGCGTGTCACCATGCCGGCGCATTTCGGGCGCCACTGCGTCACCCCCGTGCTGCTGAAGCTGGCAGGGCAATATCCAATGCTGGAACTCGACCTGTCGCTCAGCGACCGTTTCGCCGATCTCGCCGAGGACGGTTTTGACCTCGCCATCCGGACCGGCGGTCTGAACGACAAGGCTGGCGTGATCGCGCGTCGCCTTGCACGCCAGGACATGGTCGTCTGTGCCGCGCCTTCCTATCTTGAAATTCATGGCGAGCCACGGCGGATCGAGGACCTCGCCGATCACCAGGCGATTGTCTACCGCCGGCTCGGCATGATCGTTCAGCCGTGGCTATTTCCGCGCGAGGGGCAGACTGCGCTCGAGGTAACCCCAAACGGCCGGCTGCGGCTCGACGATCTGGATGCCATCGCCGATGCCGCCGTCGACGGCATGGGGCTGGCGTGGTTGCCTTACTGGCTGGCTCGCGAGCGCATCCAGGCCGGCACGCTGGTCGAGCTGTTGCTGGACCAGCCGCGCTATCCCTACGATTGCCATGCGCTCTGGCTTCGGACGCCGCATCTGTCGCTCAAGGTCCGGCTGGCCGTCGACGCATTGGCGGCCGCCTTGCCGAAAATGATGGCGTGATCGCCAACAGACGGCTTGCGCTCTTTGAGGCGTGACGTTCCGGTGCCATATGAAGGTGGCTGATGGAATGCGCGCATCGCAGGAGAAACGGTTCATGACCAAAGGTTCGGATCTGTTCGTGGCGGCCCTCAAAAATGAAGGGGTCGAACGAATTTTCGGCATTCCGGGCGAAGAAAATCTCGACATCGTCGAATCCATCCGCCGCTCGTCGATCCAGCTGATCCTGACGCGCCACGAGCAGGCGGCGGCCTTCATGGCCGCCACCTATGGCAGGCTCACCGGCAAGCCGGGTGTGTGCATCACCACGCTTGGCCCCGGCGCGCTCAATCTGACCACCGGCTCTGCCTATGCGCTGCTCGGCGCGATGCCGATGATCATGATCACCGGCCAGAAGGGCATCCTGTCGTCCCGGCAGGCGCGCTTCCAGATCGTCGATATCGTCGCGGCGATGAAGCCGCTGACCAAGCTGTCGCGCCAGATCGTCTCGCCTAGGATGATCCCGTCGCTGGTGCGCGAAGCCTTCCGCGTCGCCCAGGAAGAGCGCCCCGGCCCCGTGCACCTCGAACTGCCGGAAGACATCGCGGCGGCGGAATGCGAGCCGATCGCGCTGGTGCCGACACATCCGGTCGAATTGCCCCTGGCCAGCGCTGGCGCGCTCGATCGCGCCGCCCGCATGATCATCGAGGCCAAGCGTCCGCTGCTGATGTTCGGCGCCGCGGCGTCGCGCCCGCGGGTGACTCCCGATGTCGCCCAGTTCGTGCTGCGAACGCAGATTCCCTATTTTACCACGCAGATGGGCAAGGGCACGGTGCCCGGCGGCACCGAGCTCTACATGGGAACGGCGGCTCTTTCGGAACGCGACTACGTGCACGAGGCCATCGAGCAGCCCTTAAGGACGAGATCGAGATTCTGCTCGACCAGGACGATGGCGATGCCGCGCTCGCGCGCGATGCGCGGCACCAGCTCGGCGATCGACTGCACGATGTTCGGCTGGATGCCTTCCGAAGGCTCGTCGAGCAGCAGCACCGACGGCAGGCCGCACAGTGCGCGGCCTATCGCCAGCATCTGCTGCTGGCCCCCCGAGAGCGTACCGGCGGTCTGCGCCTCGCGCTCGCGAAGGATGGGAAAATAGCCAAAGATGTCGGCTGGAATGTCGCCGTCGCCACGATCCCTGGCGGCGCGCGTGCCGACTTCCAGGTTCTGCCGCACCGTCAGCTGGTTGAAGATACCGCGGCCCTGCGGCACATGGGCGATGCCCGCCCGCGCGCGGCGGAAGGCCGGGGCGTTGGTGAGATCCTGGTCGCCGAGAACCACCGCACCGCCGCTCGCCTTCAGGCCCCCGGCGATGACGCGCAGCAGCGTTGTCTTCCCGGCGCCGTTGCGGCCGAGCAGGCCGACCACTTCGCCCGCCGCGACGCCGAGGTCGATGCCGTTCAGCACCGGGAGCAGGCCGTAGCCGGCCGACACGGCAAGTGTCCGCAGCATGGTCAGCGCCTCCCCAGATAGACGTCGCGGACCATCTCGTCGGCCTCGATGTCGTGGAAGGGACCGCTGCGAAGCCGGCGACCCTGGTGCAGCACCAGCGTTTCGCAATTCAGCGCCCGCACGAAGCGTATGTCGTGCTCGACGGCGACGATCGAGAACTCGCCCTTCAGCCGCAGCAGCATTTCGGCCGTCGCCAGCGTCTCCTGCGGCGTCATGCCGGCGGTTGGCTCGTCGAGCAAAAGCAGCCGTGGCTCGATGGCCAGCGCCATGCCGATCTCCAGCCATTGCTTCTGGCCGTGCGCCAGTTCGCCGGCCAATGTGGCAGCACGATTGGTCAGCGCGACCAGTTCCATCAATTCACCGATTGGCCGCGCCGGGGAGGGGGCACCCCATCGTGCGACCTTGAGGTTGTCCTCAACCGAGAGGCTCGGGAAGACCGACGGGATCTGGAACTTGCGGGCAATGCCGAGCCGGGCGATGCGATGCAGCGGCAGGCCGGCAATGTCGCGGCCGAGGAAATGGACGCTGCCGCTGGTCGGGCGCAACGTGCCGGTCAGCACGTTGAGGAAGGTACTCTTGCCGGCGCCGTTCGGGCCGATGATGCAGCAGAGCGCCTTGTCGCGGACCGTCAGGTTCAATCCTTCGAGGGCCTGCAACCCTCCGAAGCGGATGCCGACATTTTCGGCTTGGAGCAGGACGTCGCTCATCAGGCCTGGCTCCTGCCTTTGAACAGGCTCTTCAGCCGCGCATAGATCGACAGAATGCCGTCCGGCAGGACAAAGACGATGATGACGAAGACGCAGCCCAGCAGCAGCGGCCACAGGCTCGGATTGAAGCTGCTGATCGTCTGCTGTGCGCGCTGGATGAAGATTGCGCCCAGCACTGGGCCAAGCAGCGTGCCGCGCCCGCCGACCGCCACCCAGACAATGACCTCCGTCGACAGAAGCAGTCCGGACAGATCGGGGGCAACCAGCCCGGCCATGCAGACATAGAGCGCGCCGGCAAGCCCTGCGATGGCTGCCGAAAGGATGAAGGTGACGAGCAGCCGTAACGGCGCATTGTGGCCGAGTGCCGCCGCCCGGACCTCATTATCCTGAATGGCGGTCAGCACCGTGCCCCAGCGGCCACGGCTGATCGACCACAGCGACAGAACGGCCACCGCCACGATGACCGCGACGAAGATATAGCTCGACAGGTCCTGGCTGAGATCGACATGCCGGCCGCCAAGATCGAATTCGATCGGCGGGATCCCGATCAGGCCGCTGTCGCCGCCGGTGACCGAACTCCAGGAGATGGCCGCCTGCTGGCAGATGACGCCCATGGCCAGCGTGACGATGGTGAAGTAGCTGCCGCGGATGCCGCCGAAGAACAGGAAGTAGCCGATGATGGCGGCGACGAAGGCCGCCCCCGCGACCGCGCCTGTGATGCCGACAAGGCTGGCGAAGGGGATCGCGTCATTGAGCGTGACCAATGCCATGATGTAGCCGCCGATGCCAAAGAAGGCGGCGTGGCCGAAACACAGGATTCCGGTGCGGCCCCAGAAGAAGTCGAGGCTCGCCGCGAACAGGCCGAAGATCAGCGCGTCGCGGATCACCGTCAGTTGGTAGCCGTCGGCGAGGAAGGGATAGAGGATCGCGAGCGCCACGCAGACGGCGAAGATCAGCAGCCAGTTGCGGTCGCGGGCGATCATCGCGACGCCCCGTTGAACAGGCCGTTGGGCCGCACCCGCACGGCGACGATGGCCGCCAGCAGCACGACCGCCTGCGCCAGCGATGGCGAGATCTGGTAGTTGAGGATGCTGGTCAGCCCGCCGACGAAGACGCTGCCGGCGACGAGGCCGCCAATCGAGCCGACCCCGCCGACGATGACGACGAAGAAGGCGTTGGCGAGATAGTTCACCCCCATCTGCGGCAGCACGATCGCCAGGGGCGCGACCAGTCCCCCAGCCAGCCCCGCGATTGCCGCGCCGAAGGTGAAGGCGATGGCGTAAGTGCGGCGCGTGTTGATACCGACGCCCTCCGCCATTTCGCGGTTCTGGATGACGGTGCGGATGTCGAGCCCGAACGACGTCCGGCTGATCAGCAGGATGACGCCGAGCAGGGTCAGCATGGCGATGGCAATCAGGATCAGCCGGTAGGCCGGATAGACGGTGAAGAAGAGGTCGAGCGTGCCCTCGACCGGCGGCGTCACCGGCTTGGCGCCGAGGCCAAAGGTCAATTCCAGCCCTTGCTGCAGGATGAGGCTGACGCCCCAGGTGGCAAGCACCGTCGACACCGGCCGCGAATAGAGGTGGCGAATGACGGCGAATTCCAGGATGCAGCCGACCACGGCGCCGGCGATCGGCGCCGCAGCCAGGCCCAGCCAGAACGAGCCGCCCATACTCTGGATGAAGTATACCGCGAAGGCGCCGACGGTCACAAACTCGCCATGCGCCAGATTGGTCACGTTCATCAGGCCGAAGCTGATGGCGAGCCCGAGCCCGACCAGCATCAGGATGCTGATCAGCGTCAGCGCATTGAGCAATGTCGTGATGGCGAAATCCATCGCTTCAGGCCGCGCTGGCGAGGCGTTGGCGCAAGCCCGCGAGCAGGCCTTCAGCGGCATCGATCACCGCCGCCTGATGCGGCTGCAGGTCCTGCCCCGCCCACTCGTCGATATGGTCCGACAGCGGGTCGACCACCTCGGTGCGGTGATTGGCCAGCGTCTCGATGACGGCGTGGCCGCAGAATGGCACATAGCCCTCGGAATAGCCGCCTTCATGGCTCATCATCAGCCGTCCGTTCGAGACTTCGGCCGCAAACGCCACCATGCGCGCGGCAAGGCGGCGAAAACATTCGCTGTTGAGCATCATGCGGCCGAGCGGATCGAAGCCGGACGCGTCGAAACCGGAAGCGACGATGACGAGGTTGGGCTTGAACGCGCGCAAGGCAGGACCGATGACGCGGTCGAACGTGGCTTCATAGGCGCCTGTGCCGCTGCCGGCCGGCAGCGGGACGTTGATGTTATAGCCTTCGCCGGGTCCCTTGCCGTTGTCGACGAGCGCGCCGCGTCCGGTCGGGTATAGATTGTCCTGATGGAGCGAAATCGTCAGCACCGACGGATCGGAATAAAACACCGTCTCGGTGCCATTGCCGTGATGCACGTCCCAGTCCACCACGGCGGCACGGCCGAGCAGGCCCTCGTGCTGCAGCCGCCGCACGGCGACGCCGATGTTGGAGAACAGGCAATTGCCCATGGCCTGGTCGGGTTCGGCGTGGTGCCCGGGCGGCCGCGCCAGCGCATAGGCGTTGTCGACGCGGCCGGTCAGCACCGCACGCATCGCGGCATAGGTGGTGCCGGCGGACAACAGCGCGATGTCGAAACTGTTGAGGCCGATCGGTGCCTGAGGCCCGGCGAAACCGGATCCGCCTTCGCTCAGCATCCTGATATCATCGACGTGGCGTTGCGTGTGGACGCGCAGCAGGTCTTCCACCGTTACCGGTTCGGCAATGATCGGAACCAAATGGCGTGCCAGGCCACTGACCTGGATGAGATTGTTGAGCCGTCGTTTGGATCCAGGCGATTCCAGGTGGCGTCCGGGTTCCACGAAACGGCCGGGAGGCATCATGTCGGCGCTGGAGCCGGTATCATGCCACATCAGCTGTTCGTGAAAAACGTAGCCTGTCGCCATCCGCGGCATCCTCTAAAAACCAGACGCTAGCAGGCTAACAATCGCCCGGCCCGACCCTAAAGAGGGGCCATGTCAGTCATCTATGCCCCTCCTTTCGGAGGGGTGCGGAGGTTTGCGGCGACCTGCGCGGCGCGCACTGCCTGGACGCGGTTCGATACCGAGAGCTTGCCGAAGATGTTTTTCAAATGCCACTTCACCGTCGTTTCGCTTACCGACAGTGCAACGGCGATATCGCGATTTGACATGCCTTCCGACAGAAAGTGCAGCAGCTCGGACTCGCGCTGGGTGAGCTGTTCTTTCTCGACCGTCGGGGCGGCTGTTTTGCGCGTCGTCACGGGCATCGTCTGCGCGGCATCGATGATGCGCGTCGCATAGGCCGACAGTGACGGGTCGGCCTTTGCCTGGGCCGCCCGGAGCCGCATCAAACCCTCGACGACAGACTTGCCTTCGTCGACGAAGGAGCGGATGAAGCCCGAGGGTTGCGCAAGGCGCAATGCTTCGTGCAGATGGCGGTCTGCTTCCCGCTGGTCATGGCCGGCGCTCTTGGCGCGCAGGATCAGCGCCAGTATGTGCCGGCGCATGCGCCCGCTGCTTTTCGTTCGCTCCAGCAGCGCGTCGAAAATCGCCGCCGCCGCTGCGTAGGATTTTTCCGCCGTAAGCAGCCGGCCTTCGGCGAAGAACTCGAATTCATTGGCGACGGTAGAGGCGGTTTCAGCGCTTTCGCGGCGATGCTCGTCGAGCAGCGCGCGGGCTTCCGGGGTGCGGTTCTGGTCAAGAAGCAGCCGGATGCGATCGTGCACCAGCACCGAAGCGAGGCGGCGGTAGACGGAGCCGCGCACGCGCTGGTAGACGCGCTCCAGCATGTCGAGGGCGGCTTGGCCGCGACCGGTCAGCTGCAGCACCCGGGCATAGGTCGGCACGCTGGCCAGGGGATAGACAATGACCGCTGCGCCCTCGATCAGCGGCCCGAGATTCTCGACCAGCGCCAGTGCTTCGCCGGATGCGTTGGTCTCATAGGCGAGTTCGGCAAGCAGCGTTCCGGCGAGGGCCTCGGCATAGGAGTTGGCGCCGATCCGCGTCCTGGCCTCGATGATCGCGTTGCGCAGCAGCCGTTCGGCCGCGGGCAGGCGGCCGGCCGACCGCTCGATGACGGCCATGTAGCAGTTGGCGATGGTGACGCCGAGCAGGCTGCCGCTTCGCTCATGGGCCTTGCGCGCCGCATCCACAGCAGCGCGTGCCCCCTCAAGGTCGCCCAGCGCGTAGAGATTGTAGCCGATGACGTTTGCCGTCGCGCCTTCCATGAACCACGCATCGGGGGCTATGATGCGCAGGGCCGCCAGTGCGGTGTCGCGCGCGTCCTCGAACTGTTCCAGCGTGCTGTGCACGGCCGCTGCAAGGACCTCGAGTTCCGCCTCGATGGTCGTGCCGGTCAGCGTGCCCGGATCCTTGCTATCGGTCGGCCCGGTTTCGACGAGCTGGCGCGCATTGGCGAGGGTCTGCTGGGCAATCTCGGGCTGGCTGCTGTGCACCGCAAGCCACAGCACGACGAGTTGCAGCCGGATGCGCTGATCGATCAGTTTCCTTGGTAGCAGCGCCAGCAGCTGGCGCACATAGAGAAGCTGGCATTGGGCGATGAGTTCGAGCGCGTTGTTCTCGATGAACACCGCGGCGCGGGCTTCGTCGCCGGCGGCGAGCGCATGGCCGATGGCCTCGGTCAGCATCTTGCGTTCGCCGAACCATTCCGAAGCCGCCAGGTGCAGCGGTGCGATCATCTCCGGCTCGCGCCGTTCCATTTCACGGCTGAGGAAGTCGTGGAAAAGGTGATGATAGCGGAACCAGCGCCGTTCCTCGTCGAGCGGCACCAGGAACAGGTTGCGGGTCTCGATCTCGGTGATGGCAACCTCGGCGTCCGCCGCCCGCATCACCGCCCGGCAGGCCTCGGCGCTGAAGCGCTCGAAAATCGAGGAATAGAGCAGGAACTTCGCCAGCGCCGGCGGCAGTTCCAGGAACACTTCTCCCATCAGGAAGTCGGCGACGTTGCGGTTGGCGCCGGTGAAATTGCCGATGACTGTTTCGGGCGCATGGGCCGCACCGAGCGACAGCGAGGCGAGCTGCAGGCCGGCGGCCCAGCCTTCGGTGCGCGAGCACAGTGTTTCCACCGTGCCGCTGCTGACAGAGAGGCCAAGCTTGTCGTTGAAGAAGGCTTCGGCTTCCGACGAGGCGAAACGCAGATCGTCCGGGCCGATTTCAAAGATATCGCCGAGCACCCTGAGCTTGCCGAGCTGCAGCTCGGGCAGGTTGCGCGAACCGATGACGAAGACGAGGTTGGTTGGTGCCTGCCGGGTCAGCCGTTCCATGAACCGCTTCACCGCCGGTGCATCGATGGCGTGATAGTCGTCGAAGAACAGGGTGATGTCGGCGTGGCGTGCCGCCAAACCCGACACGAGTGCCGCAAGCACCACGTCGAGCTGCGGGATGGGGCTCGACTGGAAGGCGAGGTCGAGCTCGGCCGGGTTCTGGACGAGATGGCGCAACGCCCCCACCAGATGCGACAGGAAGGCGCCTTCGTCATTGTCCGTCGCCTCGCAGGACAGCCAGGCCGTCAGCCGGCCGTGGCGCGCGACTTCGGCCGCCCATTGCGCCATCGTCGTCGATTTGCCGAAGCCGGCGGGCGCGGCGAACAGCACGATGCGCGTGTCGACATGCCGCTCCAGCCTCGACAAGATGCTCTCGCGCCGTACCCACCGGCGATGGTGAGGCGATGCCGGGCTGGCGGGTTGCGACGACGGTCTCATCTGGCGCCGGGCACCCATTCCGTTTCGATCAGCGGAATTTGCGGCGCGCAATCGCGCGGCAGGGTGCCCTTGATCCTGGGATCATCGGTGATTTCGAAACCGGTTGCATAGGGTTCAAATCCGCAAGCCCGGTAGAAACCGATAACGCTGTGATGATCGAAGCTGCTGGTGTGCAGCCAGATGCGGATGGGGCCTAGGCGCCATGCCTGGTCGAGCGCGCCTGCCATCAGCCGTTTGCCGAAGCCTTGGCCAGTCAAGGAGGGAAACAGGCCGAAATAGGTAATCTCGATCTCGTTGCTGCCGGCGATCGAGAATTCGACCATGCCGACATGCCGCCCACTCTCATCATGGCCGTAGTAGAGATGCTGACGTCGGTCGGCGAAATGCGCCGCGATGTCGGCGTCCGACATTTCGGCGGCGCGGTCCCAGAGCCAGGGAGCGCCGATCTCGAGGAAGACTGCGCGGTAGACGGCGGGATCGGGCTTGGTGACGCGGGTCATCGCCAGCGGATGCGCGAGACCGGGCACCGGGGCACGCGCCTCCATCCACGTCACCGCATTGATGATTTTGCCTGCCGGCACGCGCCGGTAGCCCGGGACGAGATCGGTGGTTTCATCCGGCAATGAGCCTTCAGTGACTTGCATCTGTCCTCGGTCTTCCGCCGCGCAGCCTGGCCGGCATGTCAAGAAGCTGATGCCAACTCTGCGGCCGCCTGCCAAGTGGCTCCAGAGGTGGGCCATGATTTTGACCCGCCTGTCGCCTTGCCTTTTCGAAGAATGGCATATGAGATATGATACACCATCCATGGAGAAGCGGAATATCATGCCTGAACGAATTGCGGACGAGGCCATCTTGCGGGCGGTCGACGATGGCTTCGACCGCCAGCTCGCCTTCTTGGCGGACCTCGTACGCTTTCCCTCGCAGCGTGGCGAGGAACACGCCGCGCAATCCTTCATGGCGGCCGCCTATGAAGCCAATGGCTATGCGGTCGATATGTGGCGTGTCGATGTCGATGCGATCCGCGACCTGCCTGGATTCTCGCCCGTAGCGGTTTCCTACGATGACGCGTTCAACGTCGTCGCCACCCACACGCCGAAAAACGTCACCGGTCGCTCGCTGATCCTCAACGGCCATATCGATGTGGTACCGACCGGACCGCTCGACCGCTGGGTGCGAGATCCCTACGATCCGGCGATCGAGGATGGCTGGATGCATGGCCGTGGCGCCGGCGACATGAAGGCCGGCCTGTCGGCCTGTCTCTATGCGTTGGCCGCCTTGCGCGGCCTCGGCTATCAGCCGGCGGCGAAAGTGTTCCTGCAGTCGGTGGTCGAGGAGGAGTGCACCGGCAATGGTGCGCTCGCTTGCCTGCAGCGCGGTTATCGCGCCGACGCCGCCTTCATTCCCGAACCGCTGGAACCAAGACTGATGCGGGCGCAGGTTGGGCCGATCTGGTTCAGGGTCGAGGTCGACGGCGATCCGCAGCACGCGTCGGGCGCCTTTTCCGCCGGCGCCAATGCCATCGAGAAGGCGTTTCTCATCATCCAGGCGCTGAAGCAACTCGAAATCGTCTGGAATGCCAGAAAGGTTGACGACAGGCATTTCTGTAATCACCCGCACCCGATCCGATTCAACCTCGGCAAGATCGAAGGCGGCGAATGGACATCGAGCGTTCCGGCGCGCTGCGTCTTCGAGATGCGGGTCGCGACCTATCCCGGCCAGAAGCTCGAGGACGCCAGGGCCGAACTCGAGGCCTGCATCGCCGATGCCGCCCGCGCCGATCCGTTCCTCGCCAATCGCCCGCCCAGGATGACCTACAACGGCTTCATGGCCGAGGGCTATGTGCTGGAAGGCGCCGACGAGATGGAAGCCGTGCTGCGCCGCAGCCATACCGCCGTGTGGGGTGAGCCGTTGACGGAACATGTCACCTCGGCCACCACCGATGCGCGCTTCTTCGGCCTTTATGCCGACACGCCGGCAATCGTCTACGGCCCGATCTGCCGCATGCCGCACGGCTATGACGAGGCTGTCGATCTCGATTCCGTGCGCAAGGTCACCCAGACCATTGCGCTCTTCATCGCCGACTGGTGCGGCCTCGAACCCATCGATGCCGAGGTCAGGCCATGAACGCGGCCATATCGGATGCTTTCGGCGAGACGCTCGCGGACGATGCGCCCGATGTCTCGATCGCCGAGGCGCTTGCCCTGTTGCGTGGCCACTATGGGCTCACTGGCAGCGCGCGCACTCTGCCAGGCGAACGCGACCACAATTTTCACATCCAGACAGAAGGCGAGGGTGAATTTGTCCTGAAGGTCTCGCATCCGGCGGAAGAGGCCGATTTCACCGATTTCCAGAACAAGGCGCTCGACCATATACTGACGGTCGACCCGGCTTTGCCGGTTCCCTCGGTGCGCAAGAGCCTCGAAGGCGAAGCGCAGTTCATGGTCGGCATCGGCGGATCGGCGCCGCGCATCGTGCGGCTCGTCACCTATCTGCCGGGACAGCTGCTTTCGCGCTCGCCCACCTCATCGGCACAGGATCGCAATCTCGGCATCTTCCTCGCCCGGCTTGGCCGGGCGCTTCGCGGCTTCTTCCATCCGGCCGCCGGCAGTGACCTTTTGTGGGACATCCGCAAGGTCGCCAAGACGCGGCCCATGCTGGCGCATATCGTCGATGCCGGCCATCGCGCCATGGTCGAGCGCGTCATCGACGCCTACGAGGAGCACGCGGCACCGGTTATTCCCGGGCTGCGCGCCCAGATCGTCCACAACGACATGAACTCCTACAATGTGGTGATGGACGCTTCGCGACCGGAAATGGTCAACGGCATCCTCGATTTCGGCGACATGATCCATTCGCCGCTGATCTGCGATCTCGCCATCGGGGCCGTCTATCGCTGGCCGGCCGAAGGTCATCCGCTGGCGCCCGCCGCGCGCTTCGTCGCCGGCTATCAGTCCGTGCAGCCGCTCGAGATCGAAGAACTTGGCATCCTCTTTCACCTCATTCGTGCCCGCCTCGCACTCATCGCCAACATCGCCAGCTGGCAGGCCGAGCGTTTTCCGGCCAAGCGCGACTATGTCCTGCGCCTCATCACCGAGGTCTGGGCATCGCTTGAGCGGCTGGACGGACTGTCGTCCGCGGACGCCCGCCGCTATTTTCTCGACCATTCCAAGCCGGAGTAGATGCCGTGTCCCTGTCCTCGCCACATCCTGCAAATGTCGACTCGGCGGCATCCGAGCAAGCGCTGCTCGAACGCCGCGCCAGATTGCTCGGGCCAACCTATCGCGCCTTCTACCGCAGCCCCATCCATCTGGTGCGTGGCAGCGGTGTCTGGCTCTACGATGCCCAAGGCCGAAAATACCTCGACGCCTATAACAACGTCGCCTCCGTCGGACACTGCCATCCGCGCGTCGTGGAGGCGCTATCTGGGCAGGCCGCCACGCTCAACACGCACACGCGCTATCTCAGCGAGATCATTCTCGACTACGCGGAAAGGCTGCTCGGCACGCTTCCCCCCCGTCTCGGCCATGCCATGTTCACTTGCACCGGCAGCGAGGCCAACGATCTCGCCATCCGCATCGCCCAGCACTCGACCGGCAACACCGGCGTGATCATCACCGACTTCGCCTACCACGGCGCGACCATCGCGACAGCACAGCTGTCGCCGGCTGCGGTCGGGGCAGCGGGCGTGCCCGCCCGGCATCGGGCCGTGGCAGCGCCGGACACGTTCCGCGACGGCGGCCGCGCCGCGCATGATTTCGCCAGAAATGTCGCCGCCGCTATCGAGGATATGCGGGCGCAAAATATCCGCCCGGCGGCGCTGCTGCTCGATTCCGCCTTTTCAAGCGACGGCATCTTCTTCCCCGACGCTTCCGTCATGCGCGATGCGGCCGATCATGTCAGGAAGGCCGGCGGCATCGTCATTGCCGACGAGGTCCAGTCCGGTTTCGGCCGGCTTGGCCAGGGCATGTGGGGCTTCGCCAACTATGGCCTCGCGCCTGACATCGTCACCATGGGCAAGCCGATCGGCGACGGGCATCCGATGGGCGCGGTGATCGTGCGGCCGCAGCTGGTGAGCTCGTTCGGTTCGAACACCGGCTACTTCAACACTTTCGGCGGCAATCCGGTCGCCGCCGCGGTCGGCATCGCCGTGCTCGATGTGATCGAGGGCGAGGGGCTGATCGAAAACGCGCGGACGGTTGGCGCCTATACAGGAGAATTGCTGGCCGCCTTGCAGAGCCGGCACGGCATGGTCGCCGATGTCAGGCACAACGGCCTCTATTTCGGCGTCGAGCTGATGGCGGAGGATGAGGCCACTGCTGCTGCCAAGACTTCATCCGTCGTTGAAGCCATGCGCGAGGACGGCGTGCTGATCTCGTCGTGCGGTCCACGCGGCAATGTGCTGAAGATCAGGCCGCCACTGCCCTTTGCCAGGGACAATGCCGAGCAGCTGGCCGAGGCGCTCGATCGCGCACTGTCGAACTGGTGAGCTGAGCGGGCACGCATGCTGAAGCTCGAGCATCAAACCCTCAATGACCGGGCCTACGGCGCGCTCAAGCAGGAGTTGATCTCGGGCGGCTTCAGCCCGGGCCAGATACTGGTCATCCGCAAGCTTGCCGAGAGCTTTGGCATTTCGACGACGCCGATCCGCGAGGCGCTGCAAAGACTGGTCGCCGAGCGACTTCTGGAAATGCAGAACAACCGCTCGATCATCGTGCCCTTGCTCTCCGCGCCCGCCTTCTCGGAACTGACGCGCATCCGCATCGCCGTCGAGGGACTGGCAGGCGAGATGGCCACGTCACGGATGACTGAAAGCGGGCTGGCCGACATCCAAGCCGCGCTCGGCGACATGCAGCGGGCCATCGAGGCGCAGGACGCCACGGCCTATCTGGCCCTGAACGAAGCCTTCCATTTTGCTATTTATGAGCACGCCGGCGCGCCGATCCTCTTGAACATGATCCGCGATCTCTGGGGGCGCGTCGGACCCTATCTCAAGCTCCTGATGCGGGCCGATCGCTACATTCCGCAATCCAATGACGCACACCGCGGGATCGTCGCCGCGCTGGAACAGCGCAACGGCCCGGCCGTTCGGGCTTCCCTTGAAGAGGATATCTCCGTGGCGGCCGCGGTCCTCTGCGACAATCTCCACATGGCGCACTGATCGCGGGCAGGCTCGGTCGGCCTATGCCGTCTCGTCCATCCGGTCGCGCAGGATGCTCCAGCCGAGCAGCATGTTGGGCGCGTGCCGCAGCAGGGCATGGAACGGAATTGGCGCCGGCGGTGCGAAGGGCACCGGCACATCACGCGCTTCGGCTCCAGCGGCCCAGTCGGCCAGCACCTTGCCCATCGCCGTGGTCATGGCGATGCCGCGTCCATTGCAGGCGCGACCGGCAATCAGCCCCGGTCCGAGGTCCAGGAGATGCGGCAGGAAATCCGGTTCGACCGCCGCCATCCCCGACCAGCTGTAGGCAAGGGGGGGCAAATCAGGCAGGTCGAGGTGCCGGCCGAGCCGTCGCCAGATTGTTTGCGGCACGCGCGTATCGGCGCCGGCGCCAAGAATATGCATGCCGCCGCTGATCAGCCGGTTGTCGGCGTCGAAGCGAAAGGTGAAGAGGTTGCGCCTGGTGTCGCCGACGCCTTGTCCGCCAGGCAGCAGACGCGTTCGGATTTCATGCGGCAGGGGCGCGGTCGCGATCTGGAAGACCTTCAGCGGAATATAGGTTCGCCGCAGCAACGGATCGAGCGACCCGCCATAGGCGTTGGTAGCGATCAGCACCTTGGCCGCGCGTACCAGGCCCAACCGTGTTTGAAGTGCCCAACCATCGGCGACGCGATCGATCGAGGTGACCGGCGTGTGCTCGAAAATCTTCGCGCCGGCCTTCTCCGCCGCATCGGCGAGCCCCCGCGCATAGGCGACCGGATTGAGCACGCCGCTGGATCGATCCATCCAGCCACCGACATAGCCGCGTGCGCCGGTCAGCGCTTCGACCTCTTGCCGATCCAGGGTTACGACAGGCCGGCCGCGCCGCGCCCATTGGTCCGCGCGGGATTTGACCTTCTCCAGGGCCGCCGGCGAGTGCGCCGGCTGGATCCATCCGTTCTGCACCGCGTCGCAGTCGATGCCGTGCCGCCGGATCAATCCGAAGACGAGGTCGGCACTGCCGGCGGCAAAATCGATGAGCCGTTCGCCGCGCTCGGGGCCAAGATGCGCGAGGATGCCATCGGGATCCATCCTGGCGAAGTTCGGCACGACGAAACCGGCATTCCTGCCGGTCGCGCCCCAGGCGATGATCTCGGCTTCGAGAACGGTGATGGAAAGTCCTTTTCCGGCGGCGTGCAATGCGGTTGAAAGGCCAGAAAATCCGCCGCCGACAATGGCAAGGTCGACATCGAGGTTGCCACTCAGCGCAGGCCGCTTGCGGCGATCGCGGCTGATGGCATGCCAAAGCGAAGTGCCGTTCGCACTCTGCCGGACCAGGGCATTCATGAACCGGAACCGCTTTTGTCCGTGGCGATCCGCTTGCGCTTGCCGAAGCGCGTCCGCAGCGGCCTGTCGCCGAACAATCCGTTCGGCCGCATCAGCAGGATCACGCAGAGCATCACGCCGATGGCGACGATCTGCAGCGAGGCGGCGCGCGCCTGCTGCTCGGGCGGGAAGAACACGCTGGTCAGCGTGCCCGATCCGGCCCAAATCCCCCAGACCAGGACACTGCCGATGACCGCGCCGAGATTGCTGCCCGAGCCCCCGACGATCAGCATCACCCAGACCTGAAAGGTGAGGATCGGCAGGTAATTGTCCGGCGCGATGAAGCCGGTGAAATGCGCCTGCAGCGCGCCGGCCAGCGCCATGATGGCGCCGCCGACGGCAAACGCCTGGACGCGGTAGAAGCGCGCGCTCTTGCCGAGAGAAATCGCCGCCCGCTCGTCTTCGCGGAGCGCCTTCAGCACACGGCCCCACGGACTGCGCGACAGGTGCTCCAAGGCGAGATAGGCAATCAGCGTCACAGCACAGACGACGGCGAGGTTCGACAGGTTGAACAGCAGCGGCGTCTCCGCCAGGCCGCCGAAGGGGCGCGGGATGAAGCCGATGCCGAAAGGTCCGCCGGTCAGTTTCTGCGCGTTGAGCGCGACCAATTGCACGACGACGGCCACGCCGAAGGTGGTGATCGCCAGATAGTCGGATCTAAGACGCAACGTCGCCATGCCGGTAAGCGCGGCCGCAATGCCGCCAACGATCATGGCACCCACCCAGCCGGCGAGGATGGGCAGGCCAAAGCCGCCGAGCCGCGCGGGATCGTCCGGTGTCGTCAGCAGCGCCGAGGTGTAGGCGCCGATGGCGACGAAGCCCGCCAGGCCGACATTGAACAGGCCGGTCAGGCCCCATTGCAGGTTGAGCCCCAGCGTGACCAGTGAGAAGATCAGCGCCGTGGTCAGGAAGAAGGCGCCGTATCCGACCAGATCGATCATCTTTCCCGAACTCCGAAAAGGCCGATCGGCCGCACGAACAGCACAGCCATCAGGATGATGAAGGAAACGGCGGCGCGCCATTCGGCGCCGATCAGCTGCACCGCGCCGGCTTCGGCGAGACCGATGATCAGGCCGCCGAGCACCGCGCCCGGGATGCTGCCGATGCCGCCGAGGATGGCGGCGGCGAACATCGGCAGCAGCATGTCGAAGCCCATGAACGGGCGGATCTGCACCAGGATGCCGATCATCACGCCAGCCACGCAGGCGAGCGCGCCGCCGATGATCCACGTCACCCGCACCACGCTGGCAACGTCGATCCCGACGACGCGGGCCAGTGCCGCGTTCTGGCTCAAGGCCTGCATGGCGCGGCCAGTCTGCGTGCGCGTCATCAACAGATGCACGCCGAGCACGAGTATGGCGGTCAACACGAGCAATGCGATCTGGTCGGGCGTGATGCGGATGCCGAAGCCGACCGGCATGGCGATCTGGATCGCCCGGCTGAAATAGGTCGGCCGTGAGGTGAAGGTGAATTCGAGCAGGCTGCGTAGCGCCATCGAGGCGCCGAAGCTCGCCATCACCACGATGATCGCCTGGCCCTGCGAGCGCAGCCGCGAAAACAGGATCTTGTCGAGCAGCAGTGCGAGCAAGGCGGTGAATGCCATGCCGACGATCAGGGCAACAAGAAGCGGCCAGCCGAAGGATAGCGGCCCGATCGGTGCCACCTTGCCGAACATCGCACCGATGGCACTGACCACGGCCAGCGTCGCATAGGTGCCCCAGGCCATGAAGTCGCCATGGGCGAAGTTGGAGAAACGCAGGATCGAATAGGTGAGCGTCACGCCGATGGCGCCGAGGCCGATCATCGAGCCGGTCAGCAATCCGTCGACGATGAATTGCAGGCTCATGCCGCGCCTCCCTTACCTACGTGAGAAGGGCGCTGGCCAAGATAGAGTTCGGCGACGACAGGGTCGTTCCACAATTCGGAGGCTATGCCTTCGTGCCGGTCCTTGCCTTCGGCCAGCACATAGGCGCGGTCGCCGATGGCAAGCGCTGCCTTGGCATTCTGCTCGACCAAAAGGATGGTGACTCCGGACTTGCGGATGCCGGCCAGCATCTCGAATACCATCGCGACGAACTTCGGCGACAGGCCGGCGGACGGCTCGTCCAGCACCAGCACCTTGGGATGGACGATCAGCGCCCGCGCCACGGCAAGCATCTGCCGCTGGCCTCCCGACAGATTGCCGGCGGCGGTGCGGCGCTGGCGGACAAGGTCGGGGAAGGCTGCGTACATTTCCTCGATGCGGGCCGGGATGTCGCGCCGCTCAAGGATGCCGCAGGACACCTTGAGATTGTCCTCCACCGACATCAGCGGAAAGATGTTCTCGGTCTGCGGCACGAAGGCGAGGCCAAGCCGCACCATGGTGTGGGCGGGCGCGGCGGTGATGTCCCTGCCGTCCAGCAGCACCGTGCCGCCGGTGATCGGCACGAGGCCGGCGATCGCCTTGATGAAGCTCGACTTGCCAGCGCCGTTGGGGCCGAGCACGACGACGATCTCGCCTCTGTCGACGGTGATCGAGGCGCCGCGCACGATCGGCACGCCGGGCTCATAGCCGGCTTCGAGGTCGCGCACATCGAGGACGGTCTCGCTCATGCGGTGCCTCCGAGATAGGCCTCGATGACGCGCGGGTCGCGAGCGACCTCTTCCGCCGTGCCTTCGCTCAGCAGTTGGCCGCTCGCCATGACAAGGACACGGTGACAGAGCCGCGTCACCATGTCGATGTTGTGCTCGATCAGCAGGAAGGTGATGCCGCGCGCGTTGATGTCGCGGATGCGGTCGATGATGACTTCGAGCAGCGTCGCGTTGACGCCGGCGGCGGGTTCGTCAAGCAGGATGATCGCCGGGTCGGCCATCATGACCCGGGCAAGTTCGAGCAGCTTGCGCTGGCCGCCGGACAGCACGCGCGCCGGCTCATGGGCGAGATGGCTGAGGGTGACGAGTTCGAGCAGCTCGAGGGCTTTCGTCCGGGCGGCTTTTTCCTGTGCCGCCACCCGCCACGGCGTGAGGAAGTTAGCCAGCAGCTTTTCGCCGGCCTGACCCTGTGCCGCGAGCATGATGTTTTCGATCAGCGTCAGATTGGGCAGCGGGCGCGGGATCTGGAAGGTGCGGCCGAGCCCTCGGCCGATGCGCAAATGAGCGGCTTCGCCGGAGACGCGCGTGCCGTTGAGAAGGATGTCGCCGCTGGTCGGCAGGATGCTGCCTGCGAGCAGGTCGAACATGGTCGTCTTGCCGGCCCCGTTGGGTCCGATCAGGCCAAGGATTTCGCCCGCTTTGACATGAAACGAGACATTGTTGACGGCGACAAGGCCGCCGAACCGCCTGACGACGTTGCTTGCCGTCAGAACCGGGACAAGGGTCTCCTTCCCCTGCCTTTCCGCTGCCTCGCTCATCAAACCCTCTGGCCGAAGACGGTCGTCGCCGTTCTTCTGATTATGATTTGTGATCACACTTGCTTTGATCACGCTATTCGGCTTTAATTTCATCTGCAAGCCGAAAACCCGCCGAGAACGGAATTTCATGCAAAAGGCTGCCATCGAAAAAAACAACGAGGCGATCGCGGCCCAGCTCGCGCCGGTCGGCCGCGAGACGGTGCAGGATCGCGTCTATTCCGAACTGCGTCGCGCCTTGATCGGTGGCCTGTTCGAACCAAGCCAGGTGCTGACCATCCGCGGTCTGGCCGATGCGCTGGTCACTTCGACCATGCCGGTGCGCGAGGCGCTTGGCCGCCTGATCACGGAGAAGGCGCTGGAGGCGCTGCCCAACCGCTCGGTGCGCGTGCCGCCAATCACGCTGGAGCGCCTCGACGATCTCCTGCGCGCCCGCGTCCTGATCGAGGGCGAGGCGATCGCGCTGGCCGCCGCCCGCATGGGGCCGCGCCAGATCTCCACCATCGAAACCATTCTCGGGGAGTGGGACGAGATGCGGGCGCTGAAACACAAGAAGGATGTCGACCGCGAAGTGACGCTCAACCAGAGCTTTCACTTCGAGATCTATCGCTCCTGCGGCTCGGCCGTGTTGATCCCGATGATCGAGAGCCTGTGGCTGCAATCAGGTCCATGCATCCGCGTCGCCATCTACGCTTTCTCGGAAGCCGGCGAGGTCGACACCGCCCAGTATCACCGCCGCATCGTCGAGGCGCTGGCCACGCAGGATGCTCGGGCGGCGCGCGAAGCACTGGTCGCCGACATCAGCCGGCCCTTCACCTTCCTGCGCAGCAAACTGCAATCCGCCGCCGCGAAAGGCCAGATATGACCTCCATCAGGATCAGCGAGCCCTGCTCCAAGCTTTCCGTCACTGCGCTGCTGCTGCCGGAAAAGGCGCCGGAGAATGCGGCCTTTCTCACAGCCTATCTCGCCACGCCACGTGTCGTCCCCGCCATTCACGCCATGTGGACGGGACCTGAGATCTCCTCTCCGGTTCCATCAGCCGATCTCGAGGGGCAGGCCTATGCCCAGCCGCTGCCGGCGGAGAACGCGACCCTGACGCCGCAGCCGGGCGACATCGTGTTGTCCTACGTGCCGCCGCGCATGTGGGGCGGCAACCCCAATGCCATCTTCGACATCGGCCTGTTCTATGGGCAGGGCGCGCGTCTGCTGTTCCCGATCGGCTGGCTGGCCGGCAGCGTCGTCGCGCAGGTGAAGCCCGAGGAGCGCGATCAATTCGCGGCTGCCTGCGGCATCATCCGCCGCAACGGCGCCTGCGACATCACCTTCAGCCTGGTGGAGGCCTGAAATGGCTGACGACAGTTTCGAACTCTTCGATCTCCGCGTCGAGGCGGTCATTCCGCGGGGCAAGCCGATCTATTGCGGCGCCAGGGCCGGCGACTATTTCGAGCTCAAGGGCGAGATGCTGTCGATGCCGGCCGGGCAGGGCTTTTCGATCTATTCGATCTCGGCGGTGCTGCCGCTCCTGGCGGCGAAGCAGCGCCCGACCCACCCGAACGACTGGATGACCTCGGACGCGGAGATCGCCTGTCCCGATCCCAACTGCGCCAGCAGGCTGCGGATCGTCAGGCTGGCCAAGCGGCGATTCAGCCATGCCGAAACCACGGCCGTGCCGCTGCCGAAAGGGAATGACCTGACATGACCGCCAAGACATTCGAGCTCAGCCCGGGCTACACGATTTCGCGCGTCATACGCGGTGGCTGGCAACTGGCCGGCGGCCATGGCGCCATCGATCGCAGCCAGGCCGTGAGCGACCTGATAGCCACCTTCGATGCCGGCATCTGGACCTATGACTGCGCCGATATCTACACCGGCGTCGAGGAATTGATCGGCGCCGCGCGCTTGCGGCTGGCCAATGAGCGCGGTCTCGATGCAGCCGCCAAAATGAAGGTGCACACCAAGCTGGTGCCCGACCTTGAACGGCTCGCTACGATCAGCCGCGACTATATCAGGGGCATCGTCGACCAGTCGCTGCGCAGGCTTAAGACCGAGCGGCTCGACCTCGTGCAGTTTCACTGGTGGGATTATGCGCAGCCGCGCTATGTCGAGGCGATGGGTTGGCTCAACGAGCTTCGGCGCGAGGGCAAGCTGCGCAATCTCGGCACCACCAATTTCGATACGCCCCGGCTTGCCGAAATCCTGTCAGCCGGCATCCCGTTGGTCAGCCAGCAGCTGCAATATTCGGTGCTCGACCAGCGTCCGGCGAACAGGCTCGCGACGCTTGCGGAGGAAAACGGCGTCAGCTTCCTCTGCTACGGTTCTGTGGCCGGCGGCTTTCTCAGCGACAAATGGCTTGGTGTCGCCGAACCCGGCACGCCGCTCGAAAACCGCTCGCTGGTCAAATACAAGCTGATCATCGACGATTTCGGCGGCTGGGACCTGTTCCAGCAACTGCTTCGCGCACTGAAGGCGGTGGGCGACCGCCACGCCGCCGACATCGCCACCATCGCCAGCGCCTGGGTGCTGGAGCAGCCGCGAGTGGCCGCGGTCATCGTCGGTGCCCGCAACCAGGCGCATGCGCTGGCCAACGCCAAGATCATGGATGTCGCACTCGACGCCGATGACCGTGCGCGGATTGCAGCCGTGATAGCGAGGGGCAATGGCCTTGAGGGAGATGTCTACACGCTGGAGCGCGATCGCCACGGCCGCCACGGCTCGATCATGCACTACAATCTCAACGCGGGCCGGATATGAAGACCATCGACGACAGGCTGTTTTCGCAGGCCAGCGCCGAAGTCGTCGCCCTGCATCGCTTTTTCGTCGACTGGTTCGTCGCCTCGCGCGCCGACAAGGTGGATTTCGGCCGCTTCGAAGCCGTCATGGGTGAAGGCCTGACCATGATCGCACCGGGCGGCCAGATCCTCGACCGCGATGCCGTGATCGACCATGTGCGCTCCAGCCGCGCCACTTGCGACGACGGCTTTGCCATCTCGATCGAGGACATCCGGCCCGGCTGGCAGAATGGCGATACGATCGTCGTCCTCTATGTCGAGGCGCAGCTGCGCGCGGGCAAGCACAGCCGCCGCCAGTCGAGCGCGGTCTTCACCACCCGTTCATCGGCGCCCAACGGCGTCCAATGGCGGCATCTGCATGAAACCTGGCTGCAGGCGCCGGAACACTGAGACTTTCCAGACGTCAAATCAGTTCGTGTAACTCAAGGGGAACAACAATGAGAAAGACGTTACTCCAGCTCACCACGGCACTTGCTCTCGTGACGATGGCGGGTGCCGCACAGGCCGCCGACTGCAAGATCACCGTCGGTCTCGTCATGGAACTGACCGGTCCGGCCGGCGAATACGGACAGGCCGGCGCCAAATCGGTCGAAATGGCCTTCCGCGACATCAACCAAGCCGGCGGCGTGCGCGGCTGCGATCTCGTCACCGACACGCGCGACAGCCAGAGCCAGGGCAACATCGCGGTCGATGCCGCCACCCAGCTGGTGCAGGTCAAGAAAGTGCCTGTGATCATCGGCGGCATCATCTCCTCGGTGTCGATCCCGATCCTGACCTCGGTGACCGCGCCGGCCAAGATCGTCCAGGTCTCGCCGGCGTCGTCCTCGCCGACGCTGACGACACTCGGCCGCGACGGCAAGACCAACGGTATTTTTTTCCGCACCATCACCTCGGATGCGCTGCAGGGCGTGGCCGCCGCCAAATATGCCGTCGACAAGGGTTTCAAGAAGCTGGCGATCATCCACGTCAACAACGACTTCGGCGTCAACATGGTGGCCGAATTCTCGCGTGCCTACAAAGCGCTCGGCGGCACCATCGTCTCCGACACGCCCTACAACGAGAAGCAGTCGAGCTACGCCTCGGAAGTCACCGCGGCGATGGGTGGCGAACCGGATGGACTGTACCTGGTCAGCACGCCCGTCGACGGCGCCACCATCGCCCGCACCTGGATTTCGCAGGGCGGCGTGCAGAAATTCCTGCTCAATGACGGCATGAACAGCCCCGATTTCATCGAGTCCGTCGGCGCCGATTATCTGAAGGACGCCTATGGCACGTCTTCCGGCACAAGCCCGACCGCCTCGACGGAGTATTTCACCAAGAACTACAAGGCGTTTTCCGGCATCGAACCGTCAAATCCCGCGGCAGACCGCTCCTATGATGCCGGCGCCATTGTCGGGCTCGCCATCGCGATTGCCGGCTCCGAGGACCCGGCCAAGATCAAGGACGCCATGTACAAGGCAGTCGATCCCGCCGGCACGTCGATTTATGCCGGCAAGGAAGAATTCGCCAAGGCGCTCGGCCTGATCAAGGACGGCAAGCCGATCCGCTATGAAGGCGTCATCGGTCCCGTCGCCTTCGACAAGTTTGGCGACATCACTGGCCCGTTCCGGCTGTGGAAGATCGCCGACGGCAAGGTGACGACTGATGGTGAAATGACCACCGACGACGTCAACGCGCTGCAGGCCAAGCTTCAGTAAGCCGACGCTGTACTTCCGGCATCGATCTCGCCCATCGCGATCGATGCCGGCATAGTCTGAGACAGCTCGATATCGCTTGCACGACAAGCGGGCGCGATTAGGATCGGCTGGCTGCAGTTCAGGGGATGGCGAGCGTGCTGGACAAGGATACTCATCGGGCGATCCGGTTGTTGGATGCTGACGCTGCGCCCTGTCACGCAGGCCCCTGAGCCGGATGTCGCCTGAAACACAACGGCTGCTCTCCGCGCTTGGCAACAGGCTGGGCGCGGGCGGCATGCTCGCCGGCTCCGACGTGGACCAGCGCTATCGTGACGATCCCGACGGCAAGCTCGGCGTGCTTCCCGAAGCCGTGCTGCGCCCGCGCGATGCCGAGGGTGTCGCGGCGGCACTCGCCGCGTGCAACGCTCTTGGCCAGCCGGTCGTCGTCCAGGGCGGGCGCACCGGGCTGGCCGGTGGCGCGCGCGTCCAGCCGGGCGAGGTCGTGCTATCGCTGGAACGCATGACCGGCCTAGCCGCCCCGGATCGTCAAACCGCCACCATCGTCGCCGAAGCTGGCGCGACGCTGCAATCGGTGCAGGAAGCGGCCGACGGCGCCGGGCTGATGTTCGGCGTCGATATCGGCGCGCGCGGCTCCGCCACGGTCGGCGGCAACATCGCCACCAATGCCGGCGGCATCCGCGTGCTGCGTTATGGCATGTACCGGGCACAGGTGCTGGGGCTGGAGGCGGTACTCGCGGATGGCACCGTGCTGACGTCGCTCAAGGGCCTGCCCAAGGACAATTCCGGCTACGACCTCGGCCAACTCTTCATCGGCGCGGAAGGGACGCTTGGCGTCGTCACCCGCGCCGCGCTCCGGCTGCATCCCAAGCCCGCATCCGAGGTGAACGCCTTCTGCGCGCTGCCTTCGCTCGATGCGGCGATTGGCCTGCTTGGGCTGCTGCGGCAAAAGCTCGGCCCGCTTTTGTCCGCCTATGAGGTCAATATCGCGCCGCTCTATGACGTCATGGTCGCCAGCATGGCCATGCCGGCGCCGCTTCCGGCCGGATCACCCGTCTATGTGCTGGCCGAAATCCAGGGCAGTGAGCCAGAACGTGACGGCGAGCGCTTCGCCGAGGTCTTGATGCAGGCGGTCGAGGACGGCGTCGTCGACGATGTTGTCGTCTCCCAATCGCCGCGCGAATTCCGCGCGCTGTGGGATGTGCGGGAGGACGCCAACCGCGTCCTGTTTTCGATGAAAGGCCTGATCGGCGTCGACATCAGCATCCCGTTGGCGCGAATGGGGGCGTTCCTGCAAGAAGCGGATGCCGCCATCCGCGCGGTCGATCCCGGTGCCGACATCTACGTCTTCGGCCATCTCGGGGACGGCAACCTGCACTATCAGGTGCTGACGGCGGACCCGGCGGCGGCCTACAGTATCATCTATCGCGGCGTGGCGGCGACCGGAGGTGGCGTGTCGGCCGAGCATGGCATCGGCCTCGACAAGAAGCAGTGGCTGAATCTGGTGCGCAGTGACGCCGAGATCGCCACGATGCGGCGGCTGAAGACGGCGCTCGATCCGAAGAACATCCTCAATCCCGGACGAGTCTTCGACCTTGACCCAACCGCTTGAAACTCAGGTACGTTCCGTCGCCATTTGCCTGGGAATGAGAAAACGGGCGGCGAGCACGCACAGCAGCACGGTGAACATCAGGATCAGCGCCACCAGCGCGTTGATGTCGGGCGAGAAGCCTAGCCGCATCATCGCCCACAGCCGGACCGGCAGCGTGCTTTGCGTGCCGGTGACCAGGATGGTGATCATCGTCTCGTCGAACGACAGCGCGAAGGCCAGGATGGCGCCGCCGACCATGGCGCTCGACAGGTTCGGCAGGATGATGCGCCAGAAGGTCTGCCAACCGCTGGCGCCGAGATCGTAGGAGGCTTCGACCAGCGTGCGGCTCATCGACTGCAGCCGCATCAGCACAGTGCGGTAGACGATCGCCAGCACGAACACGGTGTGGCCGATGACAACCGTCAGCAGCGAGCGTTCGAGGCCGATCTCGCGGAAGAAGATCAGCAGCGCCAGGCCGCTGATGATAGGCGGCATCAGGAATGGCAGGAAGATGATGAACTGCAGAACCGAACGTCCCGAGCGGCGGCCGTGATAGTAGAGCGCCAGCAGCGTCCCGCTGACCACCGACAGGATCACGGTACAGACGCCGACGATCAGCGTGGTGCGCAACGCGGTCAGGATGTCATGGTTTTCAGCCAGCGCCACATAGGTCGAAAAGGTCGGCGACGACCAGTCGACATTGCCATGCGAAATGGTGAAGAACGACGACACGATCGGCACGAACAGTGGGCTGTAGAGCAGCACCGCGACCAGCGTCGTAATCGCGGCCAGGAAGATGGTGGACGGCCGGGGCAGCGCGCTCATACCGACGTCCCCCGGCTGCGCCCGAACCGTTCGCCAATGAGAATGGCGGCGATCACCACGATCGCAAGCGCCACCGACAGCGCGGCGCCGAACGGCCAGTTATAGGCCGTGCCGAACTGGCTGTAGAGGATGCGGCCGAAGGTGAAGCCGCTGATCCCGCCGACCATCTGCGGTGTCAGGAAATCGCCGATCGCCAGTACGAAGACGAAGCTCGCCGCCGAGGCGACGCCGGGCAGGCTCAGCGGCAAGGTGATGCGCAGGAATGTCTGCAGGCTGCTGGCGCCCAGGTCATCCGAGGCGCGCAGCAAGGTCTGCGGAATCCGCTCCAGCGACAGGAAGATCGGCAGGATGGCGAACGGGATCAAAAGCAGGCTGAGCGTCAAGAGGATGGCGTTCATGTTGAAGACGAAAAGCGTCGACGGCTGATCCAGGATGCCGAGCGCCACCAGCGCGTTGTTGAGGAAGCCGTTGAGGCCGAGGATGCTGCGGATCGCGTAGATCTTGATGACGTAGCTCATCAGCAGTGGCACCAGCAGCAACATCAGCAGGGCATAGCGCCACCGCCCTTTCAGCGTCGTCAGGAAGCAGGCGGCGGGATAGGCGAGAAGGATACAGATGACGGCCACCGATACGCACAGCACGATGGTGTTCCAGAACACCGGCAGAAAGATCGGGTCGGTGAAGAACCTGACATAGTTGCCGAGCGTCGGTGTATGGACGATCGTACCCTGGTCGACGCTGAAGAAACTGTAGACCAGGAAGATTGCCAGCGGCACGAGGACGAAGATAACCGGCAAGGCGAATGCCAGCACCGTCACCAGCCCTGACAGTCGCCGTTGCGCGGCGTGTGTCGAGCCGGTTCCGCTCATGCCAGCACCAGATGGCCTTCATGCGGCGCAAACGAAAGCCAGACCGTCTCGCCGGATTTCAAGATGCTGCCGTCGATCCGGCTCGGCATGCGCAGCCGCAGGCGCTGCGCGGCATCGTCCGCACCCGCCATGATCGTGGCGACCGTCGACGAGCCGGCAAAGGCGAGATCGGCAATGGCACCGGAAAAGCGATTGGCGCCATCACGGGCGTCCGCGAGATGCAAGGCTTCGGGGCGGAACGCCGCGAAAGCCGCGGCGCCATCCGGGGCAATCTTCAGATGCGGCTGGTCGCTGATCGAGCACACCAGCCGTCCAAGTGTCGTCTCGATCGGTCGCTGCTCGCCTTGCACCGGACCGAGTTTTCCGGCCACCAGATTGTTCTCGCCGAAGAAGCGCGCCACGAATTCGCAATTCGGCTTGTAGTAGAGCTCATGCGGCGTGCCGAGCTGGCGGATATGGCCGGCCTGCATGACGCAGATCCGATCGGCCATGCCGATCGCTTCTTCCTGGTCGTGGGTGACGAACAGGAAGGTGGTCTTGATCTCGCGCTGGATGGATTTCAGGAACTCCTGCATCTGCCGGCGCAATTCGAGATCGAGTGCCGCCAGCGGCTCGTCGAGCAGGATCAGGCGCGGCTGGCAGATCAGCGCCCGGGCGAGCGCGACACGCTGGCGCTGGCCGCCGGAAAGCTGTGCCGGAAAGCGCTCGGCGAAACGTCCGAGCTGCACCAGATCGAGGGCTTGCGCCACGCGGCTGGCGATCTCCTTGCGCTTGATATGGCGCACCGAAAGCCCATAGCCGACATTGCCGGAGACGGTCATATGGGGGAACAGCGCATAGTCCTGGAACACCGTGTTGAACGGCCGCTTGTTGATCGGCATGCGGCTGATGTCCTGGCCGTCCAGCCGGATCTCGCCGGACGTCAGCGGCTCCAGCCCGCCGATCAGCCGCAGGACCGTGGTCTTGCCCGAACCCGACGGCCCAAGGACGGTGAGGAACTCACCGTCCCGGAGCGACAGGTCGATGCCGTGCAGCACGGGAACCGTGCCGTAGGATTTCGAGACGGACCGCAGCGTCAAGAGGTCGGTGTTCTGGCTCATGGGATATTCTCGCATACGCTTCGGCGGTCCGGAACGTCCGGACCGCCGGGTCCTTCGAAGTCAGGCGCGGAAGGGATCAGGGCGTCGCCTTGACCTCGTTCCACAAGTCCGAACGCTTGAGCGGATCCTCGACATTGTTGAGCCAGACCAGCTTGTCGTTGCCGCCCGCACTGCTCGACTCGACCACCGTGTTGCCGAATCCGGTGCGCTCGGAAAGCGCGCCGCTGACCTTCTTCGTCAGCATGAAGTCGATCCATTTCTCGGCCGCGGCATTGTCGCGGACACCCTTGGAGATCACCCAGTTGTCGAGCCAGGCAAGCGCGCCTTCGCTCGGATTGACGTAGGCGACATGGGCGCCGATCTTCTGCAGTGCCTTCACCTGCTGCTGGCCATAATTGGCCCAGATCAGCGCAACATCATTGTTCTGGTAGATCTGCTGCGCCTCGTCGGCGGTGGTGTAGAAGCTCAGCACATTGCGCTTGAGCTCGACCAGCTTGGCCTTGACCGCCGCCATTTGTTTTTCGTCGAGGTTGAACGGATCCTTGTAGCCGAGCGTCAGCGCGGTGAACGAGAAATTGTGCTCGCCATTGTCGTAGGCGAGGATCTTGCCCTTGTAGGCCGGATCCCACAGGACGGACATCGAGGTCGGCGCCGGCTTGACCTTGTCGGTGTCGTAGATCAGCCCGATGGAATCGAAGCAGAATGGAATACCATAGACCTTGCCGTCCTTGGTGTCGCCGCTGACCTGAGACAGATCGCGGAAGCGCGGCAGCACGTCCTTCTGGTTCGGCAGCTTGGTGATGTCGATCGGCGACACCAGATCGGCCTTGATGTAGCGCTGCAACTGGGCGGTGTTGACGGCGAAGACGTCGAAGTCCTGCCCTTCGCTGCCCTTGATCTTGGCCCAGATTTCGTCATCGCTGCCGATGAAGACGACATCGACGCCGATGCCGGTGGCGGCGGTGAAGTCCTTCACCCAGTCCGGGTCGGCATAACCGTCCCAGGCCAGCACGCGAAGGTTCGCGGCCAGCGCCGCCGACGTCATCAGGCCGATGCCGAGCCCGATGGTCGCTAGTCTCAGAAACGCTTTCTTCAGTCCCATTTTTAATCTCCCATTGTCGTTCTGGTGGACCGTAATTTCCGGGGCTATCGCCGTCACAGCTGGGTGACGGCGACCAGTCCCTCGTCCGGCACCGACACCATCCGGTTGCGCAACGGCTTGCCGAATGTCTGTGTCTGGATTTCATACTCGTCGCCGGAAGCCGTCTTGACGCCGGAGGCGTAGCTCATCACCGCCGCTCCGAAGAAATAGGCGTGCAGGTCGCCCGCCCTGCGGTGCATCGGGTAGCGGAAATGGAAGTGTTCGAGATTGGCGATCGAATGCGACATGTGCGCTTCGCCCGACAGGAATTCCTGTTCCCAGATAACAGTGCCGTCGCGCAGAATGCGGGAATGGCCACGCACTTCTTCGGGCAGGTCGCCGATCAGAAGCTCCGGTCCGATCGAGCAGGAGCGGAGTTTCGAGTGGGCGAGATAGAGGTAGTTCTCGGCCTCCGTCACATGGTCGGAATATTCGTTGCCCAGCGCATAGCCGATGCGATAGGGGCGGCCATCCGGCCCATTGAGGTAAAGGCCGACGATCTCGGCTTCTTCGGCGCCGGCTTTCGCGAAGGCAGGCATCGGCAGATCGGCGCCAGGCGGCACGACACAGGTGCCGACGCCCTTGAAGAACCATTCGGGCTGGATGCCGATCTTGCCGGCGCCGGGCTTGCCGCCTTCCAGGCCCATGCGGAAGATCTTCAGCGAATCCGATTCCTCGGCGTCCTCGCCATGGGTCAGCACATGCATCTTGTCGCGCGCGGCGGCACTTCCGGTGTGGGTGAGGCCGGTTCCGGTGACCAGGAAGCGCGCCGGTTCCGGATGGTCGACGGGAGCGAGCACGCGGCCACCGCGCAGCAGTTCGCCATAGTCGATCGTGGCCGCACCCGTCCGCTTCTCCACCAGCGCCGCGATCGATGCACCCTGGGCGACCGCCGCTTCGGCGAGCTCCAGCACGGTGCTTGTCTTGTCGAGTGGATGCAGGCGATTGCCGTCATCGGAAACGCGGCCGACCCGCCTGCCGCCATCGATCGTTGTGTACTGAACAAGACGCATGAAATACCTTTCTTCCCTAGGGGCCGTACCGGTCACACCCAGCCCGCGTCGACGATGAACTGTTGGCTCGTGCACATCAGGCTGTCGTCGGCGGCGAGGAACAGCGCCATGCGCGCAATGTCGGATGGCTGCAGCCGGTCGGGCAGGCACTGCCGCTCCGCGATCTGGCGTTCGCCGGCGGGGTTCAGCCATAGCCGCATCTGGCGCTCTGTCATCACCCAGCCAGGCACCATGCAGTTGACGCGGATGCGCTCGGGGCCGAGTTCGCGGGCCAGCGCCCGCGTCATGCCGTAGACAGCGGCTTTCGCGGTGACATAGGCAGGGCAGTCGGGATCGCCGACCATCCAGGTAATGGAACCGAAATTGATGATCGAGCCGCCGCCCAGCGAGCCCATTTGCGGGCGCACCGCCTGGGCGGCGAAGAACTGGTGGCGCAGATTGACCGCCATGCGGTCGTCCCAATAGGCCACCGTGACGTCCTTGGTCTGGTGGCGGTCGTCATTGCCGGCATTGTTGCACAGCGCCTGGATCGGACCGTTGTGCCGCATCGCCTCGACGGTCGCCGCCTGCAGCTGCTCGACATTGCGCAGGTCGCAGGGAATGAACAGCGGCGCGGCATGCCCTTCGGCCGCGATCGTATCGACCAGGCGCCGTGAAGGCTCCTCGGCCAGATCGACGAAGGCGACGCGGCTGCCTTGCGCGCAGAAATGGCGCACCAGGCTTTCACCGATGCCGCTGCCGCCGCCGGTTATGAACACGCTGCGGCCCTTCAGGCTGGGGTAGGTCGCGTAGCTGCCGATCTGATCCGTCATCGCGCCCCTCTCTAATGGGAATGCCGGGGAATGCCGGCATCGCGCCGACCGACGAGAAAGTCGAAGTCGCAGCCCTTGTCGGCCTGCAGCACGCGCTCGACATAGAGGCTCTGGTAGCCACCCTGCGGCGGCTCCGGCGGCTTCCAGTCACGGCGGCGGATCGCCAGTTCCTCGTCCGAAACCAAAAGCTCGAGACGGCGGCCGGCGACGTCGAGCTCGATGAGATCGCCGTCGCGCACCAGGGCCAGCACACCACCGGCCGCGGCCTCCGGCGCCACATGCAGCACCACCGTGCCGTAGGCGGTACCGCTCATGCGCGCGTCCGAAATGCGCACCATGTCGGAAACGCCTTCTCTGAGCAGCTTGGTTGGCAGCGGCATGTTGCCGACCTCGGCCATCCCGGGATAACCGCGCGGTCCGCAATTCTTCAGCACCATCACCGAGGAGGCGTCGATATCCAGCTCCGGATCGTCGATGCGGGCATGGTAATGCTCGATGTTCTCGAAAACGACCGCCTTGCCGCGATGCTGCATCAGTTCGGGCGTTGCCGCGGACGGCTTGATGACCGCTCCGTTGGGCGCCAGATTGCCACGCAGGATCGAGATGCCGCCCTCCTTGGTCAGCGGCTCGCGCAGCGGCCGTATGACCTCACGGTTATAGTTGGGCGCGCCGTCGATCAGTTCACCGATGGTCTTGGCGCTGACGGTCATGGCGTCGCGATGAAGAAGCCCCACTTCATCAAGCGACGCCATGACCGCAGCTAGCCCCCCGGCATAGTAGAAATCTTCCATCAGGAACCGGCCCGACGGCATCAGGTCGACAATGGTTGGCACGCCGCGGCCAAGGCGGTCCCAGTCATCGAGGCCGAGATCGACACCAACCCGGTTGGCGATGGCGATCAGATGCAGCACCGCATTGGTCGAGCCGCCGATCGCGCCATTGACGCGAATGGCATTCTCGAAGGCTTGCCTGGTAAGGATCTTTGCAATCGTCACGTCGCGGTGGACAAGATCGACGATCTGCCGTCCGGCCAACTGGGCAAGCACGCTTCGGCGCGAATCCACCGCCGGGATCGCGGCGTTGTCGGGCATGCCGATGCCGAGCGCCTCCACCATGCTGGCCATGGTCGAGGCGGTGCCCATCGTCATGCAGCTGCCGGCCGACCGGCTCTGGCCCTGCTCGGCGGCAAGGAAGTCGGCGACCGGCATGCGGCCGGCCTTGACCTCCTCGGCGAATTTCCAGACATGCGTGCCCGAGCCGATATCCTGTCCGCGGAACTTGCCGTTCAGCATCGGCCCACCGGAGACGGCGATGGTTGGCAGGTTGCACGAGGCAGCCCCCATCAAGAGCGCCGGCGTGGTCTTGTCGCAACCGACAAGCAGGATGACGCCGTCGATCGGATTGCCGCGGATGGATTCTTCGACATCCATGCTGGCAAGGTTGCGAAACAGCATGGCGGTGGGGCGCATGTTGCTCTCGCCCAGCGACATCACGGGAAATTCGAACGGCAGGCCGCCAGCCTCATAGACGCCGCGCTTGACGTGATCGGCGAGCGCCCGCAGATGCGCATTGCACGGGGTCAGTTCCGACCACGTGTTGCAGATGCCGATGACCGGGCGGCCGTCGAAGGCGTCAGCGGGAATGCCCTGGTTTTTCATCCAGCTGCGGTGCATGAAAGCGTTCTTGCCTTCACCGCCGAACCAGGCTTCCGACCGCAATTTGCGTTTGGTCTCGGTCACGATTGCAGACCCCGCTCGTTGCGGCGTTTGTTGCGGTTCTCGACGCTGCGGCGCACGTCATCCTCGGCATTGTCGATAAGCACCAGCAATGCCTTTTGCGCGCCGGCGGCGTCGCCGTCGGCAATCTTCTCGGCGACTTTCCGGTGCAGCGGCAAGGAATGGCGCTGCCCTTCCGGATTGTCGTTGGAGAGGCGAAAGCTCATTACCAACGCGGTCTCGACCAGTGCGGCCAGCGAGCCGATCAGCTCGTTGCCGGTCATGCGCAATATGGTCTGGTGGAACACCAGATCGGGCTTGGCGAAGCGGTCTCCGTCATCGCTCAGTGCTTCCATTTCGGCCAGCGCTGCATGGATCTCGGCGATCTGAGCCGGCGTCGCACGCTGCGCGGCAAGAGCCGCCGACATCGGCTCGATGGCGCGGCGCAGTTCAAACAGCGCCCGCACATCCTCCGCACTGACACCGCCGGTATAGCGCCAGGACAGGACGTCGGGGTCGAGGAAATTCCAGTCGGCGCGAGGACGCACCCGCGTGCCGGTCTTCGGCCTGGATTCGACCAGCCCCTTGCCCGCCAGCACCTTGATCGCCTCGCGCAGCACTGTGCGACTGACCCCCAGCATCTCGCTGGAATCGTCGGCATTAGGCAGCGCCTCGCCGGGCAGGAAGTCGCCCTGCACGATGCGCAGCCCGATCTGCTCGACGACCGTGGCGTGCAGCGCGGTGGAACCGCTGGAAACCGCGACCGCGACTCGTGACGTGCGGGCTGTGCTGAATGATTTTCTATTCTTCATACTATTCATATGATATGTCTTATAGCCGTGGGGATTGGAGTCAAGGGATTGGAGGAGTGCCGATGACAAAGAATTTCGCTGTGGCCGTCGCGCAGTACACGGAACTGGTCTCGATCAGCGACGGCATCGCGACGGTCGAAATTGCTCCCGCCGCTGGTGGAGCGCTGGCGTCGTATCGATGGTGGCAGGATGGTTCGGCCGTGGATTGGCTGCGTGCGGCTCACCCAGCGGCGATCGGCCATGGCGATGCCGGCGCCATGGCCTGCTTTCCGCTCGTGCCCTATTCCAACCGCATAAGGAATGGCCGCTTTGAATTCGCGGGGCGCCCCATTCAATTGCCGACGGCCCCGGACGATCCACATCATGAGCACGGCCATGGCTGGCGTCACCCGTGGGCCGTCGTGAGCCATGAAGCGAGCATGATCGTCCTGCGCTATCGCCACGCCGCCGATTCCTGGCCATGGAGCTACGAAGCCGAGCAAGTGATCTCGCTGGCCGAAGGCAGGCTTTGCATGACCATTGCCGTGCGCAACCTGTCGGACGCGCCGATGCCGGTTGGCCTCGGTCTCCATCCTTACTTCCCGTCGACGCCGTGGACGCATGTCCAGGCACGGGTATCAGGCATGTGGGAAACCGATGCGGAGGTGCTGCCCATCCGGCATGTCCCGCCGCCCGTGGGGGCCGATCCATCCATCGGCTTTGACGTATCGGAAGTGGAGTTCGACACGGTCTTCACCGGATGGGCGCGCCGCGCCCGGATCACCTGGCCCGAACACGGGCGGCAGCTGGACATTGAGGCAGAGGCGCCGCTCGACTTCCTCGCCCTCTACACGCCGCCGGGCGAACCGTTCTTTTGCGCCGAGCCGGTCAGCAACATTACCGATGCTTTCAACCGGAGGGGCGACAAGGAGATCGACACCGGTTGCATTGTGCTGGCCCCTGGCCAGAAACAATCCGCAAGCGTCCGCTTTATACGGTCGCTGGCTGTTTGATCTTCGCCGCGACTTGCCCGAAGCGAGGCCATTGCAGAACGGATAGTGCTGGCCCGGGTCCTCGATCGTCACGCGGCGCAAATCGGTGAATTCGGCGATCGAGGCCTTGCCGCCGAAGCAACCATAGCCGGAGCCCTTGACGCCGCCGCTGACGCGCATCGCGATCTGGCGTTGCGCCGCACCACGCGCGCCCTGGTGCCACAGCCATGAAAGTCGGGATCAGCCGGTTGCGCTGGCATAGATGTCGAGAACGTCCGTCACGCCTGCGATGAGGAGTTCCCTAGCCTTTGGCGCGACGGATCCGCTCGCTACCGCGCTGTCGAGGCGGCCGAGATACTGGCTGATCAGGGGTGAGGGGATGTCGCGCTCGCCCAGCGCCTGCATCAGCGCGTTCACGGACTGCCGCGCCGCCGGCGCAGGCCAGTAGTAGCGGATACGGTCGCTGTAGGAAAAATGCCGCTCGATCCGCTGCTTGGCCTCGGAGCCGTGATAGTAATTCTTCCAATTGCCGGGCGCCGCCAGCATGACGCGCTCCATGGCCGCCGGCAGGCTTTCCCGCGATGGATCGGGAACCAGAATGTCGGCGATGTGGCTCAGGCCGTAGAGGGCTTCCCGCAGCGCGAAGGTCAGCCATGGCCCGACCTTGAGTATGGCAAAACCGTCGTCGACCAGCGCGCTCAACGCCATGACCGGCTGGTAGTCGGTCGAGTGGGCCTCGAAGACGAATTGCGACAGGTCTCGCAGCGTGCCGGCAAGCGCCCGGGCGCGTTCCGGCCGGTAGGTGATGACCTCGGCATTGCCGAATTCGACGCCCGGCTGCACGACGACGCCGATCGCCCGCGAGAAAGCCTGGTCGAGGCCGCGCCGGCTAAAGGCATCGTGGTGGATGCGAACCGTCTCACCCGCGGCCTCCGGTGTCGTCACCGCCAGATGGTCCATGGCCTCCTGTGCGCCGCCCGGCACCGGCACTTCCGTGCCGATGACGTAGACAGGCCTGGTGCCGCCTGTTCGTTCAACCGCGGCCTCCGCCACCTCGGCCAGTTCGGCGGCGCGCGCGGCGATGGTGGCGTCGGGCGGTGCCGCGCCTTCGCCGGCGCAGCCCATGCTGGCGTCCAGGTGGATCTTGGTGAAGCCGGCCTCGGCATAGGCATCCACCATGCGTGCGGCTTTTTCCATCGCCGCGGGCGCCGGCAGGTGCTTCCAAGGATTGGGGCCCAGATGATCGCCGCCGAGCACCAGCCTGTCCAGGGGAAAGCCAGCCTTGCCGGCGATCGTCTCGACGAAGCGGCGGAAATCGCGCGGTGTCATGCCGGTGTAGCCGCCCTCGTGGTTGACCTGGTTGCAGGTGGCCTCGATCAGCACATCGGCGCCGCGCGCCTTGCCGTGGCGCAGCGCCGCTTCGACGACCAGCGGATGGGCCGAGCAGATCGAGGCGATGCCACAGCGTTCGCCGGCCGCACGGCGCGTGGCGATGCCAGCCAGTCGATCGGTCGCCTGGCTCATGCCGGTGCTCCGGTCCGGGCGGTTTCGATGAACGCCTCGACGGTGGCGAGCGAGGCGATGCCTTCCATTGGTCCCTTCTTCGTCACCGCCAGCGCGCCGCAGCCATTGGCTATTCGCAGCGCCCTTTCCGGTGCCTCTCCACGCAGCCAGAAGGAGACAAAGGCCGCGGTAAAGCAGTCTCCGGCGCCGGTCGGATCGATTTCCTCGACGACGAAGCCGGGTGAGGCTGTGCGCCCCGACTGGGCGTAGTGGACGGCGCCCTGCGCGCCCTTCTTGACGACGATAGTGGAGATGCCGCGGTCCAGCATTTCGCGTACCGCGCTTTCCTCGTCGTTTGCCTCGGCGAAGGTGAAGAGTTCCGGCCCGCTCGGCAGGAACACGTCGGTCTTTGACAACACGAAGAGCAAGGCGTCGCGCATGCCCGGTAGATCGAGCATCTCCTTGCGGATGTTGGGGTCGAAAGAGACCGTGCCGCCGCGCATCTTGACGGCTTCGATCCCGTTGCGGGCAATTTCGATCACCTCGGGCGAGAACAGCGATGTCCCCATGACGTGAAAATGGTCGGCGCCGGCCAGCAGCGCGCGCGCTTCCGCGCCCATCTCGATCAGGCCGGCGGCACTCTGCTTGATGTTGTAGACGAAGTGCCGGCTGCCATCGCTCTCATAGGTGACGAAGGCGGTTCCGGTCGCGGCACCGTGATGGACGGCAATGGCCGAGATGTCGGCGCCGTCGGCACGCAGGCGCTCGATGTTCAAATGGCCGAAATCGTCGTCGCCCACTGCCGCGATCAGCCCCGCCGGCTGGCCGAGCCGCGCCGCCTGATCGACGAAGATGGCGGGAGCGCCTGAGGGAAACGGACCGACCAGCGGGCCGGGGGCGCGAAAACTCTGGCCGATCCGCTCGGCCATGATCTCGACCAGGATCTCGCCGGCACAAACCAGTTTCTTCATGTCCTCACCATCTGCCGGACGGACGGCCTCCGCTTGGCCAGAAATTCCTTTATCCGTGCATGTTCAAAACCTAAGTTGTCGTTTTCGGAGCGTCAATAAATAATTTGACGTGCGCAATGCTTTTGCGTTGTACTGGAAATATGGAAATTTGACTGAATAAGTCCGCTCAAGCAATGCTGCCTCACCGCGACGATCGCAAGACTGATTCTCGCCAGAGCGTTAAGGCTGGCATCGAGGATAAGGGGCCTGAAATATAGATGGCGCAAAAGACCCACCGGACGATGGATGATTTCGCCAGGGCGTCCGGCGTTTCGCGGCCGACCCTGTCGAAGTATTTCGACGATCCGGCCAGCGTGAAGCCGGCGACCCGGGCGCGCATCGAGGCGGCGCTTAGTTCGTCCGACTATCAGCCGAATGTTTTTGCCCGCAACCTCAACCGCAAGCGCACCCGCAATGTCGGCATCGTCGTACCGGCGATCACCGATCCGTTCTACGCCGAGATGGTCAGCCGCATCGAACGGCGCTGTCGCGACGAAGGGTTTTGGCCGATCGTCATCTCCTCGCACGGTTCGCCGAAACTGGAGGCGGAATCGGTCAGGACGCTGATGTCGCTGAAGGTCGCGGGCGCCATCGTCGCGCCCTTGGGCTTGGTCTCCGAACCCGGCGTCTTCGAACGGATGAGCGAGGACATCCCGATCGTCTATTTCGACACCTATATCGAAGGCGACACGCCATTCGTCGGGAATGACAACCACCAGAGCACCTCGACCATCGTCGATTATCTCTGCCGGTCCGGCGAACCGCCTGTCTATGTCGACATCCCGCACGTCAACCACAATTCGGGCGAACGCCTGCAGAGCTATATCGACGCGATGCAGGCCGCGGGCCTGGAGCCCACCGTTCTCAAGGCGGCGGGCGACTATAGCTGGGACTTCGAGCGCATCGGCCATGAATGGATGGACAGGACGCTCGAGAAAGGCGGCCTGCCGGCCCGCACGCTGCTCTGCGCCAATGACCGTCTCGCCTTCGGTGTGATGGCGGCCGCCTTTTCGCGCGGGCTGAAGATCGGCCGCCGCGCCGATTGCGATTTTCGCGTCGCCGCCCACGATGATCATCCGTTGAGCCGCTACACCTGTCCCGCGCTGACCACCATGGCACAGGACTTCACCGCCATGGCCGGCCGCAGCGTCGAGATCCTGCTGGCGTTGCTGGACGAGGCCGATCCGTCCGGCCATGATCTGGCGCGCAACGTCAAGCTTGGCGCCACCCTGGTGATGCGTCAGTCGGCCTGAGTGATCGGCTCCGGCGTCTGTAGGCGGAGCCAGGCCGCCGCCTCGCTTACCGTTTGCCGCGCGGCCAGGATGTGGCGGCCCATCGAGACGAAGCCGTGGATCTGACCCGGCCAGTGTCGCAACGCCAGCGGCACTCCGTCGGCGCGCAGGCGCTCGGCATAGGCCGTGCCTTCGTCGGCAAGGATGTCGTGGCCGGCGATCACGACGAAGGCCGACGGTGCGCCGGCGAGGCTGGAGGCCAGCAGCGGCGATACGCGCCAGTCCGCGATATCATCGGGCGTTCGCACATAGTGGTCGCGGAACCAGGCCATGGTGGCGGCGGTGAGTCCGAAGCCTTCGCCGAAACGCCGGTAGCTGTCCGCCGTCTGGCGGGCATCGGTGTTGGGATAGATCAGGATCTGGGCGGCGAGCGGCGGCGCCAGCCTGTCTCGGGCGAGCAATGCCAGCACGGCGGCAAGGTTGCCGCCGGCACTGTCGCCAGCGACGGCAATACGGGTAGGGTCGATGCCGAGTTCTCCAGCGGCCATGAAGCGCAGCGCTGCCGCGCAATCCTCGAGCCCGGCGGGAAACTTGTGCTCCGGCGCCAGCCGGTAATCGGGACAGACGACGACGGCGTTGCCGAGATTGGCCAGCCAGCGGCAGATATCGTCATGCGAGGAGAGATTGCCGATCACCCAGCCGCCACCATGCAGATAGAGCACGGCGCGCGCCCCCGTCCGCGGCGCGCCGATACCGCGATGGATGCGGATCGTCACCGGGCCGTTCGGCCCGTCGATCTGCTGCTGCTCGGTTGCCGCGACCGGCTCGTGCTCGCCCTGCAGCGTCGGGAACGAAGCGTTGTACGTGGCCCGCGCCGCCGCGACGCTGTCATTCTCGAAGGGTTCGCCGCCGGCGGCACGGCCGATTTCCAGGGCACGCAGCGCATCTGGGTCGAGCGTCATCGTCATCTCCGTCAAAGCAATTCCAGGAAAAGTGTGCAGCGGTTTTCCGTCCGGATTGCGTGAAAACAAGGAACGCTTAGGCGAGCAGGCCGCGCGCTTCGTCTTCGCCAAGCAGGGCCGGCTGGACGACGTCACCTGTCATGGCGACCGAACTCCCCGTCTCGCCCGAATGCAGGATCGCTTCCATGATCTCCAGCACATGCAGCGCCAGATTGCCGGAAGCGCGGGGCGTCGCGCCTGTCTGCAGCGAACGCACCAGGTCGGCGACGCCGAGCATGCGGTAGTTGGCGCGGTCGGGCGCCGCGTAAGGCCAGTTGCGGGCGCCGTAGAGTTCGCCTTCGCTGGCGAAATCCTTCCAGTCGGCGCCGCGTTCCGACAGCGACACCGTGCCACCGAACGTATCCGGGTCGGGCAGCCGCAGCGAGCCTTCCGTGCCGTGCAGTTCGATCGGATGGTTGGAATGCCTGAAGACATCCCATGAAGCGCCGAAAGTGACGGTCGCGCCGGAGCGGAATTCGAGCAGCGACAGCACATTGGTCGGCGTGCCGACCTTGAATTTGGTGTTCTTGAACGGCCCTTCGGCCGATATCAGCCGTTCCTCCTGGCCCTTCGTCGCCATCGCCATGACGCGCGCGACCGGGCCGAGCAGGTTGACCAGCATCGTCAGATAGTAGGGACCCATGTCGAACACCGGGCCGCCGCCCGGCTGGTAATAGAATTGCGGATTGGGATGCCAGTGTTCCATGCCACGCCCCATCATGAAGGCGGTGCCGGTGACAGGGCGGCCGATGGCGCCCTCGTCCATCAGGCGGCGCGCTTTGCGTCCGGCTGCACCAAGGAAGGTGTCCGGAGCCGAGCCGAGCAGCAGGCCGCGTTTGGCCGCCTCCGCCACTAGGCGGCGGCCGTCGCCGGCCGAGGTTGCGAGCGGTTTTTCAGTGAAGACATGCTTTCCCGCCGAAAGGGCGGAGAATGAAATGTCGAAATGAGCCGCCGGAATGGTCAGGTTGAGGACGAGGTCGATCTCGGGATCGGCCAGCAGCGCATCGACGCCAAGGGGCCGGATGCCGTATTCCTTGGCCCGCAGCGCCGCCATCTCGGCTGAAATATCGGCGCAGGCGCGCAATTCGATGCCGCCGAAAAGCGCGGCATTGCGCAGGTACGTCATCGAGATGTTGCCGCATCCGATGACGCCGATGCCGAGTTTGGCTTGTGAGTTTGCCTGCATTTCTGTCGTACCTCCCAATGCGATCACGTCTGCCCGATCCCTCGCGACGGTGCCGGATCGGGCTCGAAATGGCTATACAACATTTTAAATATTGACGCGCGTAAAATTTTTATAGAACATGCGGAAATGCTGGCGCGGTGTCGGGAGGCTGCTGGCCCTGGGAGGAGAAAATGACTGACATGAAAACCGGCCGATCGCAGGCGCCAAAGCCCGTGGGTCATCCGCGCGTCGGACATTTCGAGGGCGGCCAGGGACCGCGACCGGTTCAGGCATAGATCACCATGGCCCCGATCCTATCAAGCTGGCTGCGTATTGGACCGGGCAGGCCATCGTCGGTGATCACCACATCGACGCCCGACAGCGAAAAGGCCTTGGAGGTCCCGCTGACGCCCCATTTGCTCGAATCCGCCAGGAGGACAACGCGCCGGGCCATGCGCACGAGGATTCGCTTCGTTCGCGCCATGTCTTCGTTCACGTCGACCACATCCAGTGACGAGTCGATCGCATGCGCTCCGACAAAGACCTGATGCGCTACCAAGCCGCCGAGAGCCGTGTCGGCATCGGTAATCAGCGTGCTCACCGTGTCTGGATAGACCCGGCCACCGATCATGTGAACGTCGAGCCCGGGCCGATGCATCAGATGCTGCACGATATTCATCGCCGTGGCCGCGACCACGACATTGTTGAGCGGCGGTAGCTGCATGGCAACCTGCATCAATGTCGAGCCGCCGTCGAAGATGACCGACTGGTTGTCCTCGAACAGCTCTACCGCTGCCCGGGCGATGCGTTTCTTCGCATCGAGGTTGGTTTGCATCCGGCGGGCGAACGCGGCCGTGGTCGAATCCGTGGTCCGGGTCACCGCCCCTCCACGGGTCTTGGTCAGCAGTCCCTTGCGGTCCAGTATCTCGAGGTCGGAGCGGACCGTGACTTCCGACACGCCAAAATCGTCTGACAGGTCCTTGATGCGAACCTGTCCGCTGCGTTGCACCTCACACAGGATCGATTGGCGTCTCTGCTCTGACAACATTGCCTTGTCCTTGCCTCCATATGCCAAGCCCTGGCCTCGGCTCACGCTACCGAAAATACGCGAATTCGAAAGATTTCGAAAGATTGCATTTATCCTTTCTTTCGAAAACACTGGATCCAGGATTTGGAAATCAATCGATTGGAGAATTTTGCACTCATGAGCCTCGGAACCCAGGTGCGCCTTGCGCGCCTCTTCTCGCATCCATCGGGCAATCTTTTTGGCGGCGCGGTCGACCACTTTGTCGGCTATGGCGACGTGCGCAAAGGCGGTCTTGCCGATCTGCCCGGTGCGCTCGCCCGCGTCATGGTGGGCAAACCCGACTACGTCAGCATCCAGCCTGGCACAGCGCGCCATCTATGGCCGCAATACGCGGGCAAGGCCTGCCTGGTGATCCAGGCCGGCTGCTTCACCCCGGACGATCGCATCAGTGAGCTGATCGCAACGCCCGAGGATGCCGTGCGCGCCGGCGCCGATGCCTTGGCCGTGGCCATTCCGGTACGCGGCGCGACCGAGGGCAAATACATACGCTGGCTGACCGATTCGGTGAATGCAGCGGCCCGCTACGGCATGCCGGTGGTCGCGCATATCTATCCTCGCGATTTCACCGACGGGGCAAAAATCGTCTTCACCCCCGACGAGATCGCCTATGCGGCGCGCATCGGCTACGAGTCTGGCGTCGACGTGATCAAGATCGGTTACACGGGAGATTTCGAATCGTTCCGAGAGACCGTTCGGACATGCCCGGTGCCGGTTGTGATCGCGGGTGGCCCGAAGACCGATACGCTGCTCGGCGCCCTCCAGCAGACGGCGGACGCCATCCGTGCCGGTGCGCGCGGTGCCGTGGTGGGCCGCAATCTCTGGGGGCATGGCGATCCGGAGAAAGCAGCGATAGCCTTTCGGGGCGTCATCCATGACGGCCTTTCGGCGCAAGACGCCCTGGCAAGGGCGGGTGCCTGAACGATGCCCGCCGTCCCTTCAATCCTCGGCTTCGGAGCTATTGCGATCGACGACATCGTCTATGTCGATCAGCCGTTGTCGGCGGGCAAGGGGAAGGTTCTGCAAAGCGCCCGGGCTTTCGGCGGAAATGTCGCGACGGCCCTTGCCGCCGTCGCGCGGCTCGGCGGCACCGCCGGGTTCGTCGGATGGCTGGGCAGTGCCGCGGACGACGCCGTGCTGTGCGATCTCGTTGCGAGCGGTGTTGAAACTGCATTCGCGCCGCGCCACCCGCACGCACGCCCGGTGCGCTCGCGGATCACCGTCGGCTCGGATGGGGAGCGGTTCATCGCCTATGACGACGAAGCGATGCTGGGCACCGCGCCGGACTTTCCGGACGAGGTCCTCAGCCGCGCGACAGTCCTGATCGTCGATAGTTACGCGATCCGGTCGCTGGATGTCGTGGTTCGGGCTCGCGATCTCGGCCTTGCGATCCTCGGCGATATCGAATGGAGCAGAGGCCCAGCCACCGAGAAGCTGATCGCGCTCTGCGACCACCTCATTCTTCCCCTCGGCTTTGCGCGGATCGCCACAGGGTGCCGCTCGCCCGCCGAGATACTCGATGCATTGTGGTTGCCGTCGCGGTCCGCCGTGGTTCTGACGGATGGCGGCAGGGGCGTCTATTATCGCGGACGCGACGAGAAAGGGCTCTGGCACCTGCCTCCCCATCGGGTTGCCGTTGTCGATTCGACCGGCGCCGGTGACTGCTTTCATGGCGCCTATGCCCTGGCATTGACGCGCGGGGCCGACACCCCACGCCGGGTCGCGTTCGCGGCCGCGGCGGCGGCCCTTTCGATAACGGGGCGGGGCGGGCGCGAGGCGCTGCCGACCGACGGCCAGGTCACGGAATTCCTTGCATCGACGAACGCGCCGTCGGCAGTCGAACTGAAATATGCGCCGCTCGATACTGGTACATAGCCTGAACTGTCCGAGCAAATATTTCGCAGGCGAACATAAGCCAAGGAGAACTATAAAAATCGGCGGGCTGTACTTGTGGAGGGAGGAATATGGCTCAAGTCATTCTTGAGAATATCTGCAAAACCTACGGGAACAATTTTAACGCGATCGACCACTTGAACCTGTCGGTCGAGGACGGCGAGTTTTTGATTCTCGTCGGGCCGTCAGGCTGCGGCAAATCCACCGCGTTGCGGATGATCGCTGGGTTGGAGGACATTACCAGCGGCAGCCTTCGGATCGGCGGCATCGACGTCGTCGACATGCCGCCCAAGGACCGCGACATCGCGATGGTCTTCCAGAGTTACGCGCTCTACCCGCATATGACCGTGTTCGAAAACATTGCTTTTTCGATGAGGCTGGCAGGCAAGCCAAAGGCCGAGCGCAAGAAGCGCGTCGACGAGATCGCCAAAACCCTGCAGCTGACGTCGCTGCTGGACAGCAAACCCGCGAATCTTTCAGGCGGACAGCGTCAACGGGTTGCCATGGGCCGCGCCATGGTGCGCGACCCGGCCGCCTTTCTCATGGACGAGCCCCTTTCGAATCTGGACGCGAAACTGCGTGTTCAAATGCGCGCCGAAATCACCAGCCTGCAAAAGCAGCTGGGCGTCACGACCATATACGTCACCCACGACCAAACCGAAGCGATGACGATGGGGGACAGGGTCGCGGTGCTGAAAGGCGGCGTGCTGCAGCAGGTCGACACCCCCAAGAGACTCTATGAATCGCCGGTGAACGCCTTCGTCGCCGGCTTCATCGGTTCTCCTTCGATGAACCTTTTCGAGGCGACCCTGGCGGGCGACGACCTGATTTCCGGCACCTTCGCCATCCGGCTGCAGGATGAGGCCTTCGTCCGCGGGCCGGGCTTGAGATCGTATGCGGGACGCAAGGTCGTGTTCGGGATTCGACCGGAGCATCTCTATGACAGCAGCCTCGAATCCGGTCGCAAGTACCAGACGATCCCGGCAAAGGTGACCTCGATCGAAGAACTCGGATCCGAGCACATCGTCCACCTGAACATCGACGCGGTCCGGGTAGATTCCGGCGACCCGGACGCGGTGGAGGATTTCGGCCGGGCGTCGAACGCGGTGGCGAAATTCGAACCGGTCAGCGCAGCCCGCTCCGGTTCGGAAATCCGGGTGGCCCTGGATGATGCCAAGCTCCATTTCTTCGATCCCGAGACGCATCTGGCGATCTGAAGATCCGTGGCAAGGCCCGCGGGCGAGGGCGAGGCGTCCGCGTAAGAAGACTTCTGAATAACCAGACGATCGGCGGCATTGTGCGGTCGATCATAAAAGAGAAGGAGGAGAATATGACGTTTCATATGAAATCCGCGATGCTGAAAATAGCCGCGGCCGCGTGGTTGCTTGGCGCAACCGGTGCCATGGCGGACACGACGCTGGAATTCACCCAATGGTGGGAGCCCGAACTGCCGGCCGGCTCGCTCAAAGCAATCATGGATGGCTTCGAGGCCGCAAACCCCGGAATCAAGGTGACGCTGGTCAGCGGCCCCTACGCGACCACGCGGGACCAGATCTCGGTTGGGGCTGCAACCGGAACGCTCAGCGACGTCGTCGGCCTCGACGGCGCCTGGGTGAACAATCTGAACGCGCAGAACGCACTCGCCGACATGAACCCGATGATGGATGCGAGCAAGTTCGACAAGAGCCAGGTCGCCGATATCATCAAGGTCGACGGCAAGGCGGTGATGTTTCCGGTCGCCTCGTTCGTTTATCCGGTTTTCGTCAATCTGGACCTTGCCGCCCAGGCAGGCGTGACCAAGCTGCCGTCGACGCGCGCGGAATTTCTCGAAGCCGCCAAGAAGATGACGCACGCCGACAAGAACCAGTATGGCTGGGTGCTGCCTCTGTCGCTGCAAACGCCTTCCGGTGTCCAGAACGACATGATGTCGTGGGTCTGGGCTTCGGGTCAGTCGATGATGGCGAACGGCAAGCCCGCCCTCGAGGGCAAACCGGTGGTGGATATGCTCTCCTTCGTCAAATCGCTCAATGACGCCGGCACCATCTCGCCCGGCATCGCCACCAAGACCGAACAGGAAAAAGTCGAGGAATTCGTCAACGACCGCGTCGGGATGATGATCGACTCGCTCGCGCATGTGAACCTCATCCGCAAGCGCAATCCCAAGCTGAACTTCGACCTCATCCCGGTCCCGGTTGTGGAGGGCTATACGGGCAAGCGCGGCCTTCCCTATGCCTCCTGGGGCATCGGCATCTCCGCTGCCTCGAAACATCAGGAGGAGGCTTGGAAACTCGTCCAGTATCTGATGAGCGAAAAGGTGAACGCCAAGCTCGTCTCGCTTGCCAACGCCTTCCCGGGCAACGTCAACGCCAAGCCCGATTTCGTGACCTCCGACAAGGCTTTCGGCAAGGCTTTCGAGATCTTCAAGACCGGCTATCTCGCCAACGAGTTCACGGGCCTGCCGGTGGCTGAAGACCTGATGACCCAGTTCGACGTGCAGGCTCAAAAGATGCTTGCCGGCGAGCAAACGCCGGAAGAAGCAGCCGCTGCCGCGCAAAAGGGCTGGATAGCGAAATTCTGACCCTCGTGCTCCGCTCTTGCGGCCCATCTACCGGTTGGCCTGCCATTAGGCGGGCCAGCCGGCAAATGACCACTCCGAATGGTTTGAAGCTCTTTTCTCTTGTCGCGAGGTTGGCCCTATGACCCGGCAGAAGCGCTCCCATCACAAGCTCAAGCGAGCCGTGACACCTTATCTCTATCTGTCGCCCTCGCTGCTCATAGTCGGGCTCCTGATGCTGTTGCCGATGGTTACGGTGATTGCCTATTCCTTTCAGAACAGCGCGGTCCTGCGTCGTGATCCATCCTTTGCCGGGCTAAAGCACTACCAGGCGATCTTTGACGATCCGGTGTTCTGGGCTTCGCTGTGGCATACGCTCTATTTCACATGCATGAGTGTGGTTTTCCACATGACCATCGGCATGATCTTCGCGCTCATGCTGAACAGCGACCGCATCAATCCGACGCTGCGCAATGTACTGCGCGTGCTCTACATACTGCCTTGGCTGTTCACCGCGGTGATCATCGCCGTGATCTGGCGCCTCCTGCTTGAGCCGAACGGCGTCGTGAACAGCATCCTCATGCAGATGGGCATCATCGGTTCCAAGGTCGAGTGGTTTTCCTCGCCCGAGACCGCGCTGCATGCCGTCACTTTCGCCAATATCTGGGCGGGCTACCCACTTTTCATGGTCAGCCTGCTCGCAGGCCTGCAAGGCATTCCCAAGGACTTCTACGAGGCTGCCGATATCGACGGGGCGAAAGCCTACCAGAAGCTGATCTTCATCACCATCCCGCAGCTGATGCCGATCATCATCAGCATCTCGCTGCTCGACTTCATCTGGACCATGCAGGTCTTCCCGTTGATCTGGATAACCACGGGCGGCGGCCCGATCTACGCGACCGAGGTCCTCAGCACCTACACCTACAAGCTGGCGTTTTCGAGCTACAACCTGTCTCAGGCATCGGCGAGCGCCGTGGTCATCCTGCTGATCTCTCTCGGCCTGACGCTGTTCTATATTCGCTATCAGCGGGCCAGGTAGGACGCCATGAGGAAACGGAACTCCGGCAAGGACAAACTGACCACCGTCGCGCTGCATGTTGCTCTTGCGGCAGGGCTGTTCTTCGCAGCCTTCCCGATTTACTGGATGCTCAGCAGCTCGTTCAAGTCGAATACCGAAATCTTTGCCCTGCCACCGACCATCCTGCCGAAGGCCTTCACCCTGGAAGCCTATGCGGCCATCCTTGGCGACCCGGTAAAGCTGCGCTTCTTCTTCAACAGCTACTTCGTCGCGGGGGCGGTGACCGTGCTCACGGTGCTGATCGCCTTGCTGGCGGCCTATGGGTTCAGCCGCTTCAACTTCCGCGGCAAGGGCATTCTGAACACACTCATCATCAGCACGCAGACGATCCCTCCGATCACGCTTCTGATCCCTTTCTTCGGGCTTGTCGTCTCGTACGGCATCTTCGACACCTATGTCGCGCTGATCCTGACCTACCTGGTGTTTACGTTGCCCTATGCGATCCTGCTGATGACAGGGTACCTGAACACGTTGCCACGCGATCTCGATGAAGCCGTTGCCGTTGACGGCGGCACCAGTTGGACGGCGCTCTGGCGGGTAATCGTGCCGATCTCACTGCCTGGTATCGTGGCGACGTCGGTCTACACCTTCCTGTTATGCTGGAACGAGTTTCTCTTTGCGCTGACACTGACGAAGTCGACCTCCATGCGCACCGTTCCGATCGGCATACAGCTGTTGATGGGGCAGCACGCCTTCGAATGGAACCAGATGATGGCGATGAGCGTGCTCGGCTCGCTACCGCTCTTGCTCATCTACCTCGTTGCCCAGAGGTTCTTCCTCGCCGGCATGACCGCGGGCTCGGTCAAGTAGGATGTCCATCCCAAGGAGACTGACGGAGCAGGGTCCGTGTGTTGCAATGGATGATTGGACCCTGTCTGCTGGCGGGCGATATCGCCGCGCCTCTGCCGTCGTCACCGTTCCGCCAATTGCACTCGTGCCGTTCTTGCATCATCGAAGGGCCGACAAGGGCGGCATCAAGGAATAGGCGGGATCAAGGAATGAAAGGATGAACGTGGAAGACCTCAAAGTCGGCTGCCAGACCTTCACCTGGGAAATGCTGGGAGACCGGTTCACCGGCGGCCCCGACGATCTGTTGAAGGCGATCGCCGATGGTGGCTATGCCGGCATCGAGATCACCGACACCATGATCGGCCACTATGCCGGCAAACCCACCGAGTTCGCCGCCGCGCTGAAGTCGTCCGGTCTGGCGCTCGTTTCCTTCGCCTTTGGCTCCAGGAGCGGCTTCACGCTCAAGGACGGGATCGGCACCGATCTCGAAACCGCCAGGCGCTGGATCGATTTCGTGGCAAACTTTCCCGATGCGCTCGTGTCGATGGGCTCGGCCACCGTCGTCTCCGACGGGCCACGCCACGACAAATTCGCTGTCGCGGCCGAGGTTTACAACAAGGCCGGCGAACTCGGCCGCAAGGCGGGTGTCCAGGTGGCGGTGCATCCGAGTTCGCACCACAACACGCTGCTGTTCGACCGCGCCGATTACGACGCGATTTTTGCCTTGCTCGACCCCGATCTGGTCGGCTGGGTGCCGGACACCGGTCACATCCTGCGCGGCCACAGGGACATGGCCGACACGCTCACCACCTACCGCGACCGCATCCGCTACATCCACCTCAAGGACGTCGATGCCGACGGCACCTGGGCGATGCTGGGCCAAGGCGTCTGCGACACGCCTCAAGTCATCGAGATCGCCGGTACCGCGCCGAACTTCAACGGCTGGCTGGTGCTGGAAGAAGAATCCGACACCGCCGCCGCCGATCCGGCCGGCGCGGTCAAGACCAACCGCCGGACCATGCGCGGCTACGGGGCCTGAGACGATGATCAAGAAACAGGACAGACGCCTCAGGGTCGGTGTGCTCGGCTGCGGCCCGATCGCGCAGTTCGCGCATCTGGAATCCTGCGTCAAGGCCGGCAATGCCGACCTCTACGCCATCTGCGATGCGGCACCCGATTTGCTCGCCCGCATGGGCGCCACCTATGAACCAAAGAAGATGTATGCCGACTATGACGCCATGCTCGCCGATCCCGAGCTCGAAGCGGTCATCGTCGCCACGTCGGATGCCTATCACGTGCCGATGTCGATCAAGGCGCTCGATGCCGGCAAGCATGTTCTCTGCGAAAAACCGATCGGTACCTCGGTCGAGGAAGGCGAGGCGCTGGCCGAGGCGGTGAAGCGCTCCGGCAAGGTGCTGCAGGTCGGCCACATGAAGCGCTTCGATCCGGCGCTGGAGGCCGCCCGCGACTTCGTCCGCGACGAGATGGGCGAGGTGCTGGCACTGAAGGCCTGGTATTGCGATTCCACCCACCGCTACACCAACACCGACGCCGTGCAGCCGCTGCCCGTCACCAGCAAGCTCGCGAAAAAGCCGGGCGGAAATCCCAAGGCTGATCTCAGGCAATATTTCATGCTGGCGCACGGATCGCATCTGGTTGACACCGCCCGCTTCCTCTGTGGCGACATCGTTGCCGTGCGCGCCCGCCTCAACGAGCGCTTCGGCGCCTATTGCTGGTTCGTCGAAACCGAATTCGCCAGCGGCGCGCTCGGCCATCTCGACCTCACCGTCGCCGTGCGCATGGACTGGCACGAAGGGTTTCAGCTCTATGGCGAGAACGGCTCCGTCATCGCCAGGACCTTCAACCCCTGGTATTTCCGCGCCAGCGAGGTCGACATCTTCCATGAGAAGGACGCGACCTCGCGAAAACCGCTTGGCGCCGACGGCCACTTCTTCCGCCGCCAGCTCGAGGGCCTTGCCGACACCGTGCTCACCGGCGCGCCGATGCGCGGCGCCAATGTCGGGGACGGCATTGCGTCGATCCGCGCCATGGTGGCGATTGCGCGCTCTGTGGAGACTGGCGAGCGGATCGAGCTTGCCTCGGTTTCGGGTGCGGTCTGATGCGCCTCGGCATCTTCGCCAAGACATTTGCGGGCACCGATCCGGCCACCGTGCTGGCTGCCGTGAAGCAGGCCGGCTACGAGACGACGCAGTTCAATCTCGCCTGCGCCGGCCTGCCGTCGATGCCGGATGCGGTGCCGGCGAATGCCGTCGCCGCCATTGGTGCCGCCGCGCGATCGTCAGGCGTTTCGCTGGCCGCGCTGTCGGGCACCTACAACATGGCGCATCCCGACAAGGCTGCGCGCGACGAGGGGCTGAGGCGCCTGGCGGTGGTAATCGACACTGCAGCCACGCTCGACATCCCGCTGGTCACGCTCTGCACCGGCTCGCGCAACGCAGCCGACCAATGGGCATACCATCCCGACAATGCCGATCCGTCGGCCTGGTTCGACATGGCCGTCGAAATGGCGAAGGCACTGGCGCTGGCCGAGGAGGCCGGCGTCGATCTCGGCATCGAGCCCGAGCAGGCAAATATCGTCACCTCGGCCATGGATGCGACCCGGCTGATCGCCGAGATGGGTTCGAAGCATCTGAAGATCGTGCTCGATCCCGCCAACCTGTTCGAGCATGCAAAGCCCGATGAAGCGAGAGCCATCGTCGCCGCCGCGATCGATGAGGCCGCCGGCCACATCGCCATGGCGCACGCCAAGGATCGTTTTGTCGACGGCCGCTTCGCCACATCAGGCCAGGGTGTCGTCGACTTCCCGGATTTCGTAGCGCGGCTGAAGGGGGTGGGTTTCGATGGCGCGCTCGTCACCCACGGCTTGTCCGCCGACGAGGCTCCTGGCGTCGCAATCTTCCTGCGGGGGCTGCTCTGATGGGTGCCGCGCCGACGATCATGCTGCGCGACGACGCTGCGCTCCACGTCTTCGACACGGGGCAGGGGCTTCCCATCGTCTTCCAGCATGGTCTCGGCGGCGATGCCGCGCAGGTGGCGCTGAACTTTCCCGACAGTCCGTCGCGCCGCCGGCTGACGGTGGAATGCCGCGCGCAGGGCGGCTCAGGTGCCGGCAGCAAGCGTCCGTTCTCGATCGCGATGTTCGCCGACGACGTGCTGGCCGCCGCCGATGCGGCTGGAATGGAGCGCTTCCTCGCCGGCGGTATCTCGATGGGCGCCGCCATTGCGCTGCACCTGGCGGCCCGCCACCCGGCTCGCGTCACCGCTTTTGTGCTGGTGCGCCCGGCCTGGACCTTCGACGCGGCCCCGCAAAACATGCGCCCTTATGTCGAAGTGGCGGAACTCATCCGCGACCACCCGCTGGAAGAGGCGCGCGACATCTTCGCGGCTTCGGCAACGGCGGCCCGCCTTCGCAGCGAGGCGCCGGACAATCTCGCCTCGTTGCTCGGCTTCTTCGCGCGTGACAACGCGAGCGTTTTTGCCGAGGTGATGCAGGCGATCGCAAATGACGGGCCGGGCGTGACGCGGGCGATGGCGACCGGCCTCGCAATCCCGACGCTTGTCATCGGCAGCGGCATCGACCTCGTCCATCCCTTGGCGACCGCCCGCGAACTGGCTGAGACCATCCCCGGCGCCGCCTTCTCCGAGGTGACGCCGAAAGCCGCCGACAAGGATCGCCATTTCACCGAAATCCGCGCCGCCATCGGCGGCTTTCTCGATAGAAATTTCAACAACCAGGACCAATCATGATCTCGAAACCTTTGTCAGGCCCGGCCGCCATCGCCGCATTGCCGCGCGACCGTCTGATCGCCGAATTCTCATCGTGGTCGGCCAATCTCGCCAATTTCGAGAGCGACTTGCAGCGCATCGAACCCTATGCCGATATGCACCACATCGACGTCGCGGACGGCCATTTCGCGCCGTCCTTCCTGTTCTTCCCCGATCTCGTCGCCCGTATCGCCAAACTGACGGCCAGGCCCGTCCACGTCCATCTGATGGTCGACCAAGCAATCGTCGAAGAACAGACGCGCCAGTTCATCGAGGCCGGCGCCGACATGATCAGCGTCCATGCCGAGAACGGCGAGGCGGGTCTGCGCGCGGTGCGGCTGGCGCATGAACTCGGCGCCGAGGCCGGCGTTGTGCTGAGGCTGGAGACCCCTGTAGAGGCGATGAAGCCTTTCGTCTCCGAAGTGGCGTTCGTCACGCTTCTTGGAACCGCGATCGGCGTCAAGGGCCAGGGCCTGTCGGAGAAGGCCTGTGACAGGCTGGGCGAAGCCCGCGCCATCCTGAGGAACGCTGGTCGTGAGTCGGCCGTGGTGCTCGCCGCCGATGGCGGCATCCGCCACGAAACCGTGCCGCTGCTGCGCGCCGCCGGCGCCGAGACCGTGGTGCTCGGTTCGCTCGCTTTCGGCGACAAGGATCTCGCCAGCCGCATCGGCTGGCTGTATGGTCTGAAGGTCGCGGCCTGATGAGCATTGAAGTCGCCCTCGCGATCGATCTTGGCGGCACCGAGCTTCGTGCCGCCCTGGTCGACCGTGACGGCAAGATCCTGGCCTTCGCGGCTGTGCCGACGCAGGCGCAGGCCGGCCCCGACGTGGTGATCGCCCAGATCGAGGCGCTGGCCGCGACCGTCCATGCCGAAACGCCGGGGCTGTCGATCCTCGGCGTCGGCGTCGGCGCACCGGGGCCGCTCGATCCGCTGGCCGGCATCGCCGTCGGACCGCCGACACTGGCCGGCTGGCAGGACGTGCCGCTGGCCGACATCCTCGAGCGGCGGCTCGGCCTGCCGGTGCGGCTGGAGAACGACGCCAATGCGGCAGCGCTCGGCGAATGGCGCTTCGGCGCCGGCCACGGTGCGCGCTCCCTGGTCTTCGTCACCGTCTCGACCGGGATCGGCGGTGGCGTCGTCGCCGACGGACGCATCCTGCACGGCCGTCGCGGTCTTGCCGCGGAGATCGGCCACATGACCATCACCAACGAAGGCGAGCGCTGCGTGTGCGGCGTCGTCGGCTGCTTCGAGGCCATCGCTTCGGGAACCGCGCTCGGCCGCCGCGCCAATGCCGCAACGTCTCCTTTGGACGGTTCGACGCTGCGCCGCCTCTCGGCCAACGCCGAGGTCACGGGTCGCCACGTGGTCGAGGCCGCAGGGCTGCAGGACGACCTCGCTCTGGCTCTGCTCGAGGAGGAGGCGCGCTGGCTGGGCGTCGGCTTCACCAACCTTTTGCACCTCTATTCGCCCGACGTGCTGGTCGTTGGCGGCGGCATCGCCAATGGCTTCGACCTGATGGCGCCCGTCATCGGGGCGACCATCCGCCAGCGCGCCATGCGCGCCTATCGCGACGTGCCGGTCGTCCAGGCCCGGCTCGGCCGCCATGCCGGGCTGGTCGGCGCGGCCAGCCTCGTCCTGTTCGATGATTTGGGCACGTTGGCGGCTCCCATGCCTGTCGGCCCAAGCACATATCCGGACACGCGGAGGGACTTCAACGGCTGAGCTCAAGCTGGCGCGGTCCTGTCTCGCCGCAAGCCGGTCCGTCGCGCTGCGACCCCTCGTGGCAGATGGCAAGGCCGTGCCACCGCTGCGCAAAGCCGCCTGATAGCGATGAAACATAACCATGGCCGCAAGCGGCGTGCTTGCGGCCATTGTCCGTCGTATGAAACCGTGGATCACTCGGCGGGAACGATGTCCGCCGGCAGGCTGTCGTCGGCGGTCCCAGCCAGCGCTCTCGCCAGCTTCGCTTCGTCGAGTTCGCCTTCCCAGCGCGCCACCACCAGCGTCGCCACCGCATTGCCGACGAAGTTGGTCAGCGCCCGGCATTCCGACATGAAGCGGTCGACGCCGAGGATCAGCGCCATGCCGGCGACCGGCACCGAGGGAACCACCGAAAGCGTGGCGGCCAAGGTTATGAAGCCTGCCCCGGTGATGCCGGCGGCACCCTTGGACGACAACATCGCCACCAGCAGCAGCAGGATCTGGTCTGATATCGACAGATGGATGTTCGTCGCCTGGGCGATGAACAGGGCGGCAAGCGTCATGTAGATGTTGGTGCCGTCGAGATTGAAGGAATAGCCGGTCGGGATGACCAGTCCGACCACCGAACGCTTGGCACCGGCCTTCTCCATCTTCTCCATCAGCGAGGGCAATGCCGCTTCCGACGACGAGGTGCCGAGCACCAGCAGCAGCTCTTCCTTGATGTAGCGGATCAGGGACAGGATCGAGAAGCCGTTGTAGCGGCACACGGCACCGAGCACGACGAACACGAACAGGAACGAGGTCGCGTAGAAGGTTCCGACCAGCATGGCGAGGTTGATGACCGAGCCGATACCGTATTTGCCGATGGTGAAGGCCATCGCACCGAAGGCGCCGATCGGGGCTGCCTTCATCAGCACGCTGACCAGCTTGAACATCGGCGCCATCAGCGCCTGCAGGAAATTGAGCACCGGCGTGCCCCTCTCGCCGACCAGCGCCAGCGCGATGCCGAACAGGACCGAGAAGAACAGCACCTGCAGGATGTCGCCGTCTGCGAAGGCGCCGACGATCGTGCCGGGAATGATGTTCATCAGGAAGCCGGTGACCGACTGGTCATGTGCCTTGGCCGCGTAAGTGTTGACCGTCGAGGCGTCGAGCGTCGCCGGATCGATGTTGAAGCCGGCGCCTGGCTGCACGACATTGGCCACGACAAGGCCGATGATCAGCGCCAGCGTGGAGAAGGTGAGGAAGTAGAGCATCGCCTTGCCGGCGACGCGGCCGACCTTCTGCAGGTCGCTCATGCCGGCGATGCCGGTTGCGACGGTCAGGAAGATGACCGGGGCGATGATCATCTTGACCAGCTTGATGAAGGCGTCGCCGAGCGGCTTCATGCCCTCGCCGATCGACGGATAGTAATGGCCGAGCAGGATGCCGACGGTGATCGCCGCCAGCACTTGCACGTAGAGCTGGGCATAGAGGGGCTTGCGCTGCGCGGCGGGCGCGGCGGATTGGTCTGCGATATGCATCGAACTCTCCCTGGCCGGATGGACGGAACCCGCCCTGCGTGACTTCTCCCATCGCGGCGTTCCGGTCGCCCGCCGCTACAAGAACTTTGCAAGCGCTGTGCCAGATGCCGGATAGGCCGGAATCCCTGGGTTCAGCCGTTCCTGCCTTGCCTTTGACGGGGAGTTGTGCGGATTTCCGCACAGGCCTTGTTTGCCCGGGCGGAATTTCGCATTAGACTGGGGGCAAAGCCGGGGAGCAAAGGGAGAGGGCCGACGCCACAACAGCGCATCGATAGCGGATCCCCCGGGTTTGCCGGCCGCGACCTGCTGCGCGAAGCGGTAGCGCGCCTGCGCGGCCGTTGGCTGTTTGCGGCAATAGCGCTCGCTCTGCTTGCCGGCGCGGTTGCCACCACCGGGCGCATCGCCGAGGGTCAGGCCGCCGATGACCTGCGCGACGGGGCATTGGCCGCCTTGCCGCTGGCGGCCGGAACCCTGACCGGCGAAATCGAAAAGCAACGTCTCGTGCCGCTGGTGCTGGCGCGCGACGATGCGGTGCGTGATGCGCTCCGCCGTGCCGGGAAAGTCGAGGAAACAGCGCTCGACGCCAAGCTGAAGGCCATAGCCGGCGATGCGTCGGCCTCGGCCATCTATGTCATCGATACGGCGGGCATGGCGATATCGGCCAGCAATGCCGGCCAGCCGGACAGCTTTGTCGGCATCGATTATAATTTTCGCCACTATTTCACCGATGCGGTGGCCAAGGGCGCGGCCAGCCAGTATGGCCTCGGCACGATCAGCGGCAAGCCGGGACTCTACCTTGCCGGCCGTGTCGACGACGGTGGCAAACCGCTTGGCGTCGCGGTTCTGAAGGTCGAACTCGGCGGTGTCGAAGCCAATTGGCGGGCGAGCGGCTTTCTCGTTTTCGTCACCGACGAGCGCGGTGTCGTTCTGGCCACCAGCCAGCCCGACTGGCGGTTCCATGCGCTGGCGCCGCTCTCCGCCGCGGATGCCGCCGCGGCGCATGACCAGCTTCAACTGGTCGACGCCGCCTTCGAGCCGCTGCCGATACGGCGTGGCGCCGGTGACGGCCTGGCGACGATCGAAGAAGCCGGAAAATCGCGCCGGTTCGTCGAGGTGGTGCAGGACTTGCCCGGTGCCGTCCCCGGCTGGCGCCTGTGGCTGCTGACGCCCGCCGATGCCGCCTTGACCGCCGCCGCCAACACGGCGCGCCTGACGACACTGCTCGGGCTGCTGCTGATGGGGCTGCTTGCCTATGTGTTCACCCGGCGCCGGCGCACACGCCGGCTGCGGCAGGAGGCGCTGGCGCGCATGAATGCCGAACTCGAAAGCCGGGTCAGTTCCCGGACCGCCGAACTGACGCGATCGAACACGGCCCTTGCCGGCGAAATCGCCGAGCGCGAAAACGCCGAGGCCAAGGTCCGCCGGCTGCGCGACGATCTTGCCCAGGCCAACCGGCTCTCCATCCTCGGCCAGATCGCCGCCGGTGTGGCGCATGAGATCAATCAGCCGGTCGCCGCCATCCGCACCTATGCCGAGAATGCCCGCCGCTTTCTCGAGGCCGGCAAGACCGAACCGGCAAGCGGCAACCTGACCTCGATCGTCTCGATGACCGAGCGCATCGGCGCGATCACCAGCACGCTGCGCACCTTTGCGCGACGGCCTGGCGTCGCTGCCTCGCCCTTGCCGGTACGCGAGGCGATCGAGGGCGCGCTGTCGCTGCTGTCCGGCCGCATCCGCGATTCCGGCGTCACCATCGTCAAGCCGGGCGGCACCGCATCGCCATTGGTGATGGCAAGCCGCATCCGGCTGGAGCAGATCCTCGTGAACCTGTTGCAGAACGCGCTGGACGCCATGAAGGACCGGCCTGATCCCCGCATTGAGATCGACCTCGCCGAACGCGGCAACCGCGTGCTGATTTCGGTGCGCGACAATGGCCCCGGCCTCGATCAGGACGCCGCCGCCAATCTGTTCATGCCGTTCCAGACCACCAAGGAGAAGGGGCTTGGCCTCGGCCTGGTGATCTCGCAGGAGATCGCCCAGGAATTGGGCGGCACGCTGCGGCTCGACCCCGGCACCGCCAGCGGCGCATCCTTCACCATCGACTTGAGGCGGATCGAATGACGCAGGGATCAGGGCTGGTCGCGCTCGTCGACGACGATGCGGATCTGCTGCATGCCACCACGCAACTGCTCGAACTTGCCGGCTTCACGGTGATCGGGCTCGACGCTGCCGAGGCAGCGCTTGATGTCGTCGGCAGGGACTTCGAGGGTGTGGTCGTCAGCGACATCCGCATGCCTGGCATGAATGGGCTGCAACTCTTCGACCGCGTCAAGGCTGTTGATCCCGACTTGCCGGTGATCCTGGTCACCGGGCACGGCGATGTCGATCTTGCGGTCGCCGCGCTCAAGGATGGGGTCTATGATTTCATCCCGAAACCCTATGCGGGGGAGCGTCTGGTGGAGGCGCTGAAGCGTGCATCGGAGAAACGGCGGCTGGTGATGGAAAACCGGCGGCTCCGCGAAGCCGCCGCACTTGCCGCGGACGGCATGCCGTTGATCGGCGAAGCGCCGGCCATAAGGCGGTTGCGCGAGACCTTGCGCCAGATCGCCGACATGGACGTCGACGTGCTGGTGGAAGGCGAGACCGGAACCGGCAAGGAAGTGGTGGCCGACCTCCTGCACCGGTGGGGCCGGCGGCGTGCAAAGCCGTTCGTGGCACTGAACTGCGGCGCTCTGCCCGAGACCGTCATCGAAAGCGAGCTGTTCGGCCACGAGGCCGGCGCGTTTACCGGGGCGCAGCGACGGCGGATCGGCAGCATAGAGCATTCCAGCGGCGGCACGCTGTTCCTCGACGAGATCGAATCCATGCCGCCGGCCCTGCAGGTCAAGCTGTTGCGGGTGCTGGAGACGCGCAGCCTCACCCCGCTCGGCTCGAACGAAACAAGGCGCCTCGATCTCCGGGTCGTCGCGGCGACCAAGGTCGATCTCGGCCGGCAGGACCAGCGCGGCGGTTTTCGCGAGGATCTCTATTTTCGCCTTAACGTGGTGACGCTGCGCATTCCGCCGCTGCGCGAGCGGCGCGGCGATATCGAGATGCTGTTCGGCCACTTCCTTGGCAAGGCGGCGAAACGGTTTGGCCGGCCTGTCGCCAAGGTGAACGCCGCCGTGAGCCATCATCTCCAGTCGCATGACTGGCCGGGCAATGTGCGCGAACTCGCCCATTTCGCCGATCGCGTCGCGCTCGGTCTTGGTCCCGATGACGAAACCAGGTCCTCGCCCGCACGACTGCCAGCGCCTGCCGCCGCACTGCCGGAGCGGGTCGGGCATTACGAGGCGCAGCTCATCCGCGACGCGCTGCGCGACCATGGCGGCGACGTGCGCGGCGCCATCGACGCGCTCGGCGTGCCGCGCAAGACGTTCTACGATAAGCTCAAGCGCTATGGCATCGCCGCATCTGATTTCCGTCCCTCTTGATCTTTCCAAGTGAGTATCGCGAAAGCCATGAACACGACACTTGAAACGACCGCCGCTCCCCTTCCGGAAGAACTCGCCTTTCTCAGCGAACGGCTGACGGCGTTCAACGACGGCGATGTCGGCGCGTCCGAAAGGAAGGCGCTGGCGGTGTTCGTGCGCGACGAGATCGGGGCGATCGTCGCCGGCATTTCAGGCTACACCGCCTGGGGCTGGCTCTACGTGCAGTGGCTGTGGGTCGACGAAAGGCTGCGCGGCCAGCACATGGCAGGCCGGATGCTCGACGCGGCCGAACGCGAAGCCGTGGCGCGCGGCTGCCAAAACGCCTGGATCGACACATTCAATCCCAACGCCGCCAAGGTCTATCAGAGGCAAGGCTACCAGCCTTTCGGGACGCTGGCCGATTTCCCTGTCGGCCGCAGCCGCATCTTCCTGCGGAAGAAACTGGTCGACTGATCAGCCAGCCAGCTTTCCGCCACGCATCGGCCGCGGCGCGCCCGTCGTGCTCGGGAAACTGATCGGCAGGCCGCGCAGCACGCGAACCGCGAGGAAGGCAAAACACTCCGCCTCCACCGCGTCGCCGCTCCAGCCGAGGCTTTCGGCCAGTACGACCTCGACCCCGGCGCGGCTGGCGAGCATCGCCATCATTGTCGGGTTGTGGCGACCGCCACCGCTGACCACCAGCTTCTTCGGCCGGCTGGGCAGAAGGTCGAGCGCCTTGCCGACAGCCGACGCGGTGAAGGCGGTGAGCAGGGCCGCGCCATCCTCGGCGCTCAGGCCGTCGGCCATGGCCGCGCCGAAATCGAAACGGTCGAGTGACTTTGGGTACGGCTTGGTCAGATAGGGATGCTGCAGCAGCTTGGCGAGCCGGGCTTCGTCCACCTTTCCCGCCCGGCCAAGCGCGCCGTCGCGGTCCATTTCGCCGAGCCCTTTCGACTTGATGAAATCGTTGAGCGGCGCGTTGGCGGGGCCGGTGTCGAAGGCGATGACATTGTCGGCACCGTCCCACCAGGTGATGTTGGCGACGCCGCCGAGATTGAGCACGGCCACCTCGCCGCTGGCGCCGGCGCCGCGCATCAGCGCGGCGTGATAGGCGGCAGCCAAAGGCGCGCCCTGTCCGCCGGCGCGCATGTCGGCCGAGCGGAAATCATAGGCGACCTTGGTGCCGAGGATGGCATGCATGAGCTCGCCGTCGCCGAGCTGCCGGGTCTGGCCGAGCCGTCCGACCTGCGGCGCGCGATGCAGCACTGTCTGGCCGTGAAAGCCGACGACTCCGATCTGGGCCATCGTCATGCCGTAACCTTTCACGAGTTCCTTCACCGCCGCCGACTGCGCGCGCGTCAGCGCCTCTTCGGCCTTGCGGAAAATCGCAGGTTCCGGCCCAGTGAAATTCCAGGCCCGCGCCGCCGCCAGCGTCTCTTCCAGCAGCGACCGGATCGACGCGGGATAAGGCATCAGCCGGTAAGTGCCGAAATCGTCTATCCGCTCGCCATCGGTCTTGATCAGGGCGACATCGATGTTGCCGTCAAGCACCGTGCCGGTCATCAGGCCGACGGCCCAGATTGGTTCCATCATTGAGCTCCATTGATGAGGTCGCCGACCGCTTGCCGAAGCTGAACGATGCCGCTGTCGAAATGACGTGTCGGATGGATCCGGTTGGTAAGCAAGGTCCATGCCTGACCCTTGTCGAAGTCGATCCACAATCCTGTGCCGGTGAAGCCGGTGTGGCCGATCGTTCCCGGACCGCACAGCGCACCGCCGGACCAGCCTTGGTAAGGGCGCTCCCAGCCATGGGTGCGGGTGGCCGACAGGGGCTCGCGCATCAGCGCGATCAACCGTTCGGATGCGCCGGTTCCGTCCAGCAATCCCCAGGCGAAATCGAGCACCGAAGCGGCCGTGCCGAACAGACCGGCATGGCCGGCGCCCTGCAGCGCCGAGCAATTGTCGTCGTGGACCTCGCCGGACAGCACGCGATGGCGCCAGGTGCAGTCCTCGGTCGCCGCGGCGGCATCGGGTTCCGCGAACCAGGCAAAGCCCGGGCCGGGTTCCACTGCGCGGATGCTCTTGCCCGACAGCCGCTCCATCGCAAAGCCGAGCAGGATGAAGTTGACGTCGGAATAGACAGGGTCGCGCGCCCGCCATTCGCGCTGCAGGACGAAGGCGCGCAGCAGTTCGGGGTCGCGCCCATAGGTGTAGATCGGCTCGACGGCCGGAAAGGGCGTCTGGTGGCCCAGGCACTGGCGAAACGTCACCTCCCGCTCCCATGCGTTCGCGTCATACTGGCGAAGGTCGGGAAGCAGAGAGATCAGCGGCGCGTCGAGATCGATGATGCCGTCCTGCGCCAGCGCCAGGATACGCGGCGTGGTAAAGATCACCTTGGTCAGCGACGCCAGGTCGAACCAGGTCTCAACAGTCATCGGCCTGACCTTAGGCACAAGCTGCGCGGAGCCGATCGCTCTGGTGATGCGCTCGCCATTTCTGCCGACCAGGCCGAGCACGCCGCCGGGAATGCGCTTGGCCGCCACTGCCGCCGCGAGCGGTTGGAACGCGCGGTCGAAGAGCTGGGCGAGGGGGCTCAATGCCGGCCTCCGCACGTGGGCATGTCGTCAAACGGAAAAGTCGGCGATCCTTCGCACCCCCCTCTGTCCTGCCGGGCATCTCCCCCGCAAGGGGGGAGATTGGCCGTAATAGCGGCTTTCGCCAATCGCCGACGTCGCAGGAAGGGGCGGGATGCCGAAGCTGCTAATCTCCCCCCTTGCGGGGGAGATGGCCGGCAGGCCAGAGGGGGGTGCTGTCCCGCCGACCTTGCATATCCCAGTGCACCGTCCATCACAACTCCACCCTCGCCATATGATCCCCGCCAAACTGCTCCCATCGCGCCGGCGCCGGCTCAAACCCTCTCGGGCGCACCAGCGAAGGCACCTGGCGCGTATCCAGTTCGAAACGCTCATGTCGCCGGTCGATGGTCGGAACGGCTGATATAAGCTTCTTCGTATAGGAATGCTTCGGCTTCGACAGCACGGACTGTGCGTCGCCGATCTCGACGATCTGGCCGGCATAGATGACGGCGATGCGATGCGCGATCCGCTCGACCACCGCCATGTCATGCGAGATGAACAGATAGGCCAGCCCAAACTCGCGCTGCAAGTCGACCAGCAGCTCCAGCACCTTGGCCTGCACCGACACATCGAGCGCCGACACTGCTTCATCGAGGACCACGACGGACGGGTTGAGCATCAGCGCGCGGGCGATGCACAGCCTTTGCCGCTGGCCACCGGAGAACTCATGCGGATAGCGCTCGAGGCTGTTCTTGGGCAGGCCGACGCGTTCCAGCAGGCGCGCCATTCTGGCCCGCGTTTCGGCATCCACCCGGCCGCCGGTGGCGATCACGGGTTCCGCCAGAATGCTCTCGATCGCCAGCCTTGGATTGAGAGAGGCATAAGGGTTCTGGAACACCATCTGCATGGGCCTGGCGCCGCGCCTCGGCGAGGCCGCTCGGGCGCCGACCGAGAAGCTGCCGCGCGCCGGCCGCACAAGCCCCAGCACCGCCTTGGCGGCAGTGGATTTGCCCGAACCGCTCTCGCCGACGATGGCCAGCGTCTCGCCGTGCATCAGGTCGAAATCGACGCCGTCGACGGCATGCACCGCGCCGGTGGCGCGGCTGAAGAAACTGCTCTTGAGGGGAAACCGAACCACGAGGCCATCGACCTTCAAGGCCGGTTCGGCGCTCGCGCCGTTGTCACGTTGCCCATCCGAGCGCGTCGCGCGACCGCTGGCGAAATGCGGCACGGCGTGCAGCAGATGCTGGGTGTAGGGATGCTGGGGGCTGTCGAGGATCCGGTTGAGCTCACCCTGTTCGACGGCCTGTCCGTTCTGCATCACCATCACCTTGTCGGCGATGCCGGCAACCAGGCCGATATCGTGGGTGATGAAGATGACGGACATGCCGCTTTCGCGCTTCAGCTCGGCAAGCAGCGCCATGATCTGCGCCTGCACCGTAACGTCGAGCGCCGTCGTCGGCTCGTCGGCGATCAGCAGGCGCGGGTTGCAGGCCAGTGCAATGGCGATCATCACCCGCTGCAGCATGCCGCCGGACAGCTGGTTGGGCGTGTATTTCAGCCGCCTTGCGGCATCGGGAATGCGCACGCGGTCGAGTGCGTCCTTGGCTGCCGCAGTAGCCTGCCGGCCGGTCAGGCCGCGATGCAGGCGGAACGATTCCTCGATCTGGGTGCCGATGGTCAGCACCGGGTTGAGCGAGGTCATCGGTTCCTGAAAAATCATGCCGATCTCGGCGCCGCGAATGCCGGTCAGTTGCGGTTCGGTCGCGGTCGTCAACTCGAAGACGGTCCCATTGGCCCGCTTGAGCTTCATCGAGCCGCCAGTGATGCGGCCGCCACCGAAATCGACGAGCCGGTTGATCGACAGCGCCGTCACCGACTTGCCCGAGCCGCTTTCGCCGACAATGGCCAGCGTCTCGCCATCGGTGATATCGAAACCGACGCCGCGCACCACCTCGTTGGCCCGGGGGTCGCGGCCGAAGCCGACGCGCAGGTCCGAGACTGACAAGAGCGGGGTCATGCGAACGCGCTCCGCATCCTCGGGTCGAGGATGTCGCGCAAGGCGTCGCCCAAAAGGTTGAAGCCCAGAATGCTGATCATGATCGCCAGGCCTGGGAAGATCAGCAGCCAGGGTGCCGTTTCCATCAAATTGCGGCTGTCGCTCAGCATCAGGCCGAGCGACGCGGCGGGCGGCTGCGTGCCAAGGCCGAGAAAGCTCAAGCCGGCTTCGGTCAGCAGCGCCCAGGCGAGCGCCAGCGTCACCTGCACGGTCAACGGCGCCACGAGGTTGAGCAGCAGGTGGCGCGTGACGATATAGCTCGAACTGCTGCCGAAGGTTCGCGCGGCATCGACGAATTCGCGTGTCTTGAGCGACAGCGCGGGGCCGCGCACCACGCGGGTGAAGATCGGCGTGTAGACGATGCCGATGGCAACGACGCTAGTCCAGGTGCCGGGGCCGGCAACGGTGACGATGAGCAGCGCCAGGAGGATCGCCGGGAAGGCCAGCAGCACGTCCATGATCCGCATCACGACGCCGTCCCAGCGGCGCCCGAGCCAGGCGGCGGCCAACCCCAGGATCGTTCCGGCAAGCGCCGCGAAGGCCACCGAGAAGAAGGCGACGGTAAAAGACTGGCCGATGCCCGCCATCAGGCGGCTGGCGACGTCGCGGCCGAACAGGTCGGTGCCCATCCAGTAGGCGGCGCTGGGCGCATGCAGCCGGTCGATACGGTACTGCGTGATCGGATTGTGCGGCGTCAGCCCGAGCAGGCCGAGGATGGCAAGCAGCAGATAGACGCACACGATGACGCCGCCGATGCGGCCGCTGCCATGGCCGAAGATGGCACGCAGGATGCGCATCACTGTTCCCCCAGCCGGATGCGCGGATCGAGCGCGACATAGGCGAGGTCGACCAGGAGATTGACGATCATGAAGTTGAAGGCGATGAACAGCACGCTGCCCTGCACCAGCGCGTAATCGCGCTGCAGGATCGCGTCGAGCACCATGCGTCCGAGGCCGGGCAGGGCGTAGATCTGTTCGACGATGACGGCGCCGCCCAGGAGGTAGCCGAATTCTATGCCGCTCAGCGTCACGACAGGGATCAGCGCATTGGGAAGCGCATGCCGCCAGATGACGCTGCGCGCCGAAGCGCCCTTGCTGCGCGCGGTGCGCACATAATCGTCGCTCAACACGTCGAGCATTGCCGAGCGCGCAATGCGGGTGACCGATGCCGCGAAGGCAAAGCCGAGCGTGATGGCGGGCAGGATCAACTGGCTGAGATTGCGCAAGGGATCCTGCCAGAGCGGCACGAATTCACCCATCGCCGGCAGTACGCCGAAGCCCGCCGACAGCGTGTAGATGATCAGCAAGCCAAGCACGAAGCTCGGCGTCGACTGGCCGATCATGGCGACGACGCGCACACTGAGGTCGGACAGCTTCTCGCTGTGGGTGGCGGCGTAGATTCCCGCCGGCATGCCGACCAGGAGCGCGATGATCATAGAGAGGAGCGCCAGCTCCAAGGTCAGCGGGAAGCGATCGAGGATGACGTCGAGAACCGGCCTGCCATAGGTGACGGATATGCCGAAATTGCCGTGCAGGATGCCGCCGATCCAGCGCCAGTACTGGACGAACCAGGGCTGGTCGATGCCGAAATAGGCGGCGAGCGCATCGCGCTGCGCCGGCGTCAGCAGGCCGGCCTCGGTTCCCAGCATCGCCGTGATCGAATCGCCAGGCACCATCCGGATCGCGACGAAGACCAGGATGGACACGCCAAGCAGGACGAGAGGAAACGTCGCCAGCCGTCGCAGGAGATAGTTCACGCCAGGAAGACCTCTCGTCCCGTTGCCGAAGCTACTGGATCGTCACCTTGCTCAGGCTGAACAGCGTGCCGGTCGGCGTCGGCACGAACCCGGATATGTTCTTCTGTTGCGCCGTATAGCTATAGGAGGTGTAGAGCCAGATCCACGGCGACATTTCGGCGAGGTGCTTCTCGAATTCGGCGAAGATCGCTTTGCGTTTGGCCGGATCGGTCTCTGCGCGGCCCTGCTGCATCAGGCTGTCGAGCGTATCGTCGATGTAGTTCGCCACCTTTTGCAGATTGCCTGATTTGGTCCAGTAGCGGTTGTACATGGTATAGGGGTCGGCCCGGCCGCCATTGAGCGCGATCGCCATGTCGAAATCGCCCTTCAGCCAGGCGTCGACATAGACGTTGAGCTCCATCATCTTGATATCGAGTTTGACGCCGATTTCGGCGAGCTGCGACTGGATGACCTGGGCTTCCGCGGCTGCCGTCGGCGGCTCGCCCGTGGCGCCGATCACGGTCGCCGAAAAGCCGTCGGCAAAGCCGGCCTCGGCCATCAGCTTCTTGGCCCTTTCGACATCGCGCTTGTAGCAGAACAACTGGCTGGGATCGGTGGCCAGCGCCGGGATGGTCAGCGGTCCGGTGACCTTGCCTTCGCCCAGCGCGGCGGTGTCCAGCACCTCCTGCCGGTCGATAGCGCAGGAGATCGCCTGGCGCACCTTGAGCTCGGTCATCGGCTTCCGCGACGGGTTGAGCTGCAGCACGTTGTAGGCCAGCACCGGCACGCGGTTCAATTGCAAGTTGGCTTCCTTCGGCACCAGCGTGGCGACGAGCGGATCGTTGAGCAAGGCGAAATCGATCTGCTTGGTGCGCATGGCGGCGAGGATCGCCGCCTCGTCGGGCAGCACACTGATCTCGATGCCGTCGACGCCGGTCGCGCCGCCGGCCCAGTTCTTGTTGGCGCTCAAGACTTCCTTGGCGTTGGGATCCCACTTGTCGAGCTTGAACGGCCCCGAACCGACCGTCCTGGTGCCGATCGAGCCGGCCTTGATCTCGGCCACCGGAACGATGGCCGCGTTGACGTCGCTCATCGCCGTCAGGATCGGCGCGTCGGCCTGCGACAGGTGGAACACGACGGTCGCCGCATCCGGCGTGTCGATGCTGGCGATCGACAGGAAGTTGGCGCGGGCGGCGGCACCGGTCTTCTCGTCGAGAATGCGCTCGAATGACGCCTTAACGTCGGCGGCGGTCACGGCGGTGCCGTTCTGGAATTTCGCCTTGGGATCGAGCTTGAAGGTCAACTCCTTGCCGTCCTTCGAAAACTCCCAGGAGGAGGCGATGGCGGGAATGATCCGCAGGCTGGCGTCGACGCGCACCAGCGGCTCATAGATCAGCTCCAAAAGCCGCAGCGAGGAAAAGGCCGTCTGCTTGTGCGGATCAAGCCCGGTGGCGTCCTGGGACCAGGCCATGTGCAGCGTCGCCGCCTGCGCCGAAACCGTCGCGATGCCGAGCATCGCGGCAAGGGTGATGCCCGAAAGCAGCCTTCTTGTAAGATGAACCATTCTCGTCTCCCATTATTGAACTCGATGCCTTGCAGTTTCCGAGGACCGCTTCCAAGGCACACATGCTATGGAGTGTCGGCCCAGTCTATGCGGCTTGACGCCGTCTTGTCTAAAGGGGCTTCAGGTTGCTTCGTCGCCGATCGCCTTTCGCAGGAACCCTCCGGCCCTGGACAAAGCGGCCCGCGCCGCGTCCACGTCGAGGCCGGTGATGGTCACCAGGATCGCCAACTTGACGTCCTTGCCGGTCCGGTCGAGCGCCTGCCGCGCCTGCGGCGCGGTACAGCCGGTCGTCTGCATGACCATCCTGATCGCCCGGGCCACCAGCTTCCTGTTCGATGGGTTCAGGTCGACCATCAGATTCTGGTAGCTCTTGCCGATCCGGATCATCGAGGCCGTGGTCAGCATGTTGAGCACCAGCTTCTGCGCGGTTCCCGATTTCAGCCGGGTCGAGCCGGTGAGCACTTCGGGGCCGACGACGGGCGAGATCGCGATGTCGGCGATACCGGCAATGGTGGATGCCGGATTGCAGGAGAGGGCGACCGTCGTTGCGCCGATCTGCCTGGCATGGGTCAGCCCGCCGATGACATAGGGCGTGCGTCCGCTGACCGCGATGCCGACCACCACGTCGTCGGGTGTGAGTCCGATCCCCTGCAAGGCCTTGGCGCCCGTCTTCGGGTCATCCTCGGCGCCTTCGAGCGAGCGCACCAGCGCGTCGGACCCGCCGGCAATCAGGCCGACCACCATGCCTTCGGGCACGCCGAATGTCGGCTGGCATTCCGAAGCGTCGAGCACGCCAAGCCGACCGCTGGTGCCGGCGCCCATGTAGATGAGGCGTGCGCCCCTCTCGAAGGCAAGCACGATCCGGTCCACCGCGGCGGCAATCTCGGGCAGCACCTTTTCGACGGCCGCTGGGACGATCTTGTCCTCGTCATTGATCCTGCGCAGCACGTCGAGGGTCGGCAGCAGATCGATGTCGACGGTCCTTGGGTTCCGACCCTCGGAAACCAAGCGATCCAGCTCAGACATCAACCCTTGCTCGGTCATCCCAGCGCTTTCAAAAGTTCTGCCACACGGCGCCCGGCATCGCTCGACTGGCAACCAGTGCAGACGGACCTTGGGTCTGTCATCGCAGTTTTTCTTTGTTAACTTTTTAGAATTTGATATTCACATCGTCAACAGAGATTTGGAATATTTTATTCCTGCGCGTGCTGGCTATCCCTTGCAAACCGAACGCTTGGCAAGAATGATCGCGCCGGATACGGCGTCGCCGTCGGCGGGCTTCAGGCGGCGGCGCACATCGGGAGAAAGCCAGGGCTCCAGCGGGCTGGCGAGGCCGCCCAGCAACGTCACGCGCAGCGCGCCTTTTTCGAACAATACCCGCACCAGCGTGTCGATCTGTTCGGCGGCACCTTGCACGATGCGGCGCCCAACGGGATCCCCCTGGTCGGCATGGCGCATCACCATGGGTGCAAGCGCGGCATAGTCCGTGGCGCTGGCGCGGTCCATCCAGGCGACAGCCTCCATGGGGTCGCCCGCGAAGCGCTGCATGACCTCCGCCAGCAGCGCCGTGCGCTCGTGGCGGCCGTCATGGGCGCGCAATGCCAGTTGCACGGCTTTCAGTCCAAGGTCGGCGCCGCTGCCCTCGTCGGAGATCGGAAACCCGTAGCCGCCGGCGCGCAGGTCGCGGCCCTCGACGAAGCCGAGGCCGATCGAGCCGGTTCCGGCGATGACGATGGCGCCGTCCCGGCCGGAATGCGCGCCAAGGCAGGCACCGATGCCGTCGCTGACGAAGTCGATGCTGGCAAAGGGATGCGCGATTGCCCGCAACGCCTCAAGCGCGCCTTTGCGGCCGATGCCGGCAAGGCCGATGCCGGCATGGATCTTGGCGGTTTCGGCTGGCGCGAAACCTGCTTCCTCGATCGCCGCGCCGAAAGCTTTGGCGATGGAGGCCCAGGCTGCCTCGATGCCGAGCCGCGTCGTCGCCGGCCCCGACAGGCCCTGTCCCAGCACCGTGCCTTGCGCGTCCTCGAGACGGGCGCGGCAACCGGTGCCGCCGCCATCGACGCCGAGAAAATAATCCGCTTCTGTATTCATGCGCCCAGCCGCTCGATGTCGGCGCCGCACAGGCGCAGCTTGCGGTCCAGCTGCTCGTAGCCGCGGTCGAGGTGATAGACGCGGTTGATTGTCGTCTCGCCTTCACAGACCAGCGCCGCCAGCACCAGCGACACCGAAGCGCGCAGATCGGTGGCCATCACCTGCGCGCCGTGCAATTTCTCGCCGCCGCGCACCAGCGCCATGGTGCCTTGCAGCTTGATGTTGGCCCCAAGCCGCATCAGTTCGGGCACATGCATGAAGCGGTTCTCGAAAATGGTTTCGCGCAGCAGCGACGCACCCTGGGCGCAGCACATCAGCGCCATGAACTGCGCCTGCAGGTCGGTCGGAAAGCCCGGATAGGGTTCCGTCGTCAGATCCGCGGCCTTGAGCGGCCGGTCGCGCGACACGATCAGACCGCGGTCGCCTGGCCAGACGCTGACGCCGGTCGCCTCCAGCAATTGCACCACCGAGGCCATGTGCTCGAGCCGGGCGTGCGTCAGTTCGAGCTGGCCGCCGGTGATGGCGGCCGCGATGGCATAAGTGCCGGCCTCGATGCGGTCGGGGATGATGTCGTGCCTGGCGGCGTGCCAGCTGGTGTCGCCCGCGATCAGGATACGGTGCGTGCCGGCGCCCTCGATGCGCGCGCCCATGGCAACGAGGCAGGCGGCGAGATCGGCCACTTCCGGCTCGCGCGCCGCGTTCAGGATCTCGGTTTCGCCCTTGGCCGCGGTTGCCGCCATCATGGCGGTTTCCGTCGCGCCGACCGATGGCGAGGGGAGCACGATGCGCGTGCCGGTCAGCCCGTTCGGGGCCGAGGCGACGATCAGGCCGTTCTCGACGGCGATCCTGGCGCCGAGCGCGGCGAGTGCGGCGACATGCATGTCGACCGGCCGCGCGCCGATCGCGCAGCCGCCCGGCAGCGAAACCCGGGCATGGCCGAACCGCGCCAGCAACGGCGCCAGGACGAGCACCGTCGCCCGCATTTTCCGTACCGTGTCGTAGGAGGTCTCCTTGGAAACGGCGGTACTTGTGTCGATTGTGGCGGCATGGGCGGACCGGGTGATTTCGGCGCCGTGAAGTCGCACCACGCCGAGCATGTTTTCGACGTCGGTCACATCGGGCAGGTTGGTCAGTTCCAGCGGGTAGGGGCTGAGAAGAGCGGCCGCGATCTGCGGCAAAGCGGCATTCTTGGCGCCCGATATGGTGACCGCGCCTTCCAATCTCTGTCCGCCGACGATCCGCAATCTGTCCATGGCTGAAACCTTGACGGCCACGTCCGGTGACCTGCCCGGGATCCCGAGCGATGACCTCGGGTCGGTCGAGAATTAATTCTGCGTTCTTGGCTGTCAATCAAAATTGGAATAATTTATTCCTCGTCTTGCAGTGAAGAGCGAGGGGTTTCCGTGTCCGTCTTAAGCAGGATCAGTGCCGAGCTCGACGGCATGGCGCCCGGCGATCGCGAGATCGGCCGTTATATCATCGACAATCCCGACCAGATGCTGCGGCTGTCGACGGCGGCACTTGCGGCCGAGATCGGCCGCAGCCAGTCTAGCGTCGTCAAGTTCAGCCAGAAGCTCGGCTATGACAGCTATCAGGAGCTCAAGCTCGCCGTCAGCGAGGCCAAGGCGCAGGATTGGCAGGTGCCGGCCGGCGTCATCCACGGCTCCATCGAGGTGGGTGACGGTTTTCCGGTCATCCTGAAGAAGCTGATCGGCAGCAAGCTGCTGTCGATGCAGCAGACCGTCGCCGCCAACAGCGAGCGCATCCTTTCCAGGACGCTGGACCTGCTGGATGGCGCGCGGCGCATCCATCTGGTCGGCGTCGGCGCCTCCTCGCTGGTGGCGCGCGATTTTTCATACAAGCTGATGAAGCTCGGCCGCAATGTGCTGCATGACAGCGACAGCCACATCCAGATGGCCAACGCCTCGACGCTCGGGCCTGACGATGTGCTGTTCGCGCTGTCCTATTCCGGCGCCAGCATCGAAACCTTGCGTATCGCGGAGCTTGCCAGCAAGCGTGGCACGACGGTGATCGCCGTCACCGGCCTGCACGACAATCCGCTGAGCCGCGTCGCCGACATCCGCCTCTACACCCTCGCCGACGAGGAACGCGCGCGCTCTTCCTCCATCACCGCGCGCGACGCGCAGCTGACGCTGACCGACCTTCTGTTCATCCTGCTGGTACAGAAGCAGCCCGACGCCAACGACTACGTTCACAACAGCGAGGCGGCGGTCACGGTGCTGAAGGCCGAGCGCTCGTCGTAAAGGCCTCAGACGCTTTCGAGATAGGTCTCGATCTCGAAATCGCTGACGTTGAGGGCAAACGTATTCAATTCCTGGCGTTTGCAGGCGACGAAGGAGTCGCGCAGAATCGCCGGGAAGATCTCCGCCACATGCGTCCCGCCTTCAAAGGTTGCAATCGCCGACGCCCAGTCCGGCGGCAATTTGGCCGGGGCAACGCCTTGCCCGTCATTCCCCGCCGGGTCGCCTGGCGACATCTGCTTCTCGATGCCGATCAGCGCGGCGCCCAGTATGGCGGCAAGCACGAGATAGGGGTTGGCGTCGGCTCCCGAGACGCGATGTTCGATGCGGCGCGCGCCGGTCGGGCCGCCGGGGATGCGGATCGCGACCATGCGGTTCTCGTAACCCCAGGCGACCGCGGTCGGCGCGTAGGATCTCGGGCGCAGCCTGCGGTAGGAATTGAAGTGCGGCGCGAACACCAGCGTGCTTTCGGCCATCGCCGCCAGCAGCCCGCCGACCGCGTGTCGCATGGTGTCGGAACCCTGGTCGGTGCCGTCGTCGAACACGTTGCGCCCATCGGCGTCGACCAGGCTGAAATGGACATGGAAGCCGTTGCCGGCGCGGTCGCCATAGGGCTTGGCCATGAAGCAGGCGGCAAAGCCGTGCTTGCGGGCAATGCCCTTCACCGTGCGCTTGAACAACACCGCATCGTCGGCGGCCCGCAAGGCGTCGGCGACATGGTTCAGGTTGATCTCGAACTGGCCGACGCCGTTTTCGGCGATTGCCGTATCGACGGGAATGCCTTGCGCGCGGCAGGCTTCATAGATGTCGTGGATGAAGGCTTCGAAATCGTCGATCTCGTCGATCGACAGCGCCGCGTCGGAATCGAGACGCCGCCCAGTGACCGGCGAGACCGGCCCGACCGGCCGCTGCGATTGCGGATCGACCAGGTAGAATTCCAGTTCGGTCGCCGCGACCGGCGTCAGGCCGAGTGCCTTGTAGCGATCGAGGATGCGGGCCAGTGCCCGCCGGGGGTCGCCGAGATAGGGCGCTCCGCTCTCATCGGCGAGCCAGAGCGGGACGAGCGCCGTCGGATGCGCCGTCCATTCCACCGGCAGAATGCCGCGACCCGTCCATTGGCAAAGGCCATCGGCATCGCCGGTCGAGAAGACCAGGCTGTTGCCTTCGATGTCCTCGCCCCAGACGTCGAGCCCGATCAGCGAGTAGGGCATGCGCAGCTTGCCCTCCAGCGCCTTGCGGGCCTGCTCGACGGGGATGCGTTTTCCCCGCATGATGCCGTTGAGGTCGCACACCGCGGCCCTCAGGCTCTGGATGTCGCTTCGGCTTTCAAGCCAGTTCAAAACGTCCGCAATTGCATCGCTCAATTTCAAACCTCTGGTTCCCTGCGGTGTCGCGTCTGAGGCGAGCACCCTATTTTTACGACAAAGCGGCTGATGAGTTCATGAAGGCATCTCCGACATCGGTCGGAAAAGTTTCCTTCATTTTTTCAAGTCATTAGCCGGTATGTCGGGAGGCATTTCAGGAACCAATTGCGCGATCTGCGATCGCAACATAGCGACAAGGCAAGGGAAAGCCAAGCGGCATCTGGGGTCCAGGAGACACCGGCCTAGCTCCTCGCTTCCGGGAATCTGACCTGCCGCAGGATGTGGGCAGCACCCTCGTCGATGTCGCGAACGATGGCCGCCCGCGCTCGCGCACCGTCCTGCGCCTCGATCGCGGCAACGACTTCCTCGTGATAGTCGATATCCAGGATGGAGGAGAGGTCGTCCTCGAATCCCACGGCGAGGTTTCTGAGAAACGGGCCGACCTGCATCCACACCGTCTCGATCAGGAAGATCATCTGCTCGTTGCCGCAATGGCGATAGATCGAGAACTTAAAATCGTGGTTCTTCCTGAGATAGTCGCCGATATCGCCTTTGCGGGCCGTCAGGGTCAGTTCTGTGCAATGGCGTCGGATCGCCCGCAGATTGTTGCCGTTGATCAGTTTCGTCGCAAGCTCGGTCGCCGGGCCTTCGAGCAGTGTGCGCACGGCGGTCAATTGCGAGAATCGCTCGGCCGAGATCACCGGCACCTCGACGCTGCCATTCGGCATCGGGCTCAGTGCACGCAATGCCTGCAGCCGCATGAAGGCACTGCGCACCGGCATGTCGCTGGTGCCGAGTTCCCTGGCGAGCTTGCGCGAGGTCAGCTTCTGGCCGGGCAGGAATTGGCCCGACATCAGGGCTCGCACAAGCTCCAGATAGATCTTCTCGTGCAAGGGCACGGTGTCGACGGCGGTCAAACCGAAATGTGTTCTGCCGGCCATTGGCGGGGCGCACCTTCATCCGTTCTGAAAATGACCTGACGACACGCGCCGTGGACAAAGCTTAGGCTCGGCATGGTGGGAACACCCAAGCCGCCGATTGATCGGGCATGATAGACGCTTCGATCGTTGCGCGGCAAGCCAACCGCCGGAGCCGGCCCGGTGCGGCGGGCTGCCTTCCTTTCCGGCTATCGATCCGGAGCCGGCCCGCTCTTTTCCAACGCCAGATGCGTCAGCAAATTCCTGGTGATCCGGCCGACGTCGTTCATGGCATCGCCCGCGGGCAAGGCGCCGCACCAGGCGACCGAACTCGCGCAGAAGATCAGGCCGCCCGAGGGCAGATGGCGCAGCGTCATCTCCGCGCAGCGGCGCCCGTCGCGCTCTCTGTCACCTCCTTCGTACCAGCGCGTCGCGTCATGGACGAAGCTGTCCGGGAACCCGGTCGCGCGGGCAATGACCATGGTGTCTAGGGATGTGCCCAGATGCGGGTCGGTGGCATCGACCTCGTAGCCGGCGGCGCCTCCAAGCACGATGCCCTCGTCGCCGAAGGTCTCGCTGGTGACGCCGTCGAACAACCACGCGGCCGAGGGCTGACGGCTTTCCGGCGTACGCGTGAAAGGCCGCGCGCCGTCGAAACCCATCAGCGAGATGGCGACGCCGGTCAGCGAGAACTCGCCGCGCCCGCTGGCGCGCAGGTAGCCTCCCGGCTGGTTTGTAATCGACAGTGACTGTTCGGCGATGGGACCGTCCCATGTCCGGCCCGCCTCGAGCGGCGAGCGGCGCAATTCCATCAGATCGTCCTGGAACGCCACCTTGCCGGCAAAGCCATTGCCGCCGAGATAGGCGATGCTGCCGCCCGCCGCCGCGAATTGGCGCAGCGCATGCTCCATCTCGACCGACATGTATTCGGGATGGCTGCCGGTGATGACCGCCTGATAGCCCTGCAGGCCGCCAAGACCCAGTTCGTGCAGGTCGTGGTCGGTGATGAGATCGAAGGCGATGTCATTGTTGTGGCAGAAGCGTAGAAAATGCAGGTCGACGGGCAGATTGTGCGGGCAGCCGCAGAGCGGATACTTGTAGTCGTCGCGCAGCGTCGCCTTGGGCTTCCTGGTGGAACAGATCGACACGCCGCTGAGGTCGCTGTGGTAGTCGTAGAGTGACTTCAGATTGTTATCGATCGCGAAGCGATGGCCGCGATCCTCGCACATCCATTCGTAGAGATGCGCCGGCAGGAATTCATCCGCGTAAGCGAGATAGGTGGCCGTCGGCACCAGGAACAACAACGTCGCCCGGCGCTCCGACGAAGTGATGAAGAAGACGATACGCTCCGATCCTTCATCGTGACCGACCTCGAAGGCATAGACCCCGGCCGGCGCCTCGGCGGGAACCTGCAATTGGTATGAGGCCGGCCACTGCAACGCCTGCATGTCGTCGTCGTGGCAATGCACGGCGTCGTAATGCGACGGCACCAGCCGGGGGTCGAAACTCGACCCGTCCCAGCGGCGCGAGGTCATGCAGAAGGCGGGCTGGTTGACCGTTTCCAGGAAGAGGACGCGATCGGTGCCTGTCGAGGCGAGCGGGCCGCTCGGCAGCAGGGTCGGAAACGTCCAGGCGATACGGCCAGCCGCGGTTTGCAGCGAGATCGTCGAGAATTTCGCGTTGAGCGACCTGACATCGTTTGCCGTGCTGGTGCCGAAGACCATGTCACCGGTCAGGAGCCGCCACGGCAGGTCGAATCGACGATCCAGGCGAAACGGCGACAGGAGATCGTCCGAATCGATCCGCAGCACGGTCGCGCCGTCGTTCGACGAAATCTCGACCTTGAGCCAGGTGTTTGCCGGCAAGACCACGTCGCTATCGGGCGAGTTGCCGTCGTCGCCTGATATCAGCCGCCCGTCCTGCAAGCCGAGGCGCAGGTTTCCGCTTTCGAACAGCACGCGGGCGCCATCGTTGCGGGTCAAGTATACTTCGAAGGCGACGCCTTCGATCTCGGTGGCCTTGGCAAGTTCCGCCGCCGCGACCCTGAGGAAGGATCCGTGATCGAAATCGCGACGGGACACGGCATTTCCCGTCGGCTCGACGCGCCAGCCCATCGGCTCGGCCGCTTGCGTGTCGAGCCGCACGACGTGCACGTCGCGTACCGGCCGCGACGACGAGACATGGAGGGCGACTGGTGTTCCTGCCGCTGTATGCCAAGGAACGGTATAGCCTGAGACGGCCATGGCGCCGTGGTCGACGGGGCGTTTCATCGCCGCAAAAATCCGCGTCGCGATCCCGGCTGTCGCACTCTCCCCGGCTGTCGCACTCTCATTGATGGCAAACTGGACAATTCTTTCATACCTTTGGGTCTGGAGGGCGCATATATCCCCTCGGCCTTGCTTGCTGATGAAGTCCGTAGAAATCTCGCTCAGCCATCGATGGCCTCGGCAAATGCGAGTTCTAGGCATCCGTCGCAGGCATCTGCTTGGTGCCTGATCCACGACGACATTATCGCGATCGTCCGAAACCGGACAGTCGTTCTCGAAGGTCGGCCTCTTCATCACAAAACTTGACCTTCACGCACTTGCACGTCCGGCCGCTCTCTGGCTTTTTGGGGTACCCATCCGAACGGACTGATTCGCGTCATGCCGCTCGATTGCAATGTCTTGCAGGCAGTCTGCTTGTGGGTCGTGAAGCGCACGCAATTGGCGAAGGAGAAGCAGGCATGGCCGAGTTCAAGAAGCCGGAAATCTCCGAGATGAGACCCAAGATCACCGTGATCGGCGTCGGCGGCGGCGGCGGCAACGCGATCAACAACATGATCGTGGAACAGCTTCAGGGAACCGAGTTCATTGCCGCCAACACCGATGCCCAGGCGCTGACTATGTCGAAGGCGACGCGGCTGATCCAGCTTGGCGCGCACGTCACGGAAGGCCTTGGCGCCGGCTCGTTGCCCGAGATCGGCCGTGCCGCGGCCGAAGAATCGCTCGACGAGATCATGGATCATCTGGCCGGCACCCACATGTGTTTCGTCACTGCCGGCATGGGCGGCGGCACAGGAACCGGTGCGGCCCCGATCATCGCCCAGGCGGCGCGCAAGGCCGGCATCCTGACGGTCGGCGTCGTCACCAAGCCGTTCACCTTCGAGGGCAGGCGCCGCATGCAGATGGCCGAAGAAGGCATCGAGCGGCTGCGCGAGGCCGCCGACACCGTCATCGTGATCCCCAACCAGAACCTGTTCCGGATCGCCGATGCCAAGACCACTTTTGCCGATGCCTTCGTCATCGCCGACAGGGTGCTTTATTCCGGCGTCAGCTGCATCACCGACCTCATCGTCAAGGAAGGCCTGATCAATCTCGACTTCGCCGACGTCAAATCGGTGATGCGCGGCATGGGCCGCGCCATGATGGGAACCGGCGAGGCTTCGGGCGACGGCCGGGCGATGAAGGCGGCGGAAGCCGCGATCGCCAATCCGCTGCTCGACGAAATGTCGATGAAGGGCGCCAAGGGCGTGCTGGTGTCGATTTCGGGCGGCCGGGACATGACCCTGTTCGAGGTCGACGAGGCGGCCACGCGCATCCGTGAAGAGGTCTATGAGGACGCCGACATCATCGTCGGCGCCATCTTCGACAAGAGCATGGAAGGCCGCTTCAGGGTCTCGGTGGTGGCGACGGGCCTCGATCGTTCGCTCAGCGAGGGTGATGCCGATGCCGGCATGGCACATGGCCATTCCGTGCCGTCCGCCGCACGGACCTTGCAGTAACCTTTCTCTTCGATTGACCTCCCGGGCAGGCGACCCGCGGTATCTGCCGCGTCCCCGGGGCGGAAAAATTGCTCTTCAGGACGCCTTCTCGCCGATGAACTCGAATCGCTCGATCTCGCATTCGCGCGCGACCAGCGCCAGGATTTCCGTCGAGGGTTCGGCGGCGTCGGACTGTCTCCATTCGAGATTGAACGAGTACACGAAGCGGTCGCGGCTGGGATCATGCTCGATCTTGGCAAGGCGCGCGCCGTAGCCGAGCGGCCGCACCATCTCCGGAAGGTCAGGTGGGGATTCTTTTGCCCAGGAAACCGACAGGATCGCATGGTGGTCGCGCGGCAACTTGAGGTCGACCCATTTCAACACCTGAAGTGTCAGTAGCGTCAGCACGGTCGCAATTGCCGCAAGACCAAACTGGCCGCCGCCAACGGCAAGTCCGATCATCGTCATGATCCACATGGTGGCCGCGGTGGTGATTCCAGTCACGAGATCGCCGCGCCGAAGGATGGCGCCGCCGCCGATGAAGCCGACGCCGGTCAGCACGCCAAGCGGCAGACGCAGCACGTCCATGCTGGCGAAGAAGTCCATTCCCTTGCCCGTGGTATCAAGCAGTATGTTGGCCTGGATCATGGCCACAGCGGCCGCCAGGGCGACCAGGATGGTCGTGCGAAGCCCGGCGGTGTGGCCGCGCGCTTCCCTGTTCAGGCCGATGAGGAAACCAGCCAGCAGCGCAAGCAGCAACCGGGCGACAAGATCGGGCCATGTCGGATGAAGTGGCATATCGCAGCAAAGCGGCTCGAACATCGCCCTGTCAGGGCGGCGCTGGTGCTCCGCCCTCCATTTTTCCCAGGATTTCGGCGCCCTCGCTGCGACGTTGCTTGCGGCTGGCCGGTACGTCGCGACCTCGGGCTGTCGATGTAAGAACCTTTTTGCCCTCCTGAGGTTCCCGGCCGAACCGTCGCGCGGCAGCGGACCAAACGCCACGCGATTTGAAGGTGGCGCTTGACTTCGGCCGATCCGTGTGAAAAATTTTGCAGCAACTGATAAAAATATCACCGGGACGGAAACGTGGTTGGTTTTGGAAACGGCCTTTTGCGGGACGATGATGCCAGCATGGCGGCGCGGGCCGCGTGGCTTCATTACGCCGGCGGCCTGACCCAGTCCGAGGTCGCCAAGCGGCTGGGGTTGACCAGCCTCAAGGCGCACCGCCTCATCACCAAGGCCAACCAGGAAGGCCTGGTGAAGGTCTATATCGACGGCGAAGTGTCGGAATGCGTCGAGCTCGAGGACGAATTGTCCCGCCGCTACGGCCTCGACTATTGCGAGGTGGTCCCGGATTTCGATTCCGAGGATCTGCCGCTCAAGGCGCTCGGCATCGCCGGCGCGCAGTTCCTCAAGCGCGAGATCGAGCGCGGCGAGCAGGCGCTGATCGGCGTGGGCCATGGCCGCACGCTCGCGGCCTGCGTTGAATATCTGCCGCGCACCACCACCGACCGCATCCGTTTCGTCTCGCTGCTTGGTGGCCTGACGCGGAAATTCTCGGCCAACCCGCATGATGTCATCCACCGTCTCGCCGAACGCACCGGTGCCGAAGCCTATGTGATGCCGGTGCCGATGTTCGCCAACACGGCGGAGGACCGCATCGTGCTGCTGGGCCAGAAGGGCATCAGCGAGGTCTTCGATCTCGCCAGATCCGCCGACCTGTTGTTTGCGGGCATCGGCACCGCCGAACGCGAGGCTTCGCTTGTCGCCACCGGCATGATCGAGAAGGGCGAGATGGAGGAGATCCGTCGCAATGGCGGTGTCGGCGAATTGCTCGGCCATTTCTTCGACGAGGCCGGCAAGGCAGTGGCGACGACGGTTTCCAACCGGGCGCTGGCACTGGCGCGCGAGGATATCGCCAGCCGCCGGATTGTCGCCGTCGCCGGCGGCAGGATCAAGGTTCGCGCCATCAAGTCGGTGCTGGAGGGGCGCTATCTCAAGGGCCTGATAACGGACGAGCGCACGGCGCGATCGCTCGTGGAAGAGACGCCGGTCGGGTAGCCGGCAACAGTCCAGTTGAAACTACCCTGTGGAGGAGAAGACGAAATGCATGAGAAAGAGAAAGACCTGATAGACGCCTTCCTGCGCGGACAAGTCGACCGTCGTGGACTGATCAAGGGCCTGGGTGCCATGGGTCTCGCCGCCGGCACCGCCGGCACGCTGCTCAACCTCGGCCAGACCCGCGCGCTCGCCGCCGACTTCGACTGGCAGGCGCATAAGGGCAAGACCATCAAGCTCCTGCTCAACAAGCATCCCTATGCGGATGCGATGATCGCCGACCTCGAGAACTTCAAGAAGCTGACCGGCATGAACGTCGTCTATGACGTCTTCCCGGAAGATGTCTATTTCGACAAGGTGACGGCGGCGCTGTCGGCGAGCTCGCCCGAATACGACGCCTTCATGACCGGCGCCTACATGACTTGGACCTATGGCCCAGCCGGCTGGATCACCGATCTCAACGAATGGATCAAGGACCCGGCCAAGACCAACCCGAACTATGCCTGGGACGATATGCTGCCGGGCGTGAAATCGTCGTGCGCCTGGAACGGCAAGCCGGGCGGCGCGCTGGGCTCCGAGGACGCCAAGCAGTGGTGCATTCCATGGGCCTTCGAGCAGAACAACATCACCTACAACAAGGGCATGTTCGACAAGGCCGGCGTCGGCGTTCCCGGCAATCTTGACGAGATGATCACGACGGCGGCCAAGCTGCAGAAGGATATTGGCGGCGGCGTCTACGGCATTGGCGTTCGCGGCTCGCGTTCCTGGGCGACGATCCATCCGGGCTTCCTGTCGGCCTACTCGAACTTCAACGAGAAGGACCTGACCGTTTCCGCCGATGGCAAGCTCGCGGCGGCGATGAACACCGCCGGCTCCAAGGCCTTCCATGCCAAATGGGTGCAGATGATCCAGGAGAGCGGCCCCAAGGACTGGTCGACCTATACCTGGTACCAGGTCGGCACCGATCTCGGCGCCGGCGCCTCGGCGATGATCTTCGACGCCGACTGCCTCGGTTACTTCATGAATGGCGGCGACAACAAGATGGCCGGCAAGCTCGCCTATGCCGCCTTCACCGCCAATCCGGCAGCCAAGGCCTCGACGCCCAACATCTGGATCTGGTCGCTGGCGATGTCCAACTTCTCCAAGGACAAGGACGCGACCTGGTACTTCCTGCAATGGGCCTCCGGCCCCGAGCACGGCCTGTTCGGCGCCACCAAGATGGACTTCGTCGATCCGGTCCGCCAGTCGGTGTGGAAAGACGAGATGTTCCGCGAGAAGCTGAACAAGAGCTACCCGGGCTATGTCGAGATGTTCGACGCTTCGGCACCTGGCGCCTCGATCAAGTTCACGGCGCAGCCGCTGTTCTTCGACCTCACCACCGAATGGGCGGCGACGCTGCAAAAGATGGTGGCCAAGGAAGTGCCGGTCGACGAGGGCCTCGACAAGCTCGCCGAGAGCATCAACGGCCAGCTCAAGGAAGCCGGTCTCGGTTAAGTCGCAACGAGGGCCGGCCTGCTTGGCGGTTCGGCCCTCGCCACATCTTTCATGTTTGCGATGCGGTGCCGAAAGGTGACCGCCATTTCGCCCCACCGGCCGCCTTGCTCCCTTGGGCGGCCGGCAGGGCGAAGCGACAGCAACAACGGAGCAGCTCGATGACTGCGGTGGTATCGCAAAGGCTCAAGCCATCCGGCTTCAGGATCAGCAAGCGGGTGCTGCCCTATGTGCTCAGCCTGCCGGCCTTGCTGGTCTGCATAGGCATCCTGATCCCGTTCCTGACGTCGGTCGTTTACTCGTTCCAACGCTATCGTCTGAGCCAGCCTTGGGCGCGCCAGTTCAACTGGGGCGACAACTACATTTCCTTCTTCACCGACCCGAAATTCTGGAACACGTTGAAAGTGTCGCTGCTCTATGCCGGCACCACGGTCGTGCTGGAACTGCTTCTCGGTCTCGCCATCGCGCTGCTGCTGCAGAAGCGCTCGACGCTCAACAACTTCATCTCGATCATGCTGTTGATGCCGCTGATGACGGCGCCGGCGCTCGCCGCACTGATGTGGAAGCTGATGACCAATCCGGGCTTCGGCGTGCTGAGCTATCTCGCCAGCCTCATCGGGCTGCAGGATTTTCGCTGGGCGTCGTCACCGTCGACGGCGCTGTTCACCGTCGTGCTGGTCGACATCTGGGTCTACACGCCCTTCATCATGATCCTGCTGCTTGCCGGCCTGCGCAGCCTGCCGACGCAGCCCTTCGAGGCCGCCGCGCTCGACGGCGTGCCGAGGAGCTTCGTCTTTTTCCGCATCACGCTGCCGATGCTGACGCCCTACATCCTGACGGCGACCTTGTTCCGCCTGCTCGATTCCATCCAGCAGTTCGACATCATCTACGCGATGACGCAAGGCGGGCCGGGCGACACGCTGACCGTGTTCCAGGTCGAGGCCTATCTCAACTTCTTCCAGTCGACCAATGTCGGTCGCTCGGCGGCGCTGATGATCATCCTTTGGGCGATCACCTATTTCCTCTCCAACATCTTCATCAAGAACTGGCTCAGGCTGCGCGAACGCGCCCGCGGCCAGGCATAGGAGGCGGCGATGGAACATACCTCGCTTCTCGAACGCATCCTGCGCGGCGCGGCACTGACGCTGGTCGTGATCTTCTTCATGTTCCCGATCCTGTGGATCTTCATGATGTCGTTCCAGACCAACGAGACCATTCTACGCATCCCGCCGCAGCTCATCTTCGAACCGACGCTCGCCAACTACACGGCGTTGATCACCGGCAAGCTGATGACCGCCGCCGGCACGCTCGACATCGCCTTCATGCGCAACCTCTGGAATTCGGTGTTCCTGTCGGTGACCTCGGTGGCGGTTTCACTGCTGCTCGGCGTGCCGGCGGCCTACGCCTTCGCACGTCACAAATTCCGGGGTTCGGAGGACATCGCCTTCACGCTGCTGTCGTTCAAGTTCGCGCCGGCACTTCTGGTGCTGCTGCCGCTGACCCTCTATTTCCAGAAGCTCGGCCTGGCCAACACCTATATCGGGCTGATCTGGGTCTACCAGTTGATCTGCCTGCCGCTGATCCTGTGGATCGTGCGCGGCTATTTCGAGGATATTCCGGCCGACATCGAATATGCTTACCGCATCGGCGGCCATTCCTGGTTCGCCACCTTCCGCAAGATCGCGCTGCCGCTCGCCGGCCCTGGCATCGCGGCGGCCGGCCTGCTCGCCTTCATCTTCGCCTGGAACAATTTCGTTTTCGCGCTGGTGTTGGCTTCGGCCGACAAGCAGCCGGTGACGGTCGGCGCGTTGGCCTTCATCACTTCATCGGGCATCCAGTACGGCCAGATTTCGGCGGCCATAGTCTTGTCGATCACGCCGACGCTGGCGCTCGCCCTTTACGCACAGCGCTATCTGGTCGAGGGCCTGTCGCTCGGCGCGGTGAAAGGATAGAAATGGCCAGCCTCGAACTCAGAAACGTCGTCAAGCGCTACAAGAGCCAGACCGTCCTCGACAATCTGTCGCTGACCGTCGCCGATGGCGAAACGCTGGTGCTGTTTGGTCCCTCGGGCGCCGGCAAGACGGTGCTGTTGCGGCTGGTCGCCGGCGTCATCGATCCGGACGAAGGCAAGATCCTGATCGGCGGCGAGGACATGACCGATGTCGACGCGGAATTCCGCGGCGTCGGCATGGCGTTCCAGAATTTCGCGCTGTTTCCGCATATGAGCGCTTTCGACAATATCGCGACGCCGCTGGCGGCCAAGCGCTCGTCGCAGAGCGCGATCAAGGCCGGTGTCGAGAGCGTCGCCAAATTGTTGAAGATCGGCCATGTGCTTTCCCACAAGCCGCGCGCGCTCTCCAACGGCCAGAAGCAGCGCACGGCCCTTGCCCGCGCTTTGGTCGGTTCGCCGCCGCTCCTTCTGCTCGACGATCCCTTGCGCAATGTCGACGCCAAGCTGCGTTTCGAGATGCGGCTCGAACTGCCGCGGCTGCTCGCCGATCGCGGCGCCACCGTCGTCTACGTTACCCAGGACTACAAGGAAGCCATGGCGCTCGGCGACCGCATCGCGGTGATGTCGCAAGGCGTCATCAGGCAGCTTGGTACGCCCGAGCAGATCTATCGTGAGCCCGCCAACATCGAGATTGCGCGGCTGTTCGGCGATCCGACCATCAACCTGCTCGACGTCAAGCCCGCGCGCGATGCCCGGGGGGGCTATGTCGGCCTGTCCAATGTGCAGGTCCATCTCGCCGATGCTCCCGAGGCCGCCATCGGCCGCGACTGCATCATCGGGCTGAGACCCGAGGCCCTGCATTTCGTTGGCGAAAACGAACCCGGCGCCATTCCGGTGACGGTCGAGGCGGAGACGCCGCTCAACGAAAAGATCGTCACCCTGGTGCGCACCGTGCGCGGCCGTGAAATCCTGGTCTCGCGCCCGGCCGGAACGCCGGGGCGCAGCGAAGGCAAGGCGCATATCGCCGTCGACGGCAAGAGCGCCCTGCTGTTCGATCGGGCGAGCGGCGAGCGCATCGGCGCCAGGAATGTCGTCAAACTGCGCAACGGAGAAGCGGCATGAGCCCGAGCGCGCTCACCATATCAGGCGTCGACAAATTCTATGGCCCGATCGACAGGGGCGTTCACGCCGTCAAGAACCTGACGATGGAGATCGGCAAGGGCGAAATCGTGGCGCTGCTCGGCTCGTCGGGCTGCGGCAAGACCTCGACCTTGCGAATGATCGCTGGCTTCGAGGAGGTGTCGCGTGGCGCGATCGCGGTCGCCGGCCGCAAGGTACACATCTTGCCGCCGGTCAAACGCAATGTGGCAATGGCCTTCGAGGGCTATTCGCTCTATCCGCCGCTCACCGTGCGCGAGAACATGGCCTTTGCCCTCAAGGCCGCAAGGCTGCCCAGGAGCGAGGTCGACGCCAAGGTCGCCAGCATCGCCAAGCTGCTGGAAATCGAGGACATATTGGAGCGCTATCCCAGCTCCATTTCGGGTGGCCAGCAGCAGCGCGCCAGCCTGGGCCGGGCGCTGATCCGCGAGGCCGACCTGCATCTGCTGGACGAGCCGATGGGGCAGCTCGAGCCACAGCTTCGCGCCGTGCTGCGCGGCCGCATCAAGCACTTCATCAAGGAACGCGGCCTGACCGCGATCCTGGTCACCCACGACCAGACCGAGGCGAACGCGCTGGCCGACCGCATCGCGGTGATGGAGGGCGGCGTGCTGCAGCAGTTCGACACGCCGGACAGGATTAAGGAGCGCCCGGCGAACCTGTTCACCGGCACCTTCGTCGGCGAGCCGCCGATGAACGTCTTCGAGGCCTTTGTCGGCACGGCCGCAGGCCGCATCAGTCTCAGGCTGCCCGACGGGCTGTCGCTCGACTACGACAAGGACGCCTTCAGCGCTCCGGTTCGCGACCAGCTGCTCAGCCGCGAGCGGGTGGTCATCGGCATCAGGCCCTATGCGGTCAGGCGCTCGAAGGAGGGTGTTCCGGCCAGGGTCTCGGCCAACCAATGGCTCGGCGACCAGACCCACATCGCCGCCGACTTCGCCGGCGGCTCGCTGGTCCTGGTGGAGCATGACCGCACCCGGCTCGACCTCGGCGCGCCCATCAATGTCAGCATCGATCCCAAAAACCTGCACGTCTTCGACCAGGCGAGCGGCAAGGCGATCTCGCACGGCATGGAGATCGCGTGATGTGCGACGTACTGATCGGCATCGATGCCGGCACTTCCGTCATCAAGTCCATCGCTTTCGACACGAAGGGCCGCCAGATCGCGGCCGCGGCAACGCCGAACCATTACGAGACGCTGCCGGGCGGCGGCGCCGAACAGGATCTGGCCCGCACATGGGCCGATGCCGCCACGACCTTGCGCCAGCTTGCCGACAAGGTGCCCGATCTCGCCAGCCGGACCGTCGCCATCGCGGTGACCGGGCAGGGGGACGGCACCTGGCTGATCGACGGCAAGGGCGAGCCGGTGGCCAAGGGTTGGCTCTGGCTCGACGCGCGCGCCGCGGGCGTCGTCGAGGAAATCCGCGCGCGGCCCGATGACCGGCTGCGCTTCGAGAAGACCGGCAGCGGTCTTGCCGCCTGCCAGCAAGGCTCGCAGTTCGCCTTCATGAAGCGCACCATGCCCGAAATGCTCGGCAAGGCGGCGACCGCGTTCCACTGCAAGGATTGGCTCTATTTCAAGCTGACCGGCGAACGCGCCACCGATCCGTCCGAAGGGACCTTCACTTTCGGCGACTTCCGCACCCGTGACTACAGTGGGGACGTGCTCGACGTCCTCGGCGTCGCCGATCTCAGGCACCTGCTGCCGCCGATCGTCGACGGCACGAGCCACAGCGCCGGACTGTCGCCGGCCGCCGCCGAAGTCACCGGCATGCTTGCCGGCACACCCGTCGTGCTCGGTTATGTCGACGTCGTCTGCACCGCGCTCGGCGCCGGCCTCCTCGACCGCGAGCGCAAGCCCGGCTGCTCGATCATCGGTTCCACCGGCATGCACATGCGGCTGGCCGAGACCCCTGATGATGTGCAGCTCAACGAAGCGGCGACCGGTTATACGATGGCGATGCCGGCGCCGGGCGTGTTCGCGCAGATGCAGTCCAACATGGCGGCGACGCTCAACATCGACTGGGTGCTTGGCCTCGCTTCGGGCATTCTCGCCTCGCAAGGCATAACCCGCAGCAATGGCGAGATGATCGCGCTGGTCGATGCCTGGATCGCGGCCTCGCGGCCGGCTTCGCTGCTCTACCAGCCCTACGTGTCGGAAGCCGGCGAGCGCGGACCGTTCGTCGATGCCAATGCCAGGGCAGGCTTCGTCGGCATTTCGTCGCGTCACGGCTACGCCGATCTGGTGCGCGCCGTCTTCGAAGGCTTGGCTTTCGCGGCGCGCGATTGCTACGCCGCCATGGGCCCGCTGCCGCGCGAAATTCGGCTGACCGGCGGCGCCGCCAGAAGCCCGGCGCTGCGCAAGATCCTGGGTGCGGCCATCGGTGCCGACACGCGCACCAGCGCGCGCGAGGAGGCCGGTGCGGCCGGTGCCGCAATGATCGCGGCGGTCTGCGTCGGCCAATACGCCTCCATGGACGAATGCGTCGGCGAATGGGTGACGCCGCTGCTCGGCGAGGCCGAGCCGAGCGACCCGGATCTCGCCGCGATCTACGACAGGATGACCCCGTCCTACATGCTGGCGCACCAGGCCCTGCGGCCGGTCTGGCGTGCCATGGCGACATCGCAGGAAAATTGAGAAGTCGAGTATGCTGAGGAAAATAGCGATCATTGGCGACAACTTCATGCTGCCGGAGGTGTTTCGCGTCAAAATCGAGAAGGTGGCCAGTGGCGACCTCGATATCAGGACATTGCGGACGGCCTGGCCCGACGAGCCGATGGAGTTCGGCAACGCCGCGCTGGGCCTCGACAAGGTCAAGGAATATTTCGGCCATCCCGACGAGGTCGTCGACTTCATCGACGATGCCGAAATCCTCGTCACCCAGCTTGCGCCCCTGTCGGAGGGCATGATGCGGCGCCTGCCAGGGCTCAAGCTGGTCGCGGTGTCGCGCGGCGGCCCGATCAACATCGACATGGAAGCGGCCCGCGCGCATGGCATCACCGTGGTCAATGTGCCCGGCCGCAACGCCACCGCCGTGGCTGAGTTTACCATCGGCGCCATCCTGGCCGAGACGCGGCTGATCCGAGTCGGCCACGAGGCCTTGCGCAAGGGGGAATGGCGCGGCGATCTCTACCGCGCCGACCGCACCGGCCGCGAGCTCGGCGAAATGACCGTCGGCGTGGTCGGCTACGGCAATATCGGCACGAAGGTGGTGCGCCTGCTGCGCGCCTTCGGCTGCCACGTCCTGGTCAGCGATCCCTATGTGCAACTGAGCGCCGAGGACCGCAACGCTGGCGTCGAACTGGTTGCGCTCGACGACCTCCTGTCGCGCTCCGATGTGGTCACGCTGCATTCACGGGTGACGCAGGAGACACGCGGTCTGATCGGCAAGGACACCATCGCGCGGATGAAGCCGGGCGTGATCTTCGTCAATACGGCGCGTGGCCCGCTGGTCGACTACGACGCACTCTACGAGGCGCTGGTTTCAGGGCAGATCGCCAGCGCCATGCTGGAAACCTTCGCGGTCGAACCGGTGCCCTCGGACTGGCCCTTGCTGCAGCTGCCCAACGTGACGCTGACGCCGCATATCGCCGGCGCTTCGGTGCGCACCGTGACCTATGCCGCCGAGCAGGCCGCCGAGGAAGTGCGCCGCTACCTGGCCGGCCTGCCTCCGGTCAATCCGTGCTGAGAGCGATGGCCATGATGCGAAAATCAGGCAGCGGGGCGACGGCAAGATGAGCGTCGGCCCTGACATAGTCGACCTCTTCGTCATTGGCGGCGGCATCAATGGCGCCGGCATCGCGCGCGACGCCGCCGGCCGCGGGCTTTCCGTCATCCTGTGCGAAAAGGACGATCTCGCCGAAGGCACCAGCTCACGCTCGGGCAAGCTCGTCCATGGCGGTCTGCGCTACCTCGAATACTACGAGTTCCGCCTCGTGCGCGAGGCGCTGATCGAGCGCGAGGTGCTGCTGGAATCGGCGCCGCACATCATCTGGCCGATGCGCTTCGTGCTGCCGCACAGCCCGGACGACCGGCCGGCATGGCTGGTGCGGCTCGGCCTCTTCCTCTACGACCACCTCGGCGGCCGCAAGCGGCTGCCCGCCACGCGGACGCTCGACCTGCGCACCGCGCCCGAGGGCGCGCCGATCAAGGACAGCTTCAAGCGCGGCTTCGAATATTCCGACTGCTGGGTCGACGATGCCCGCCTCGTCGTCATCAATGCGCTCGACGCCGCCGAACGGGGAGCGAAGGTCCTCACCCGCACTGCCTGCACCGCGGCCCGCCGCGAGGGCGGCCTCTGGGTTGTCGAGATGCGCGACGTCAGGACCGGCATCAAGACCAGCGTACGGGCCCGCGCGCTGATCAATGCCGCCGGCCCTTGGGTCAACGACATCGTCAACCGCGTTGCCGGCCAGAATTCCAGGCGCAACGTCCGCCTCGTCAAGGGCAGCCATATCGTCGTGCCCAAATTCTGGGAGGGAAGGCAGGCTTATCTCGTCCAGAACAACGACAAGCGCGTCATCTTCATCAATCCCTACCAGAACGATCTAGCCTTGATCGGAACCACCGACATCCCCTACGAGGGCCGGCCCGAGGATGTGAGGGCGGATGAGAGCGAGATCGATTACCTCATCAAGGTGGTCAACCGCTATTTCAAGCGCGGCCTTGCGCGGGGCGACGTGGTCCATTCGTTCTCCGGTGTCCGGCCGCTCTATGACGACAACGCCGACAATCCGAGCGCGGTGACGCGCGACTATATTTTCGAACTCGACGCGCCGGACGCGCAGGCGCCGCTGCTCTCCGTCTTCGGCGGCAAGATCACCACCTTCCGCAAACTGGCCGAGCATGCGCTGGACAGGATCGCACCGTTCTTTCCCAGCATGGGCAAAGCCTGGACCGCGAGGGCGCATCTGCCCGGCGGCGACATCGCCAATGCCGACTTCGAACAATTTCTTGGCAACCTCGCAAGCGAGTATCCATGGATGCCGGCATCGCTGCTCAAGCATTACGGCCGGCTCTACGGCACCAGGACGCGGTCCGTGGTCGGCGGCGCCCGATCGCTCGCCGCACTGGGGCGGTGCTTCGGCAAGGATTTCTTCGAGCGCGAGGCGAACTACCTCTTCGAACAGGAATGGGCGGAAGACGCGGCCGACATTCTCGAACGGCGCACCAAGCATGGCCTGCATTTGTCCGCCGAGGAGAAGTCGGCCTTCGAGCATTGGTGCGCGAGCCGGCAGGCGAGGGCAGGCTGATGGCGCTCATCGCCCCTGTTCTGCGCCGGCGTTGACGGGATCGCGACCTTGGCTTTCACGCTCTCCCTCAACACCAATCCGCTGGTCAACCGCTTCGCCGAGCCGGACGATCTGATCGATACCGTCGCCTATGAGATCGGCATTCGCGACGTTCAGCTCACGCATGAATTCGTCAACCCAGGCTGGCCGGCGGCGACGATCGTCAAGTTCGTCCGCCTGTTCCGCAACGCCTTGGATCGCACCGGCGTGCGCGTCACCTCCGGCATGACCGGCCCCTATGGCCGGCTGAACCATTTCGGCCATCCGGATGCCGATGTGCGCCGCTACTATGTCGACTGGTTCAAGACCTTCGCCGATATCTCGGCCGAGCTTGGCGCTGGCGGCATGGGCACGCAGTTCGCCATTTTCACGCATCGGGACTATGACGACCCCGCCCGTCGCGCCAGGCTGTTCGACATCGCGCTGGACTGCTGGCGCGAGGTCGCCGAGCACGCCCGAGCGGCAGGCCTGACCTATCTGTTCTGGGAGCCGATGTCGGTCGGTCGCGAATTCGGTCACACGATCGAGAATTGCCGGATGCTGCAGGACGCGATCGACGCGGCCGGCATGGCCATTCCGCTGGAGATGATGGTCGACATCGACCATGGCGACGTCACTTCCTCCAATCCGGCCGACGTCGATCCCTATGCCTGGGCCGAAGCTTTTCCCCTGAAGTCGCCGATCATCCACATCAAGCAATCGTCGATGAACAAGGGTGGCCATTGGCCATTCACCGCGGCCCACAACAAGGACGGCCGCATCACGCCTGAGAAGCTGCTGGAGACGGTACGACGCGGCGGCGGCACCGATAACGAAATCTGCCTCGAACTATCCTTCCGCGAGCGCGAGCCGGTCGACCATCAGGTGGTCGCCATGATCCGCGAGTCGGTCGATTATTGGGCACCGTTCATCGACGCCGGCAGGGCGGGGATTTCGCCGAAGGCCGGATAGAAATCGGACAGGAGCCGATGCGGCTCCTGTCCATGAAATGCAACCGGATCGAGCTCAGGCGAATTTCGGGTCGAGGCTGCCCGACTTGTAGCGCTTGGCCATTTCCGAAACCGGCAGCGGCTTGATCTTCGGCGCATTGCCGGCGGTGCCGAACTGCTCGAAGCGCTCCTTGCAGAGCTTCCTCATCGCCGCCATCGCCGGCGTCAGAAATTTGCGCGGGTCGAACTCGCTGGGATTTTCGGTCAGCACCTTGCGGATCGCGCCGGTCAGCGCCATGCGGTTGTCGGTGTCGATGTTGATCTTGCGCACGCCATGCTTGATGCCGCGCTGGATCTCTTCCACCGGGACCCCCCAGGTCGGCTTCATCTGGCCACCATATTTGTTGATGATCTCCTGCAAGTCCTCCGGCACCGAGGACGAGCCGTGCATGACCAGATGCATGTTCGGCAAGCGGCGGTGGATCTCCTCGATCACGTTCATCGCCAGCACCGCGCCGTCGGGCTTGCGCGAGAATTTATAGGCGCCGTGGCTGGTGCCCATGGCCACCGCCAGCGCATCGACATGGGTGTCGCGCACGAACTGCTCGGCCTGCACCGGATCGGTCAGGAGCTGGTCGTGGCTGATCGCGCCTTCGACGCCGTGGCCGTCTTCCTGCTCGCCGCCGCCGCTCTCGAGCGAGCCCAGCACGCCGATCTCGCCTTCCACCGACACGCCGCCCCAATGCGCCATATCGACGACGCGCCGTGTGATACTGGAATTATAGGCATAGTCGGCTGGCGACTTGCCGTCTTCCTTGAGCGAGCCGTCCATCATCACGGAGGTGAAGCCGTGCTGGATCGCGGTGACGCAGGTGGCTTCGTTGTTGCCATGGTCGAGATGCATGCAGACCGGGATGTCGGGATGGATTTCGACCAGCGCGTCGATCAGCTTGGCCAGCACCACGTCATTGGCATAGGCGCGCGCGCCGCGGCTCGCCTGCAGGATGACCGGGGACTTGGTCTCCTCGGCAGCCTCCATGATGGCGAGGCCCTGTTCCATGTTGTTCATGTTGAAGGCCGGCACGCCATAGCCGTATTCGGCGGCGTGATCGAGCAATTGTCTCAGTGTGATGCGAGCCAACGATTAGTCTCCCGTATCTGGTTTCGAACTGTGGTTGCGGGCCGCCCGCGCATCGTTCAGCCCACCGATGCTTCTGGCCGGAATCCCGCGCAACCGCAACCGTGACAGACCGTCCCGGCAGCAATTCTTGTTACAGCGGCGCGATAAAAGCTGGCGAAATATCCCACAAAAATATCCCATTATCACAAAAATCATGATAGCTATGCGATCATATCTGTTATATCTTCGTTCGATCAAGGAGCCAGGCTTCTGCGTTGGCGGGTCGGCGAGAATGAAGAGCGACAACAGACGCCAAGGCATCATGGACTTCCTGGTGGATGCCGGCGCGGCGAGCGTCGACGATCTTGCCTCCCGCTTTGGCGTCTCCAGGATGACCGTGCATCGCGACCTCGACGAGCTCGAGGAGAGCGGTTTGCTGCGCAAGGTGCGCGGCGGCGCCTCGATCCAGCCGAGCAGTCTGTTTGAAAGCGATTTCCGCTACCGGCAGAAGCAGGCGATCGGGGAAAAACAGCGCCTTGCGGCGGCGGCCGTGGCTATGATCGAACCCGGCCAGACGGTCATCATCGACGACGGTTCGACCGCGGGCGGTATCGCGCGGTATCTCGCCGATCTCAGGCCGCTGACGGTGATCACCAACAATCTCGCCGTCATCCAGGATCTGGCCGGTGCCGCAGGCATCAACCTGATCGCGCTTGGCGGCCAGTACTCGAAGAAATTCCACGGCTTCTTCGGCCTGCTCGCCGAGGCTTCGCTGCGGTCGCTGCGCGCCGATGTCGCCTTCCTGTCGTCGTCCGCCATCCATGGCGCCTCCGCCTTCCATCAGGACCAGGAAGTGGTGCAGGCCAAGCGACTGATGATGGCCGCGGCGACACGCAAATATCTGCTGGTGGATCACGGCAAGTTTGGCCGCAGCGCGCTGCATTTCCTGGCCGATCTCAAGGCATTCGACGCCGTCTTCACCGGGCGCGGGCCGGAGCCCGGAATGCGCGACACGCTGGATGCGGCCGGCGTCTCGCTGACAGTGGTCGCCGACAAGGATTGATGATCAAACGGGGACTGAGGACCAAGGAGTGTACGCGTGGTTTACTGGGTCGGTACAAGCTGGAAGATGAACAAGACGCTCGCCGAGGCGCTTGATTTTGCAGGCGCACTGGCCGGCTTCGTGGCGGGTTTCGACGATCGCATCCAGCCTTTCGTCGTCCCGCCTTTCACGGCGGTGCGCGAGGTCGGGCAGGCGCTGTCGACGACGCGCGTCAAGGTCGGCGCGCAGAACATGCATTGGGCCGACGCCGGCGCCTGGACCGGCGAGATCTCGCCGGTGATGCTGAACGATTGTGGCCTAGACCTGGTCGAACTCGGCCACAGCGAAAGGCGCGAGCACTTCGGCGAGACCGACCGCACGGTTGGGCTGAAGACGGCGGCGGCGGTCAAGCACGCACTGATACCGCTGATCTGCGTCGGCGAGACGCTGGCCGAGCGCGAAGGCGGCAAGGCCGATGCGGTGCTGACCAGCCAGATCGAGGGTGCACTGCAATTCCTCGAGGGCGAGGCGAGGGGAGCAAAAATCCTGTTCGCCTACGAGCCGGTCTGGGCGATCGGCGACAAGGGCATTCCGGCCAGTTCCGACTATGCCGACAGGCAGCAGGCGCTGATCAAGACGGTCGCCGGCGGCCTGCTGCCGTCCGTGCCGCCGGTGCTCTATGGCGGCAGCGTCAATCCCGGCAATGCCGCGGAACTGATCGCCCAGCCCAACATCGACGGCTTGTTCATCGGCCGCTCGGCCTGGCAGGCCGAAGGCTACATCGACATCCTGCGCCGCGCGTCGGCCGCCATCTGAATCATCGAACTGGAAAGGACAAAAAATGAAAATAGCCATTGGAGCCGACAGCGCCGGCAAGCCGCTGCTCGACGTCATATCAGCGCATCTGGCGACCAAGCCGGGGCTCACCGTCAGCGACCTCAGCCAGGCCGGCTTCTATGCCGATCTGTCGCGGAAACTTGCCCAGACGATCGTCGACGGCGAGAACGATCGCGGCATCCTGTTCTGCGGCACCGGCATCGGCGTCTCGATCTCGGCCAACAAGGTGCCGGGCATCCGCGCCGCACTCACCCACGACACCTATTCGGCCGAACGCGCGGCGAAATCCAATAACGCCCAGATCATCACCATGGGCGCCCGCGTCATCGGCCCGGAACTGGCCAAGGCCATTGTCGATACCTGGCTGGCCTCGGAGTTCGACGAGAAGGGACCGTCGGCCGGCAACGTCCAGGCGATCGACAGGCTCGATGCGGCGAAGAGCTAAGCGAGACTGTCGCGCATCGCGCCGATGACGGTGACGGCCGAAGCCGCACCGGGATCGATATGGCCGAGCGAGCGCTCGCCGAGCCGCGACGAGCGGCCCTTGGCGGCGATCATGTCCTTGGTCGATTCCGCGCCGCGCTCGGCGGCGGCAAAAGCGGCCTGGAGGCTTTCGGCAAGGTTTTTTCCTGCTGCATTGCTGGCGCCGGCCGCTTCCGCCGCCGGTTGCCAGGCGTCGACCATTGTCTTTTCGCCGGTTTCGGCCTTGCCGCGATCCTTGATGCCTTGCGCCATGGCCTGCAGCAGCGCGACGACATCGGCATCCGCCAGCGTCGCCTTGCCCTTGACGGCGGCGGCGGCGCGCATGAAGGCGGTGGCATAGAGCGGGCCGCAGGACGCGCCGACGGCATTGAGAAACGATTTCGCCGCGGCGTTGAGGAGCGCGGTCGGCTCGGCCGCCGTAAGGTCGAGCGATGCCAGAGCATCGCGCGCGGCGTTGAACCCGAGCGCCATGGCAATGCCGTGGTCGGCGTCGCCGATGACGCCGTCGAGCTGGCAAAGCCGGTCCCTGTCGGCTTCCATCGCCACGGCGATCGCATCGAACATTCTTTTCAGGTCGAACGCGGCGATGGTCATGGAGCGCTCCTCAGCCGGCACGGAACATGGCGCAGTCGCAGGGGTGGTCGAGCATCGCCTGCAATTCTTCGTCGAGATGGAAAAGCGTCACCGAAGCGCCGGCCATTTCCAGCGACGTGCAGTAATTGCCGACCCAGGTCGCGTGGACGGAAACGCCGATGGCGTCGAGCCTCTGCTTGACCCGGCGGTTCATGATGTAGAGCTCCATCAGCGGCGTCGATCCCAGAGAATTGACCAGCACCGCGACCTTGCCGCCGCGCTTCGGCGCCATCTCGGCGAAAATCTTGTCCAGCATCGCGTCGGTAATTTCGTCGGCGGTCCCGAGCTTGCCGCGGGCGATGCCGGGTTCGCCATGGATGCCCATCCCGATTTCCATCTCGTCCGCGCCGATCTCGAAATTCGGCCGCCGGGTCTGCGGCAGCGAGCAGGGCGACAGTGCCACGCCCATCGTGAAGGTGCGGTCGTTGGCCTTGCGCGCGACGCGCTCGCATTCGTCGAGGGAGAGCATCAGGTCGCAGGCGGCACCGGCCGCCTTGAAGATGAAGAAATTACCCGCGACACCACGGCGCTTCCGCCGCTGGTCACGCGGCGCCGAGGCAACGTCGTCGGTGGTCAGCACCGTGCGCACCTCGATATCGTCCATGGCGGCCATCTCGGCCGCCATGTCGAAATTCATCACGTCGCCGGCATAGTTGCCGTACATGAACAGCACGCCGGCGCCGCCGCTGACCGCCTTGGCGCATTCGAGGATCGGATCGGGCGGCGGCGAGGCAAAGACGTTGCCGACAGCCGCCGCGTCCGCCAGCCCCTTGCCTACAAAGCCGAGAAAGGTCGGCTCGTGGCCGGAGCCGCCGCCGATCACCAGCCCGACCTTGCCGGGCCGTGGTCCATCGCGGGCGATGATCGAGCGCGGACTGCCGTCCACGCTCCCGAGATGGCGAGGATGCGCGGCCAGGATCCCTTCGAGCATTTCGTCGACGGCACGGTTGCCGTCATTGATGATCTTCTTGGTCTGCACCGGCATCCTCCCGAACTCAGTATTTTCCGGGATACTACAGCCCGTTACCGGGATTTCCACCCCGGCAGCGCCGCTTCAGGCCGCGATCTTTTCCCGCGCGGCGAGTATCTGCACACAGGCGTTTGCCGCTTCCTTCCCCTTGACCGTGAAATGCTCGAAGAAGAAGCGATGATGCTCGGCGCTGTCGTGGAAATTGTGGGGCGTGAGCACCGCCGAAAGCACGGGCACGCCGGTCGACAGCTGCACGTTCATCATGCCGTCGATAACGGCGTTGGCGACGAAGTCGTGCCGGTAGATGCCGCCATTGACGACGAATGCCGTGCCGAGGATAGCGGCGTAGCGGCCGGTCCCGGCAAGCGTCTTGGCATGGAGCGGAATCTCGTAGGCGCCGGGCACGTCGAAGATATCGACGGCAAAGCGTCCGCCGCCAATCTCGGCCAGTTCCGCCCCAAAGGCTTGCACGCACTGGTCGACGATGTCGGCATGCCAGCGCGCCCTGATGACGGCGATGCGGATTGTTTCATAGTCTTTGTGGGAATGCTGATTCATGGGTCCATCCTTCCGTTTCGAACCAGAATCAGGACGCACGATACGAAATGCGGCCCGCCGGGGCGGTCCGTCTTCCGTTTCGTTCTCTTTCATCCGGACTGTAACCGTCGGCTCCGGAATCACACCGGATCTGCTGACCTCTCCGATACCGGAGAGCGCTCGCGGGCTTCGGCCGAAACCGTTACCGCCGGTGGGGACTTTCACCCCGCCCTGAGAACATTAACGCGCTTTGTATGGGAGGATGGTGGGGCCGCTGTCAACGCAGCAGGTGCCCTTGGCCAATCACGTTTTGCCGACTGGAGCAATGCAACAGGCGGATCGTTCTAGCGTGTGCGCCATGCCGCCGCGCCAGCGGCAATCAGCATCAGCAAGGCCGCAACTGCCGCGCATGTGGCGAAGCCGAAGCCGGAATAGAGCGGCCCGAAGCCGGTGGTGCCGACGAACACCGCGAGGTAGGTCACCGCGCTGTTCAGCCCCATGATCGTGCCCCGCCGCGACGGATCGAGCGCCGACAGGCGCATCACCAGCACGTTCAGCCCGAAATGATTGGCAAGTCCCCAGGCAGCCACCATGGCGAGCGTCAAGCCATAGCTGCCGCTGGTCGCGGCGATCGCCACGTAGACGATGGCGACGAGAAGGTAGGCAAAGGGCATGACGCGTCGGGCGCCCAGCCGATCGATGATGCCGTCGAAGAGCGCCGCCGTGCCAAATCCCGCGCCATAGGCGAGGGCCGCCAGCCCATTGGCGCTGACGGGCTGCCCCAGCCCGCTGTGGAGGTGGTCGCCAAGGTAGCCATAGACACCGTAGAAGGCGGTCATGAAGGCGCCGCATGCGATGAGAAGCGGCACAATGCCGGGAATGTTCAACGCCACCAGCGGGGCGGGTGCCGGTCCGGCCTTCCGGACATCCGGGAGCGACGATGCGCTGAGGCCGCCAAGCGCCAGTGCCGCCAGCACGGCCACGGCGACAAAGACGGCGCGCCAGTGCACGAGATCGGCAAGCACCGCCGACAGCGAAACGCCGGCCACCATGCTGAGCGTCCACCCGGTCAGCACCACGCCGATCGTGCCGCTTTCCCGCCCGGGCGGGGCGATGGCCGCGGCACTGGCATAGATTGCCGGCATGGCGACGCCGGCGGCGATCCCAGCGACAAGCTGCGCGGCAACCAGCGCGCTCACCGTTGGCGCGACCGCGCTGCCGACCAAGGCCAATGCCAGCAGCAGCAAGGCCGCCTGCAGCATCCGCCGCGCGCCGAGCCGGTCGATATGGCGTGCCAGGAACAGGGCGCTCGCGGATGTGCCGAGGCCGAACGCGGCCGCCGCCATCATCACCATGGGGACGCTGGTCGAGAACGACACGGCCACTGCCGGAGCGATCGGACCTAGCACAAGCGAATTCGAGCCGATCACGGCGATGCACCCGGTCAAGAGATAGGCGAGGGCCGGGATGGGCGGCCTGGTGTCCGCGCCCAAGGCTGTAGCTTGATCGTTGTTCGACATATCATCATAATGGCCGTATTAAATTCCGTGACAATCGGGAATACCGCTATGGATGAAGAAACAGATGGCATTCCGCGGAACAGGCCGGCGGCCCGGGATGTCGACGCGACCGACCGAAAAATATTAGGCGTTCTCGTCGAAGACGCGACCGTCAGCTATGCCGAGCTCGGCGATCGCGTCGGCCTGTCGCCGCCGGCAGCGCACGAGCGCGTCAAGCGGCTTCGGCGCAGCGGCGCCATTCGCAACACGGCCGCCATCATCGATCCCAACGCGGTGCGAAAGCCGCTGCTCACCTTCGTTCACATAGACACCAGCGGCTGGGGCAAGACCCCGGAACTGATGGCGATCTCGGAATATCCCGAGGTCGAGGAAATCCACACCGTCGCCGGCGATACATGCGTATTGCTCAAGGTGCGCACCGAGGACACCAAGGCGCTCGAAGGCCTCCTGTTGCGTCTCTACGAGACACCCGGCGTCACCTCGACGCGCAGCTACGTGGTTCTGGCGACCTACCTCGAACGGCCGGTGCAACCCGGCATCACGGCGCAGTGGCCGACGCCGAAGCACATGGGCAAGCCGTTGTATTGAACGGCTTGGCTCGTCGCTTAGCTTCCCAGCCGGATCGTCTCGAAATAGGCGTCGGTGCCGACCTGGCCGCCTTTCAGCGCTATTTCGAGGCCATCGATCTCACCGCCGCCATGGGCGACGCAGAGCGGAGATCCCGGCGATTGCGGTAACGGCATGCGCACGGTCAGCGCGTCGATGGCCAATTGTCCGAGCGCGTGGCTGGACGTATCGCCACCGGCGATCACCGCGCGCTTGAGTTTCTGCTCGGCGATCAGACGGCGCAGGATGGTCCCCAGTGCCCGCCCGAGCGTATTGCGGGCGCCCTCGATCCGGTCGATCTCGGCACCGCGATCGGCCTGTGGACCAAGCGCGGTGTAGAGGATGACGCTGCGGCCCTTGGCAAGGCTCGCCAGCCCGGCCGCGACCGCCTGCTCGATCGCTTCGCCGGCGCCCTCGCGGACCAGCCGCATCGCATCCATCCCAATACCGTCGAACCCGTGGGCGAGTGCGTGGCGGATTTGCTTTTCCGTGGTCGGGGAGACGCTGCCCGACACCACGGCGAGCCGATCCACCGGACCGGGCGACGCGAATGCCGCATGCCCCGACACGATGCCTTTGGCGGCCCACTCGGCAAGCAAGGCATATTCGGCGCCGGAGGATCCGACGACAAAACCATGGCCCTTTTCATGGATGCGCCACAGCTGTTCGCCGACCCGCCGCTGAGTCTGGAGGCTATCGACGTCGAACAGGACGATGTCCTTGTCTCGCAGGATCTGATCGACCGTTTGCGAAAGATCGTCCGCCTGCAGCGCCGCCAGGTCGACCAGACCGGAACTTAGGCTGGTCTGGCGCGAAAGGTGGATGAGCAGGTCGGCCTCGTCCATCGGCGTCACCGGATGCCTGCTCATCACCGGATGCCGGTCGATGCGGAAATACGCGCCGCGGAATGCCGCGAAGAGATTGCCGAAGGCGGTGTAGCGCTTGAGCTGCGGCGCCCCGACCACCATCGGCACGCTCGCTCGGCCGAAAATACGCCTGCCGATTTCGGTGGCGCGGCCAATGCTGCCGACCGCCGGGCTGGAATCGAAGGTAGAGCAGATCTTGTAGTGGCAGATCGCCGCCCCGAGGCCTTTCAGCCATTCGAAGGCCGGCGTCAGGTTTTCCTCCATCCATTGCGGCGTTTCGCTTCGGCTGGTGCCCGCCAATCCAACCGCGCGGCAATGCGAAAATCGCGCCAGCAAGGACGGATCGGGCTGGTTCATGAACAGCACCGTCGGAACGCCGCCGAGCTCAAGCGCCTCCATGACGTCCGTCGAACCGGTAAGGTCGTCGCCATAATAACTGAGGAGCAGGTTTTGCGCGGCCATGCTCATGCTGCCTTGCCGTCGCCGAACTTTTCGATCGATCGGGCCAGTTCGATGTGATCGCGGGCATAGTCCGCCAGCGCAATGCCCTCGACCGCCGCCTGCCAGGCTTGCAGCACGGCCCGCACGCCGGCACCGGGTCCGTCCGGATGGCTGACGATGCCGCCGCCGCAGAGGTAGAGGAGGTCGACCGTGCGGCCGGTGCGCTCATAGGTTTCGGGTGCCTGGCCGCCCCATTGGCCCGAGCAGGCCACGGGCAGCGCGCAATCGTCTGATGAAAACAGCGGCGTCGTCACTGCCTCGAAGGAGCGGATGAAGGAATCGTCCGGCTCCCAATATTTCGAGCCGATGCCGTTGATCTGGAACTGGTCGACGCCGAGCAGCCGCCAGAATTGCTGCCAGACCTTGAAGTCCATGCCGAGGCCGGGGTGGCGTGTGAGAATGTCCCAGCCATTGCGGTGGGCATGCAGCACCAAGCCGGAACGCTTCCGCAGAAAAGCCATGCCACCGAAGCCGATCGAGTTGATGTTGACGACCGCGCAATTGCCGCCGGCTTGGAGCACAAGATCGTGGTTGCGCATCATCTCGTCGGGATCGGCATGCGAGATGCCGAAGGCATACATCACCTTCTTGCCGGTCTTCTGCTCATGGTCGAGAATCCCTGGCATGATCGCCTTCACCCGCTCCGCCAGCGGCGAATAGGCAGGGCTCATCAGCTTCTCGTCGTCCTTGATGAAATCGACGCCGGCCTCGATCAGTTCGCCCACCATCGCGGCCGTCTCGTGCGGCCTGAGACCAAGCGCCGGCTTGACGATGGTACCGATGATCGGGCGGCCCTCGACACCGGTCAGCCCGCGGCTGCCCGCAACGCCGAACTGTGGACCCGGATGGGCACCCCGGTATTGTTCCGGCAGCTTCATGTCGATGACGCGGATGCCGGACAGGCCCCTGATCGAATAGGTGCCACCAATGGCAATGGTCATCAGTGCCGACAGGTCGGTGCCGATAGCGTCGAAGGGGAAGGCGATGTCGACATCGGCGCGCCGGAAGGGCCCGCTGCCGGATCCCGGGAGAGAGGGTTGCGTGGCATCCGGCAGGTGCCGGATCGCCAGCACGCGCGCCGCCACGCGCGCCTTCAGCTCCTCGGTCTCGCCCGGCAGCGCGACGAAGGTGCCGGTCGACTGGTCGCTGGCGATCTTGGCGGCCAGCGCCTCGATGCTGCCAGGGGTTTCGATGCGATAGGTAAGCGTGATCATGGTCGGTCGGCCGATCGAAAAGGGTTCGAAAAAAGTTTCGTCGCGCAGGAAATCTGGTATAATGAGTACATAAGTATTGCAAGAAATATCCGCGCCTCGACAAGAGCGGTGGGCTGCGGCAAAGCTGGAGCGAACCCGCTCCAGGCGCGGGCATTCCGGTAATCCTGCCGGGAATGCTAAACAGGAACCGGGCCAGGGAGTGATTCGTCACGATGAACCGTTCGGAGCCGATCGTCCGGCGCAAACTTTCCGACGAAGTCTTTGCAAGACTGAAGCGGCTGATCACCAGCGGCGAACTGCAGCCGGGCGACGATATGCCGTCCGAGCGCGAGTTGATGGAGCGCTTCGAGGTCGGCCGGCCGGCGATCCGCGAGGCCATGCAGGCGCTGAGCAATATGGGGTTGGTCGCCATCTCGCATGGCGAGCGCGCCAAGGTGCTGCAACTGACCGCCAAGTCGATCATCAAGCAGGTCGACGGTGCGGCCAAGATCATCCTGTCCTCGTCCCGGGACACGCTGGAGCACCTGAAGACCGCGCGCATCTTCTTCGAGCGCGGCATGGTCAGGGAAGCCGCGGAAAGGGCCAAATCAGAGGATGTGCAATTGCTGAAGGCGACCGTGGCCGAGCAGCGCGCCGCGCGCGGCGATTCCGAAGCCTTCATCTCCGCCGACATGAAATTCCATACCCAGATCGCGTCCATTTCAGGCAATCCGATCTATGTCGCCGTCAGCGAAGCCACACTGGGCTGGCTGAAGGAATACCACACCGAAATGCTGATCTGGACCGGCAAGGAAAAATACACGCTGACCGAGCACGAAGAGATCATCGACCGCATCGAGCACGGGGATGCCGACGGCGCCGAGAAGGCGATGATCAAGCACCTCGAGCGCTCGCGTGCGCTCTATGTGATGAATTCCGAGAAGTAACCGATCCTGGTAATCGCATACGGAGACATCACGAGATCGCCCCGGCCAAGCGCGGAAGTGTCGACCCGCATGTCGTTCGGGGTCAGGTTCGCCAGCCAGACGATGGTCTCGCCCGACGCGGAGCGGCCGGCCAGCGCCAGGACCCGCGTCTCGTCGCTCGTCATGGCGGAAACATGCGTCAGCCCGGCCAACTCACAAAGCCCTTTGACGGCCTGGAAAATCGGCCGCGGCGATCCCTCTGCGACGGGTTCGCCCGATCCCGCGACCACGCCGAACGGTCCGGCGAAACTGGACAGTGTCAGCATCTCCAGTCCCGCCGGTGCGACGCGCGCGGCACAGCCGATCGTCCATGCGGCGGCGAACTGCGCGGCGTGGCGTGGATCGCGGTTCGCCATGGCGATGCGCTGTCCCTGAGGATTGTCCTTGGTCGCACCACCATACGGGTTCTGGCGCATGGCGATCGTCGACGGTCCGATCCGGTACGGCTTTGTCCCGAAGATCGCCCGCGTGGACCGGGTGATGAAGGGCAGCGCCTCCAGCGATTGCATCACGCTGAGATCGTCGGCGGCGTGCACGATCGGATTGGTGCAGTGGGTGATGAAATCGAGCTGGCTGGCTGGAACGCGCTTGCGGTTGAGTTCGGTGAAATAGCTGAACATGCCGCCGCCGAGGCGGAGGCCGGGAAAGCCCCGGCGGGCGGCCGCGTAGACGTCCTCGAGCGGTGGGCATGCCGGCCAGGCACTGCCCGGCGGCGTCGACTGGCGGTCGACCGCAGGCGATACCGCGATGGCGTCGAGCCGCAGGCCTGCCCGGCACACCATGTCGGCGATCTCGGAAAGTTCGGCGTCCAGATCGCCGGCACAAGCGACCACGCACTCCAGCGTCGTCGAAACAGGATAGGCGGCCGCCAGCCGGGCATGGGCGCGCAGCGCCTCGAGGCCGTGACCACGCGTCGGGTCGAAGTGGAAAAGCAGTTGCCGGGGACCGAGCCCTCGCAGCAACGGCAGGTCGGCAAGTGCCGCCTCGATCTCCTCGGGATAGACCACGATGCCGATATCGGGCAGCTTCGCGCCGGCTTGCCCGAGCTCGACGCGGACCGGTTCGGCCGGCGCCGCCGAGGCAGGCACATTGGCATCGCCGGTGATGCGCAGGCTGATCGTCTGGCGCATCGGTTCGCCGGCTGGCAGCACATACGGCCATGGCAGCGCCAGCGGCCGCACATAGGCTTTGTACGAGGCGTCGGACCAGTTGCGCTGGTCCTCCATCTCGAATGCTTCGCCTTCCATCCGGCATTGCGCGACAACGCCGGGCCGGACCTGATGCGTGATGGCGCGCAAATCCTTGAACGGTTGCCAGGGGTCGATCAGATCGGGGAGTTCCGTCTCGACCACGCTGCCGTCGGTGTGCTCGACCGTCACCGGGCTGCCGGCGAGGCCGGCGATCGGGTGCAGGATGCAGAAGCCGCAGCGGTTGGTTTCGAAATCGCTCTCGGGGAGCGCGGTCACATCGAAGACCAGCCTGCCGTCGGCCGAGCCTTCGATCGTGGCGTCGAAGCCGAGCCGGCTGCCGTCCGGACCGAGGCAGCTTGCCGCGTAGCTGACGGAGAAACGGTCGTCCGTCTGGTCGATGGTCAGGTCCGTGAGGTCAGGCTCATAGGTGCCCCAGTCGCGGTCTCGCACAATGTAAGCTATGGCACGCAGCACTTCGGTGCCGCCGTGGCGGATGGTGCGCAGATTGCCGTTGACCAGTTCCGCGCTCAATGCGCCCGCACGCAGCGTGACCGGCTTGGGCTCGGCCGCGCGCGTGCCGTAGAGCTGGAAAGCGTCTGCCGTCATCTCAGCAAGGCTTCGATCTGCACCGGTTCTCGGCTGGCGGCACCGGCATAGGCGGCCTCGACCAGGGCGAATGTCCTCAGATTGTCCGCGCCTGACGTCGCCGGTTCCTGGCCTGATGCAAGGCAGTCGACCCAGTGCCGCTGGATGGCCAGCACGCTTTCCTGGATGTTGTGCCAGGGCCGCGAGGCCCAGGGCAGCAGCGGCGGCGAGACGTCGCTCACCCTGGTTCCGCTCTTGCCGGTGACGGTCAGCCGGTAGCCTTGCGCCAGCCGGATCGTGCCGTCGCTGCCATCGAGTTCGATGAGCGTCTCCGGGAACGGCTCCGCGGCAAGCTTGGTCGCATAACTGCAATCGACCACCGAGGTGGCGCCGCCAGCGTGGTCCATGAGGATCGTGGCGACATCCTCGCCGGCGATGGCCGGGTTGATGCGTTTGGTTCGCGCGGTCAGGCTCGACACATCGCCGAGCAGGAAGCGGGCGATATCGAGGATGTGGATGCCGAGGTCCTCGATGATGAAGCGCTTGCCCGTCGCGAGATAGGGCTGGCCGGAGAACACGTCATAGCCGGAGCGGAAGGAGATGCGGCCGAAGAAGGGTGTGCCGATCTCGCCGCTGTCGAGCACCGCGCGCACCGCCTGGATCGGCGATTGCCAGCGAAAATTCTCATGCACCATCAGCGGCACGCCGGCATCCGCGCAGGCTTTCACCATCGCCTTGGCGTCGGCCAGCGTTGGCGCGAACGGTTTCTGGCAGATCACGGGAACGCCATGCGCGGCCGCCATCTCGACCAGCGGCCGATGGCTGCCGACCGTGGTGGCAACGTCGACGAAGTCGAGCGTCTCGGCGGCGAAAAGTTCCGCCGCGTCGGTGTAGCGCCGCGTCACGCCGAACTGGTCGCCGATTATCTTGAGCCGCTCGGGATCGCGGTCGCAGATAGCGACGATCGAGGCGCCCTCTATGTCGTGCCAGGCATGCATCTGGTTGACGGCGAAGAAGCCGCAGCCGATCAACGCTCCACTTAAGCTCGCCATGCTCAACCCGCCTTGGCCATCTGCATGAGGGTGACACGCTGCTGCAGCCGGCGCTGCGCCTGGTCGACGACGACGGCGACGATGATGACCAGCCCCTTGATCACCATCTGCCAGAAAGAACTCACGCCCATCATCACCAGCCCGTCCGACAGGATGCCGATGACGAAGGCGCCGACGATGGTGCCACCGATCGTGCCGCGCCCGCCCGACATCGAGGTGCCGCCGAGCACCGCCGCGGCGATGGCGTTCAATTCGAAGCTCTCGCCCGTCGCCGGGTGCGAGGCCATCAGCTCCGACGAGATGATCAGCCCGACGATCGCCGCGCAGAAGCCGGAGAACATGTAGACGAACATCTTGACCATGTTGACGCGCACGCCCGAGATGCGCGCCGCCCGCTCATTGCCGCCGACGGCGAAGATGTGCCGGCCGAGCGGGGTGTAGCGCGCGAGATAGGCAGCCCCCAGCGCCACCACGATCAGAATCCAGATCGACACCGGCAGGCCGAGCAGCCGGCCGGCGCCGAGGAAGCCGAAGCCGGTGGTGCCGAGTTCCGGCTTGCCGACCAGGTTGGGGAAGGTGCGGCCGTCGGAGGACAGCAGCGCGAAACCGCGCGCGACATAGAGCACGCCAAGCGTGGCGATGAAGGGGGCGACGTTGAGCCTGGTGATCAGCAGCCCGTTGACGGCGCCGATCGCTATGCCGACCAGAAGCGTGACCAGGGCGATCTCGACGACGTTGAAATAGATGGTGTAGCCGATCTGCAGGTCGATGCCGTTGAGCACGAGATAGCCGGCCACCATGCCGCACAGGCCGACGATCGAGCCGACCGAAAGATCAATGCCGCCGGTGATGATGACGAAGGTCATGCCCATGGCCAGGAAGGCGTTGAGCGCCACGTGCTTGGCCATCAGGATCAGGTTCGCCGCAGACAGGAAGTTCGGCGCGGCGATCGAGAAGAACACCAGGACCGCGATCAGCGCGATAAAGGTCCTGAGCTTCATCAGTGTCAGCAACGCGGAGCCGCCGGAGGCGGAAGGAGCGGTCGCCTTGGCCGGAATGTCAGTCATCAGCGTTGCTCCCCATGTGCGGCCGGTCCGTGGCCCAGCGCCGACGCGGCGACGATCGCCGCCTCCGTCGCTTCGGCGCGGTCGAACATGCCGGTCAATCTGCCATTGCTCATCACCGCGATGCGGTCGGACAACGCCATCACCTCGTCGAGGTCGGAGGTGGCGAACAGGATGCCCAGCCCGTCGCGCGAAAGCTTGCGCATGGTGCGGAAGACATCGGCCTTGGCGCCGACATCGATGCCACGGCTGGGCTCGTCCATCAGAAGCACTTTCGGTCCGGTGAGCAGCGCCTTGCCGATCACCACCTTCTGCTGGTTGCCGCCCGACAGCGACGAGACTTCCTGCGCCGGGTCGGCGACCTTGATTGCCAGTTCCCGCACCATCTGCATCACGGCCTGCCATTCGACGCCGCCTCGGATATGGAACAGGCGCACGAAACGCGACAGGCTCGCCAGCGTCAGGTTGCTGGCCACCGAGAGGCTCGACACCAGGCCTTCGCGCTGGCGATCCTCGGGGATCAGTGCGAGCCCGCGCTGGATACGGCGCGTCGTGTCGCGCTCCTTCACTTGCCTTCCGGCGATGAAGATCTTGCCGCTGGCATGGCCGTGACGGCCCATGATGCAGTCGAACAATTCGCTGCGCCCGGCGCCCATCAGCCCGTATATGCCGAGGATTTCGCCGGCGCGCAGCGACAGCGAGACATGGTCGACCGCCAGCCCGCCGGTGACGCGCGGCAGGCAGATCTCCTCGGCGCGGAAGATTTCCTCGCCTGGCTGGTGGCCGTCGGCCTTGGCGAAATCCTTGGCGTCCGAGCCGATCATCTGCCGCACGATCCACTGCGTGTCGACGTTCTTCATTTCCTCCTGGCCGGTGATGCGCCCGTCGCGCAGCACGGTGACCGTATCGCCGATGCGGATCAGTTCTTCCAGCCGGTGCGAGATGTAGACGATAGCGACGCCGCGCGCCTTGAGGTCGGCGATCACCTTGAACAGGATTTCGACTTCCGTGGCACTCAGCGCCGAGGTCGGCTCGTCCATGATCAGGATCTTGGCGTCGAGCGATACCGCTTTGGCGATCTCGACCAGCTGCTGCTGGCCGATGCGCAAGTCCTCGACCAGCATGTCTGGCCGGATGCCGGCCTCGAGCCGGTCGAGGAATTCGCCCGCCCGCTTTTCCTGTGTCTTGCGATCGATCTTGCCCAGCCGGTTGGTGATCTCGCGTGTGGCGAAGATGTTCTCGGCCACGGTCATATTGCCGAACAGGTTCAGCTCCTGGAACACCATGCCGATGCCGCGCGCGACCGCGTCTCCCGACGAGGAGAAGGAAACCTCTTCGCCTTCGAGCAGGATACGGCCGAGGGTCGGCTGCTCGACGCCGGCGATGATCTTCATCAGCGTCGACTTGCCGGCGCCGTTTTCGCCGACCAGCACGTTGACGGCCCCCTTGTGCACCTCGAAGTTCGCCTGCTTGACCGCGACCGTGCCGGCATAAACCTTCGAGACGTCCTCCAGCTTGAGGATAACCTCGTGAGCGGGGCTCATGGCTTCGGCCCGATCTCGGCCTCCGCCGGGGTCACCAGCGGCAGGTCCTGGCCGCCTTCGATCGTATAGGCGCCGATCACCTTGGCGGTGCGGCCCTCAAGCGCCTCGCGAGGCAGTTTGGACAGCACGGTCTTACCGGCATAGGCGTTGAAGGCCTTGCCGAACTGGGCGAAGTCGATCTGATTGGTGAAGTCGTTGAACTGGACGAAATCGAGGCTGTCTCTAAGTGCAGTGCCGCGTATCGCCGGCCCGATCTGGACGCGCGCATCGGCCTTGTCGTCGCCGTCCACGTCGACATCCATCGTTGCCGCGCGCGACTGCGTGTTGGCGGCGACGATCTTGCCCTCGACGCGGACCGCGAAGGTCCATGGCGAATTCGCCTGCTTCCTTGGATTGCCGTATTTGGCGCCGGCCGCCGCCGGATCGGTTTTCGCCAAGGCATGGACCTCGGCGAACGGCCCAGCCTTCTGCCTGAGGTAGGGGATGACCTTCGGGGCCCAGATGTCCTCGACCATCTTGTCCGGGTTAAAGGCAGACGCGCTGTTTTCACTCTGCGCCACCGGCGTCGGCAGGATTTTGCAACCGCCGAGGCCAAGGCCCGCGAGCGCGACAAGCGTCAGCCAACTAAAAGGGGTTAGCCAGGTCAATGTCTTCGGCATGGCGGTCAAAAGCACCCGGAACGTGAAATTAGAGCAATTCCAGGAAAACTGTGAAACGGTTTCCCGTCCGGAATTGCATCAAAATAAAGCACTGAGGGGCGAACGCGTGTCCGCCCCTCGCAATTATATCGTGCCGGCTCAGTTCTTCAGCGCGAAGGTTTCCAGCTTGGCGGCATTGTCGCCATTGATGAGCACGCAGTCCATCAGCTGCTTTTCCTTCTCGGGCGACTTCTTGTTCTTGATGAAGTCGTTGGCCTGTTCGACCGCCATCTGCGCCTGGGCGTAGGCCGGCTGCAGCACCGTCGCCTTGATGCCGCCCGAGGTGATGGAATCACGCACGTCGTTCGAACCGTCGAAGCCGACGACGATGACATCCTTGCGGTTCGCCGCCGCGAGCGCCGCATAGGCGCCCATCGCCATCGTGTCGTTGCCGGAGATGACGCCCTTGATGTCGGGGTTGGCCTGCAGGATCGATTCCATCTTGGAATAGGCCTCGGTCTGGCTCCAGTTGGCCGATTGCTGCGCGACCATTTTCAGGTCCGGATAATCGTCGATGACGTCATGGTAGCCCTTGGAGCGGATGCCGGCATTGGTGTCGGATTCCTTGCCGACCAGCTCGACGAAATTACCCTTTTCGCCCATCAGCTTGACGAACTCCTGCGCGCCGAGCTGGGCGCCCTGGTAGTTGTTGGAGACGATCTGCGCCACGGCAACGCCTGTGGCGTTGATCTCGCGATCGATCAGGAAGGAGGGAATACCGGCGTCCTTGGCCTTCTGCACGGCGGCGACGGTCGCGTCGGCGCCGGCATTGTCGAGGATGATCGCCTTGGCGCCGCGGCCGATCGCGGTATCGATCAGCTCGGACTGCTTGTTGGCGTCGTCGTCATGCACCAGCACCAGCGCCTCGTAGCCGAGTTCCTTGGCCTTGGCCTCGGCGCCGACGGCTTCCGCCTTGAAGAACGGATTGTCGTGCGATGGGGTGATGATGGCGATGAGGTCCGCCGCGTAGGCGGGCATCGCCGTGCCGAGCGCCAGCACGCCGGCGAAGGCGGCAAGCGTCATTCTGCGTGTCAGTTTCATGAAGTCCTCCCGTTTGAAAAGCCTGTGTCTCGATCGTTCGAGCCACTTGTCTGTGTTTGAATTCGTCAGCGTGTGAAGGTTGCGGAACGCCCGGGCTCAAGCCACCAGCTCCGCCAAGGCAAGTTCCTATTCCCCCATCCTCCACCCGTCTCAGCATCGAACTCCCGGCGAAGCGTGATCCGAGCGAGCATTAGCTTAGCTAACTGGTATGATGAGTCAACCACAAATTCAGGTGATCTGTACCTAAGGCAGATCTGTACCTAAGACGCTCAAGTGATCCGCTGGATGCTGGCCGCGATCTCTTCGGGCTCGAAGACGCGCTTCCAGTCGTCGCGCATCAGCACCGGCTTGCCAAACTCGATCGCCTTGTTGCAGGCATCCGAGAACACCCCCTTGGTTTCGCCGAAGATGACGGCGCCGAGCACGTTCATGTGGCCAAGCAGGAAGTCGAGTGCCGCCTGCTGGTCGACGCCGCGCGCCACCACCTCGTCGACCGCTTCCTTCATGACGACCAGCAGCGAGGCGCACACGGTTTCCGAAAGGCCCGGCTCGAGCAGCGCCATCTGTTCGACGGAAACGCGGTGCGAGCGCATTACCGGCGCCCAGATGATCTTGGCGATGGCCTCCCCCTTGGCGTAGTCGGCCTCCGGTCCCTGCATCAGTGCGCTGACCATGTGCTGCTTGGCCTTGACGCCGCCGAAATAATCCTTCTTGGCCGCCATGTCGGTCTCGTCGTTGAAGATCGGCGGATGACAGGGATGGGTGACGAAGTAGGTCAGGTCGGGACGATTAGGCAGATGGCCGGCAAACGGTGCGGCGGCATCGAGCACGATGACCATCGTGCCCGGCGCAAGCTTGCTCTCGATGCCGGCCGCGACCTTGCCGATATGGGTGTCCGGCACGGCCAGGATCACCACGTCGGCGCCTTCCAGCGCCTCGTCGGCGCTGACCGTGTCGAAGCCCAGTCCGGTCTTCAGCCGCTCGCGCCCGGCCTCGCTGACCTCGACATGGCGGATCGTATAGGGCGAACCGCGGAAATTGGTCGAAAGGCGGTAGCCCATTTTGCCACCGGCACCGAACAGCGCAATCGTCGTCATCTAGCCCTTGCTCCTTGGTCGCGGACGCCGGCATTGCCGATCGTCACCTTATCTACTGGTATGATCACTCTACCAAAGCTTGGCAAGAGAAATCATCACTCGGATTTCAGCGTGCCGTCGTCGCCTGCGCGGTCGACGGCGGCTCGCCTCGACAGCACCTGGCGGCCGGCCAGCGCCAGAACGAAGATGACGACGATGCCTTGCACGATGTCCTGCGCACCTGGCGGCAGGCCGACGATCTGCATGGTGGTGACGATGAGGATCAAAAGGATGCTGGCGAACAGCGTGCCGACGGCGCTGGCCGAGCCGCCGAAGATCAGCGTCCCGCCCAGAACCACCGCGGCGATCGACTGCAGGAGATAGGGCTGGCCCATTTCGAGGAAGGCGCCGCCTATATAAGCGCCGAGCAGCAGCCCGTTGAGCGAAGCCAGCACCGCCGAGATGATGAACGCCGACGCGATGATCCGGTTGTTGCGGATCGCCGCCAGTCGCGCGGCGGTGCGATTCTGGCCGACCGCCGACAGCAACTGTCCGAACACCGTGTAGCGCAGCACGAACGCGGTCGCGGCCACGCCGACAATGGCGATGACGGCCATGATCGGCACGCCGGAGACGCGGCCCGTCGCCAGCGTCTTCAAGAGCGGGCTGACGGCGAAACCCGATATGGCGCGGTTCGACAGCAGCGTTGCCGTCGCCAGCACATAACCCGTCGCCAGCGTGGCGATGATGGCTGGTATGTTCAGCCCGACGACGAGCAGCGAGTTCAAGCCGCCGACCGCAAGGCCGAGCAGGATCGCCGCACCCACGCCGATGGCGAGGTTGGCATCCTGGCCCTTGATGGTGAGCAGCGCCACGAAGGCGCTGAGCGTGATCACCGACGCCACCGAAAGGTCGATATTGCCGCGCCCGGTGGTGACGACGAACATCTGGCCTATGCCGACAACGGTCAGGAACGACGCCGATAGAATGATGCCCGACAGGCTGGAGAGGCTGAACCGGTTGGTGACGATGGACAGCACCAGCCAAAGCACGAGCACGCCGATCGCCGACCAGACCCAGCGGTTCTTCTGCGCCCACAGGCTGAAGGCGGCGAGGCCGTTCATTGTTCGCTCCTGCGGTCGGCGGTCAGGCTGCGCAGCGTCAGCAGGGCGATGAGGATCAGCCCTTGCGTTGCCGCGTTGAAGTCGCTGCTCACGTTCAGCGTGCCGAGCAAGGCGCCGATCAAGGCCAGCGTGACCGCCCCGGCGACGGCGCCGACCGGCGAGATGACGCCGCCCAGCAGCGAGCAGCCGCCCATCACCACGGCGGCGACGCTGAGCAGCGTGAACGAATTGCCGGAATTGATATCGCTTGCCGTGTTGATCGCGGTCAGCGACAGGCCGGCGGCAGCCGCGAACAGTCCGGCGACGAGGTAGCGCACCAGCGCATAGCGCGTCGGCGACCAGCCGGAGCGGATCATGGCGGTCGGATTGTTGCCGAAGCCGCGCAGCACCACGCCGAGCGGCAGCCGGTCGATCACCAGCACCACCAGCGCGACCGCGGCGATTAAGATGATGGAGGTGGGCAGGAAACCCAGTGACCAGCTGAACATCGCCGACAGCCATTCGGGGCTGGCGCCGCCCGGCGTCGGCTGCAGCGCGTAGCCCAGTCCCATCCAGATGAAAGAGGCGCCAAGCGTGACGACGATGGCTGGGATCTTGCGTGCCTGGATCAGGCCGCCAAGCCCGGCATAGGCGGCGACCGCCGCCACCAGCGCCAGCGCGCCGAGCCATGGCTGATCGTAGAGCAGCGTGGCGGAAAGCACGCTGACCAGGCCGGCAAAGGCGCCGACGCCGAGATCGATCTCGCTGCCGCCGACGATGAACATCTGCGCCGCCGTCACTAGCACCAGCGACAGCGCCGGCATCAGGAGCAGGTCGAGCCCGAAGATCGAAGCGACCGCCGGGTTGGCCGAGATCATCACCGCCAGCACGGCGGCGAGGCCGATGAAGGGAGCCGCGTTCACCAGCCGGCGGGCAAGCCCGGCGCCGGCAGAGCCGCTGCGACCGGCGCCGATGGCTTTGTCCGCCTGCTGGGCAAAGGACGCTCCAACGATGGCTGATTCCGTGATCGCCTCGCCGGCCAATTCCTTGACGATGCGGCCGCCGGAAAACACCAGCACGCGGTCGCAGGCCAAGAGTTCGGCATCTTCGGTGGTGTGCCACACCAGCGTGCGCCCGCTGCGCGCGATCTCGTTGCAGAGCCTGTAGAAGTCCTGCTTGGTGGCGATATCGACGCCGCGCGTCGGATCGTCGAGCAGCAGGATCGGCGTGTCGGCGACGAGCGCCCGGGCAACCAGCGCCTTCTGCTGGTTGCCGCCGCTGAGTTCGAGGATGTTGGAGCCGAAGCGCTTGTCGTCGAGCCGCAGCCGGCCGGCCGCTTCGGCCGCCGCCTCGCGGTTGGCACGCTGCGAAACCAGCCCCAGTGCCGGACGGCGGGCAAGGCTGCCAATGCTGATGTTTCCAAGCACGCTCCACAGCGGGAACACGCCTTCCTTCTGGCGGTCGCCGGCAATGAAACCGGCATCGCCGCTCCGGGTCACCGCGGCCCCTCTGGCGGAATCCGGCTCGAAAATGGCGTGCAGCAACTCCTTCTGTCCGCTGCCCTCGAGCCCTGCCAGTCCGATGATCTCGCCGCGGCCGATCTCGATGTCGCGGCCGAGCCCGGCAGTCAGGAAGCCGGACAGTTTGACCAGCGCCTCGCCGCTGCTGGCGGCAGTCGCGCTGTGCTGGTGGATCGAATTGGCGTCGCCGCCCATGAGCTGCACAAGTTGGCCAATCGAAGTGCCGGCGACATCGCCGCGCCAGGCGGTGCGCCCGTTGCGCAGCACCATCACCTGCGTGGCGATGTCGATGATTTCCTGCAGCTTGTGGCTGATGAAGATGAATGCAAGGCCGGATTTGGCTCGTTCGCGGATGAAGGCCCGCAACTGCCTCGAGCGGTCGAGGTCGAGCGAGGAGGTCGGCTCGTCGAGCACGATCAGCTTGACACCCGGCGTGGCGGCGGCGCGCGCGATCTCGACCATCTGCCGCTCGGCGATGGAGAGATGGCCGACTTCGGCGTTCACATCGATGCCGTTGGCGGGAAAGACGGCGTCCAGCGCCGCCCGGGCGCGGGCTCGATAGAGCGCGCGCCAGCCCGGCCGGTTGCCTGCGTCGCCTGGCGTCTCCAGGAAGAAGTTCTCGGCCACGGAAAGGTTGGCGCACAGCGACAGTTCCTGATGCACCATGCGGATGCCGCGCCTTTGCGCCTCCGCCGTGTCGTAGTCGGCGAAGCCCACATCCTGGCCGGTGAACGAAATCGAGCCGAGGGTCGGTGACGTCGCCCCGCACAGGATGCGCATCAGTGTCGATTTGCCGGCGCCGTTGCCACCGACCAGGCCGATGATTTCGCCGGCCGAGACGGCGAGGTCGATTTGCGCATTCGCCAGCGTCGGCCCGAAGCTCTTGGTGATCCGCGACAGCGAGACGACGTTTGGCCTGGTGTCGGGCACCGTAGCGGCTGCACCCTCCGGATCGGTTACGGCGAGATGGGACATTCGTCCTCCGTTTCTTACGGGCAGGGACCGGGCGCGGCCGTTTGGCGCGCCCGGTCCCTGGCAATGGCAGCCTTACTTGCTGAGCAGGTTCTGCTTGACCCAGTCGAGCGAATAGGTAGGGCTGATGATCTGGCCGCCCGGCAGCTTCGCATACTCCTTGAGATTGCTGGCATCGACCGTCGCCACCGGCATGATCATCAGCTTCGGTGCCTTGCCGCCCTTGAGCAACGAAAGGCCGAGCCAGAACGCGGCGCCGCCAATGCCCGGCGTGGTGTTCATCGAGACGGTCTGGTAGCCGTTCTTGGCATTCTCTTCGGCCCACCATTTGACGAAGTCGGTGCCGCCGCCGCCTTCGATGATCGGCATCTTGCCGGCATAATCGCCGCCATACTGGACGAAGGCCTGGGCGATGCCGACATCGTCGCTGCCGCCCTGGCCGAGCACGGCGTCGACATGTGGCAGCGAGGGCAGGACGTTGGCGATCGCCGCCTGCGCGACCGAGGCGGTCGCCTGGCCGTAGACGGTGGCGACAACCTTGATGTCGGGATATTTCGCCAGCACCGACTGCTGCGCGTTGAACATGTCGTTGTCGGGCGCAGAGCCCTTCACGCCGCGCACCTGGATGACGTTGCCCTTGCCGCCGATCATCTTGAAGACGGCTTCGGCCTGGGCCGCCTTGTAGCCCTTGAAGTCGAAGTTGAGCTGGTAGTTGCAGGGCGCCGAAGCAACCGAATCGAAGGAAACGACGATGATGCCGGCCTTGCAGGCCTTTTCGATGATGCCGTTGACCGCGGTCTCCGAGGCGGCGTCGACGGCGAGCACATCGACCTTCTTGAGGATCAGCTCGGCGATCTGGCTGTTCTGCTGCGCCACCGAGCCGTCACCGTTCATGATGATGTAATCGGCGATCTGGCCACCTGCCTTGGCTTCCTTGGCCGAGGCCTCGAACGCCTCCACCATCTGGTGGCGCCAGGTGTTGCCGTAATAGGCGTTGGCGAGCGCGATCACCGGTTTGTCCGACGATGCGATCGCCGGCAAAACAGAAGCACTGGCCAGCGCGGCGCCGGCAAGCGCCGCCACAATTGAAAACTTCATGATCTCTCCTCCCAAAAATCGGCCGACCTGATCGGCTCGTCTGTCACTCCGTAAAGGTGTCTCTTCCGAAGGACACCATACCAGCTACATGTTATACCAGCATACCAAATAGGCAAGTCACTCGGAACCTCATTTGACTGCGTCCACGGGAGCAACGCGCCCGCCGGGTTCTCCGTCTCATCCCTGGCCAGTCGGGCCGTGCCGACACTATGTTTGCCGTCACGCGCCGCATTGAGACTGGCCACACTGGACGCTAGGTCATCGTATATGTAATGTCAATTATTAGCGGGGACCTTGCCTGTTGGTGCGACTCGGGATCGATTGCCCCCGGGAAACGATCAGGAGAGATGCGGATGGAACCGGTCCAGAAGAAGAAGTTGTATGTCGAGGTGCTCGATCGGCTGATGGCGGCGATCTCGACATCCGAATTTCCGCCCGGTTCCCAATTGCCGTCGGAAAAGGAACTGATGACGATGATCGGCGTCGGGCGGCCGTCGATCCGGGAAGCGATGCTGACGCTGCAGCAGATGGGGCTCATCCGGATATCGCACGGCGAACGGGCGCGCGTCATCAACCCGACGCCGGAGGTGATCGTCGATCAGGTCTCCGCGGCAATGGTCATGATGCTGGCGACGAATTCGCGCGGCCTCGAAGAACTCAAAGAAGTCAGGCTCTTGCTGGAAACGGGCCTGGTTCGGATCGCCACGCGACGCGCCACGGCCAAGAGCCTGGAACGGCTTGCCGGGACCTTGCGCCACCTACGCGAGGCGAAGGGCGACCAGGCTCGGTTCGTAACCGCCGACATGGAATTCCACGCCGTCATAGCGGAAATGAGCGGCAATTCGATGATCGCGGCCGTGGCCAAGGGCATGCTCGAATGGCTGTCGCGCTTCAAGCGCGATCTCGTGGCCGTGAAAGGCGCCGAGCGTCTGACGGTCGAGGAACACGAACGCATCTACAAGGCGATCGCCAGCGGCGACGCCGAAGGCGCCAGCGCCGCCATGGCGGACCATATAGGCCGCGCCAACGAACTCTATTCGAAACTGGCGGGCAACGACGGCGGGGACTGACAGTCGCAAATTTTTTGACCGGGAAAACTCATGTGATGACATGATGTCTTTTTGATGCTATCGCTCCCGTTATGAAGTTCATTCCAGCCGGGAAGCCTGCATTGACCGGTCGTCTTAACGCCACCTACCTGATCGAAACCCGCTATCCCATGGAGGTCGCCGCGGCCGCGATGGCGGGTGAGCAATCGAGCGGGACATTCCGTCCGATCCCTGGGGAGACGCCGGAACTGCTGCTCAGATTTGGCGCGCGCGTCGAATTCATGGAGGATCTTGGCGAGGTCGATGGCGAGGCGTTGCCGTTTTCGCGCGCGCCCGGAGATGCGGCGGCCGTCAGGCCGCGCCGGGCCAAAGTGGGTCTTTCCTGGAACATCGAGAACATGGGCACCGTGCTGGCTTCGGTCTGGTCGACGGTGCTCGGCAATCTGTTCGAGCTGCATCATTTCTCGGCCATGCGTCTGCTCGACGTCAGCTTTCCCGATGTCTTCGCTGATGCCTATCCGGGGCCGGCTTTCGCTGTCGAAGGCACGCGTCGTCTGACCGGCGTCACGGGACGGCCGCTGATCGGCACCATCGTCAAACCGAGCGTCGGCCTTACGCCGCGGGAGACCGCGACCCTGGCCGATACGCTGATCTCAGCCGGCCTCGACTTCATCAAGGACGACGAACTGATGGGAGATCCCCCGCATTCGCCGTTCGAACAGCGGTTCGAGGCGGTCATGGCTGTCATCGACCGGCACGCCGACAGGACCGGGCGCAAGGTCATGTACGCGGCCAACATTTCCGGCGACATCGACGCCATGCACCGCCAGCTTGACCTGATCGAGCGCCGTGGCGGCACCTGCGCCATGCTTGTCCTCAATTCCGTCGGCCTGTCGGGTGTCGTCAAGATGCGCCGGCATTCCGCCGTCGCGCTGCACGGCCATCGGGCGGGCTGGGGTCTCTTCAGCCGTTCTCCTGACGTCGGCATGAGCTATCTCGCCTACCAGAAATTCTGGCGCCTGGCCGGCATCGACCACATGCACGTCAACGGGCTGTCCAACAAGTTCTGCGAGCCCGACGATTCGGTGATGGCATCCGCCCACGCCTGCCTCACTCCGATGTTCGGCCGCGCCGACCGGCCCGATACGGTGATGCCGGTGTTTTCGTCCGGACAGACCGCGGTGCAGGCGGGCGAGACCTATGGAAGGCTCGGCACGAACGATTTCATCTATTGCTGCGGCGGCGGGATCATGGCGCATCCCGGCGGTCCGGCCGCCGGCGTTCAAAGTCTGCACGATGCTTTCGAAGCCGCCGCGGCAGGCATTCCCGCGCGCGACTACGCCGCCACGCATCCGGAGCTCGAGGCCGCGCTGCAAGCGTTCGGCTGAATCTGCGCCATCGGCGCGCCATCAAGAGGAAATGGGAGAGAAGCAAATGACGACATCCGTGGCGGTGCTTGGAGCCGGAGGGAAGATGGGCTTCCGCGTGACACGCAAGCTGATCGAAGCAGGTTACGATGTCCGCGCCGTGGAGATCGGCGAGGCCGGCCGCAAGCGGTTGGGAGAAGCCGATATCGCCGCCGTCGCCATGGAGGAAGGCATTCCCGGCGCCAAGGTCGTGGTGATGGCTCTGCCGGACAACATCATCGGCCAGGTGACGCGGCAGGTCTCGCCGATGCTTGCCAAGGGCACCATGATCCTCGTTCTGGATGCGGCCGCACCCTATGCCGGCGACCTGCCGAAGGACAGGCCAGATCTCACCTATTTCGTCGGCCATCCGTGCCATCCGCCGCTGTTCGGCGACGAGACGGAGTGGGCCGCGCGTCGCGACTATCATGGCGGCATCGCCAGGCAGTCGATCGTCTGCGCCCTGATGCAGGGACCTGAAGAGGACTACGCGCTTGGCGAGGAGGTGTGCAAGGCGATGTGGTCGCCGATCATCGACAGCCACCGGGTGACGGTCGAACAGCTGGCGATCCTGGAGCCCGGCCTGTCCGAAATGGTCGCCATGCCCTTCGTCGACACGATGGTCGAGGCCGTCGAGGAGTGCGAGCGCAAATATGGCATTCCAAGGCAAGCCGCGCTCGACTTCCTGATCGGTCATCTGAATGTCGAGATCGCCATGTGGTTCGGTTTCTCGCCGAAAGTGCCGTCCGACGCCGCACTGCGCCTGATGCGCTTCGCCAAGGGCGTCGTGGTCCGTGACGACTGGCGCGAGGCACTGTCGCCGGCCAAGGTGAAGGAAGCCTCGGAATTGATCGTCTACGGCAAGGGAGCCTGAGCCCTGCCTTCGCGGATCATGTCGGTATCGACCGCTCTCTTCGACGGCTATTCCATGGAATTGGCCGTCGAGGAGATTGCCGCTGTGGGTGCCGCCCATGTCGAGCCGGCCTTTATCAGCGGCTATGTCGATTTCGACGAGGGTCTGTTTGCCGAGGCGCAGGCACTGAAGCTGTGCCGGACGGCGCAAAATGCCGGGCTTGGCATCAACGCCGTATCGGCTCATCTCGACCTGTCGGGGGCCGATGCCGCCGACGCCTTGTCCCGGCGCATCGGCTTTGCCGCCGGTCTCGGCGCGTCGTTCCTGATCACCAATGCCGGCCCGGCGAGAAACAGCGCGGCGATCCGCGCGACGATCGACGCTCTCCTGCCGAGGCTGGAGGAGGCCGGCATGGTTCTGGCGCTCGAAAACCCCGGACATGGCAGTGGCGATCTGCTCGGCGGCGCGCGATCGGGGGCAAGCTTCGTCCGCGACATCGGATCGCCGTACGTCCGCCTGAACCACGATGCCGGCAACATCTTCACTTACAGCGGCGAGACGATGCAGCCGGCGCAAGATATCGCCGATGCCATCGATACGGTTGGACATGCTCATCTGAAGGATGTCGTCAGCACCGGCGAGGGATGGGCCTTCTGCGCCATCGGCGACGGCTCTGTCGACTATGCATCCTACTGGGCCGTGCTGCCCGCCACGCTGCCAGTCAGCATCGAACTGCCGTTGCGGCTGCAGCGCCCGCAGCGCAATGATCCCCAGCGGCGAAGCACGCCGGTGGATATCGGCACCATTCGCGGCGCCTTGCGGCGCTCGCTGGAATTCGTGAACGCGCTGGACAATGCCGAGTTCTGAGCGCGGCCCGCCTATCCCCGCTCGGGGAACATCGCCTTCAGCCCCTCGCGCGACGCCTTCGCGATGCCGCGCTCGGTGATCAGCCCGGTGACCAGCCGCGCCGGCGTCACGTCGAAGGCGGGGTTTGCCGCAGGCGTTGCTTCGGGCGAGACGCGTACCTGGGCGATCTCGCCGCTCGCGGTCTTGCCCCACACCAGCGAAACCTCGTCGCCGGAACGTTCCTCGATCGGGATTTCGGCAAGTCCGTCGCCCACCGTCCAGTCGATGGTCGGCGAAGGCAGCGCAACGTAGAACGGCACGTCGTTGTCCGCGGCGGCGAGCGCCTTCAGATAGGTGCCGATCTTGTTGCAGACGTCGCCGTCGGCGGTGGTGCGGTCGGTGCCGACGATGACCATGTCGATTGCGCCGCGCTGCATCAGATGGCCCCCGGCATTGTCGACGATCAGCGTGTGCGGCACGCCGTGGCCAGCCATCTCCCAGGCGGTGAGTTGGGCGCCCTGGTTGCGTGGGCGTGTTTCATCGACATAGACATGGACCGGAATGCCGGCTTCGACAGCGAGGTAGATCGGTGAAGTGGCTGTCCCGTAGTCGACCGTCGCCAGCCAGCCGGCATTGCAGTGGGTGAGGATATTGACCGTCTCACCCGGCTGCTTGCGCGCCGCGATATCCTTGATGATGGCGAGACCGTTCTCGCCGATGGCGCGGTTGAGCCCGACATCCTCGTCGGCGATCTCATTGGCACGCCGGTAGGCGGCCGCGGCGCGTTCACCAAGCGGCAACGGCCGCAGAAAGCGCCGCATCTCGTCGAGCGCCCAGCGCAGGTTGATCGCCGTCGGCCTGGTATCGTGCAGTATCTCCCACACAGTGTCGAGCGCTTCGTCGGATGCATCATCCGTCATCTGCATGGCGACGCCATAGGCCGCGGTGACCCCGATCAACGGTGCGCCACGCACCCACATGTCGCGGATCGCGGTGGCGATGCCGGCGACCGTGACGAGCTTCTCGATACGGAACTCATGCGGCAGCCAGCGCTGGTCGATAATCTCCACCGAGCGGCCGTCGTCGCTCAGCCAGATGGTCCGAAAGTGGCGGTCGCCGACGTTCAAATGCTGTTCTCCTGTTCGATCAGCGCGGCCAGATTGTTGACCTCGTCGATGCTGTGGATCTGGCGCCGATTGACGGCGATGTGGCGGCCGAATTTCAGTGCCTTCGCCTCACAACTGGCGCGCAGATCTTCATCGGCAATGGTCTCGAAGTCGGCATTGTGGGCGAGGCCAAGGATGCGCCTGTGAACCTCGATGCCGGCAAAGCCGAGCAGATCGTCCCAGATCTGATGCAGGACATTATCGAGTGCCTGCTCGGCGCCCAGCCGGTCGCCCTGATCCTCGAACAGGCTTTTTTGATAGAGCATGCCGGTGCGCTCGGTGCGCCATAACAGCGAGAACTCGGCGCGGAACACGGCCCAGGTCTCGGCCGTGACGCCGAGCAGATAGGCACGCATGGCGTCGCGCCTGCCGTTCTGCTCATGCCCGCGCTGCGAGAAGAAGGACATCCAGAAATTGGCGAGCAGCATGCCGACGTCGAAGGCCATCGGGCCGTAGAAGGCGAACTCCGGATCGATCATCCGCGTTTCCTGATCGGTGACCATGATCGAGCCGGAATGCAGGTCGCCATGCAAAAGCGTCTCGGCATTGGCGGCGAACATATGCTTCAGCCGCTGCGCCTCCACCTTGAGGTCGCGGTCGGCCCGCAGTTCCGCCACCAGCCTATCGAGCTGCGGACTGGTGTGGCGGTTCATCTTGGCGTCGAAATAGGGGTCGGAAAACACCAGGTTCTCGGTGATGTCGCAAAGCTCGACATTGTCGGCGAACAGCGCCAAATCCGCCTTGCGCTCCTTGGTCACCATCGACAGGTCCGAACCGCGAAACAGCGTGCGGGCCATGAACAGGCCGATATCCCTGGCAATGTTCGGCAGTCGGCGCCCATCGATCAGGGCGCGCCTGAGAATGATGTGGGGCGGTGCCAGATATTCCATGATGATCAGCGCCTGGACCTCGTCGAAGTAGTAGATCGCCGGCACCGAGCCCGGCGCGCGCGCCTCTTGCCGGGTCAGTGCGTGGTATTCGAAGAAGGAGCGTTTTAGCGGCAGCGGCCAGCTGTCGCCCACCAGGCGGACATAGGGCAGGGCCTGCTTGACGATGGCGCCGCCACTGGCGCCTTCGACGATGAACACCAGGTTCAGATTGCCGTCGCCAACCTCGCGAACTTTCCAGGCGCTCGCATCCTTGCCGATCTTCGCGCACAGCGCTTCGTTCGTGCCGAGACGGGTTGCGAGCGTCTCCACCGACAATGCTTCGAACGGCAAGTTCCCAGTCATCCTTGTTCCCTCCCGCCTATGTGCTCCGATCATAAGGAGCCCAAGCGGCGGGGCCAAGCTAGGAAGCTGTCTGGCAATTGTCAATCGTGTTGACAATTGCCTACATTGACCATAGCGTCATGACCAGGGAGGAACGCATGGTCGGCAATGCCGTGTTCCGCGTAGAGGGACTGAGGAAATCCTTTGGCCGCAACGAGGTGCTTGGCGGCATCGCGCTGGACCTCCATGCCGGTGAAGTGACCGTGCTGATGGGCGCCAACGGCGCCGGCAAATCCACCCTCGTCAAGATCATCAGCGGCGTCTACGAGCGTGGCGGCGGCTCTATGACCCTCGCCGGTGCGGAGTTCGCGCCGAACACGCCGGCGGAAGCGATCCGCGCGGGTGTCGTCACCGTGCACCAGAACATCAATGACGGCGTGGTCGCCGATCTCGATGTCGCCACCAATCTTACGCTCGACCGGCTGAGCGGCCGGGGCGTGCCGACCCTGTTCAATCCCGCTCGCGTGCGCCGTGAGGCCAAGGCGGTCGCCGACCGCATGGGGCTGGCCATCGATTTGAAGGCGCGCGTCAGCGATCTTTCGCTGGCCGACCGCCAGATGGTGGCGATTGCCCGGGCGCTGGCGCACCAGCCGAAAGTGCTGATCCTCGATGAGCCGACCTCGTCGCTCTCCAGTGCCGAGGCCGACAGGCTGTTCGCGCTGGTCGACCGTCTGCGCGAGCAGGGCGTGGCGATCCTCTACATCTCGCACCGCATGTCGGACATCAGGCGGCTCGCGGATCGCATCGTCTCGATGCGCGACGGTGTCGTCTCGGGCGCCTTCGATGCCAAGCCGCTCGATTATGAAGGTGCGGTCAACGCCATGCTCGGCCGCAAGATCCATCTCGACCGGATCGTGGCCAGGAGTTCCGCCAGGGCGGTCCTGAGCGTCGAAGGCCTGCGCATCGCGCAAGGGGCCAAGCCGATGTCGCTGACACTCGGCGATGGCGAGGTCGTCGCCATCACGGGCCTCGTCGGCGTCGGCAAGACCGCTCTTGCCGAGACGCTGTTCGGTGTGCGCCGGCCGCTCGACGGCACCATGACGATGAACGGCAAGCCTTACGCGCCGCGCTCGGCGGGCGACGCGATCGCCGCCGGCGTGTTCCTCGTCGCCAAGGATCGTGCGACCAGCGGCATCGTCGACGGCTTCAACATCGAGCGCAATGTCAGCCTGCCGTTTCTGAAGCGCATGTCCAGTCTGAGCGTGCTCAGGCGCCGCCTCGAACGCGCCACCGCACGCCGGCAGATCGAGCAACTGGGCATCGTCTGCCGCTCCGAGAAGGACGAGATGTCGGCGCTGTCGGGCGGCAACCAGCAGAAGGTGATGGTCGCCCGCTGGATGGCGCAGAATGCCGCGCTGTTCATCCTCGACGAGCCGTTCCAGGGCGTCGACATTTCGGCCCGGCGCGACATCGCCGCCAAGCTGAGGGCCAGCGCCAATGGCCGCGCCACGCTTCTGTTCGTCACTGAACTCGACGAAGCGCTGGAGACGGCAGACCGCATCCTGGTGATGTCGGAGCACACGATCGTCGGCGAACACCGCAATGCCGATGTCGACCTCGACCGCCTGCTGGCCGAGGTTGCCGGTGGACCGCTGCACAGCGCTGCCTGAGCGTGGCGGCCGATGGAATTAGAATGGAGAGACCATGGCTGCGAGTTGGGTAAATGGGGCAGCGGCGCCGGGGTGCGCCGAATGACGCTGCGCGACTACGCCATCCGCTATGGGTTCATCGTGCTGCTGTTCGGATTGGTCGCCTATTTCGCGATCGCCGCCGACGGCTTCGTTTCGCCGCAAAGTGCCGTCTTCATCTTCCAGTCTGTCGCCATCACCGGTGTGCTGGCGCTCGGTGTTACCGCCACGCTTGTCGTCGGCGGCTTCGACCTGTCGATCGGTTCGGTCGCAACCTCTGCCATGATGGCTGCGGCCTATGTGATGGTGGTGCTGGAGCAAAACGCGTTCGTGGCGGTCATCGTCTGCCTGTTGATTGGCGCCATTGTCGGCCTGATCAATGGCTGGCTGATCGTCTACATGCGTGTACCCGATCTGCTGGCGACGCTCGGGATGATGTTCCTGCTGGTCGGCCTGCAACGCATCCCCACGGAAGGCCGCTCGATCGCCACCGGCATGACCATGCCCGATGGCTCGGTCGCCAGCGGCAAGTTCTCCGATGGTTTCCTGGCGCTCGGCCGCCACCGCTTCGACTTCTTCATCCCAAACCTCATCCCGGTCTCGGTCGTCGTGCTTCTGGCGCTGGCCGTGCTGATCTGGTTCTTCCTCGAATACACCCGCTTCGGCCGCATGATGTATGCGGTCGGCAGCAATGAGCGCGCCGCCGAACTCGCTGGCGCGCCTGTCAAGGCATACAAGATCTGGGCCTACGTTATTTCGGGCGTTTTTGCCTCGATCGGCGGCATTTTGCTCGCGGCCCGGCTTGGACGCGGCGACATCGCCTCGGGTAATAATCTGCTGCTCGATGCGGTTGCCGCGGCGCTGATCGGCTACGCGGTGCTCGGCGCCGCCAAGCCGAACGCCTTTGGCACCGCCATCGGCGCGCTGTTCGTCGGCATCTTGCTGCAAGGCCTGACAATGATGAACGCGCCTTACTACACGCAGGATTTCGTCAAGGGCGTGGTTCTGGTCGTCGCCCTTGTCTTCACCTTTGCCCTTTCGGGCAGGGGCAGGAACTAGCATTCGGCCGGATAGGATTTTGGGTTCAACAAAAGTGGAGGAAAACAAGGTGAACATCACTAGAAGACTTCTGGGGAAAGTGGCGCTCGGGCTCGCCGGCGCAACCATGCTGATGCAGGGGGCATTTGCCGCCGACAAGCCGGCGCCGTTCGACAAACCCGGCATCAAGATCGCACTGGTTCGCTATCTCTCGACCGGCGACTTCTTCCAGGCGTATCTGTCGGGCGTCGAGGCGCAGTCGAAGGCGCTCGGTATCGACCTGCGCGTGCTCGACAGCCGCCAGGACGCCGCCCTTCAATCCGACATGGTCGACCAGGCCATCGCGCTCGGCGTGCAGGGCATCATCATCCAGCACGGCCTGACGGAATCGATGAAGGACGCCGCCCAGCGCGCCGTCGACGCCGGCATCAAGGTGGTGGCATTCGACGTCAATGTCGAAAACCCCAAGATCCCGCAGATCGAACAGTCGGACAAAGACCTGGCACGGCTGGCGCTCGAACAGGCAGTCAAGGACAATGGCGAAAGCTGGAACGCCGGCTATGTCTATGTCGCCGGCATCGCGCCGCTCGACCGCCGCAACGAGACCTGGGTCGACGTCAAGAAAAAATATGCCGGCATAAAGGAAGCCGCCATGTTCGGCACGCTCGACAATCCGATCGCCAACTCCGTCGCCAACCAGGCGCGCTCGGTGCTGTCGGCGCACCCCGACATCAACGTGATGTTCGCGCCCTATGACGAGTTCGCCAAGGGCGTGAAGATCGCCGTCGACGAGGCCGGCCTGAACAAAAAGATCAAGATCTATTCGGCCGATATTTCGACGTCCGACATCGCTGCGATGCGCGAGCCCGACAGTGCCTGGGCGGCTACCGCGGCGACCAACCCGGCCGTCGTCGGCCAGGTCTCGGTGCGCGCCCTGGCGCAACTGCTCGCCGGCGAAGATCCCGGCCACAACGTCATCGTGCCGCCGACGCTGATCACCCAGAAGGAGCTGATCGACAAGGACATCAAGAACATGGAGGACCTGTCGGCCAAGCTGCCGCAGTTCGCCCATGCCGATGTCGCCATGCCGACATGGATGCCGAACCCGAACGCGAAGTAGCGCGGCACCAATAGGAAAGCGAAAGGGCGGCTATGAACCGCCCTTTCGTATCGATGTTCAGCCTTCCGGTTACAACCAGTGTTCCGGATCGCGCATTCCATGAACGATCGCTACGACCAGTACACCGTCCGGCTGTGGTTCATAGATGACGATATAGCGGCCTTCGATGAGCACGCGGGCCGTCGCGCTCAATTCCGGCCGGGCCGAACCCATCTTGGGATGCCCTGCCGCCAGTTCCATCTTGTCGAAAATGCGCATCAGCAGCTTATCGGCTGCCTTTTCATTGTCGATTGCGATGGTGTGCCAGATGTCGCGCAAATCCTGCGAGGCGCGCGGAGTAAGCCTGTATTTAGCCACCGGCGCGGCGTTCTGCATTCAGGCCCCGAATGAACTCGACGGGTTCGACTTCGACTGGGTTGCCGCTGGCCATGCCGTCGGCGTAGGCCCGTTTCAACTGATCCAGTTCCAGGGCACGCAATTGCTCGCGCTGCTCCCAAAGGCGCAAGGCTTCGCGGACGATTTCACTGTTCGAGGCGTATCCTCCGCCCTCGACGGCGCTCTGCAGGCGGGCGACCTGCTGCGGCGTAAGCGATATGGTCAGGGTGCGCATAGGTTCAGCTTTCATACCGACTATATATAGCGCACCTCACAAGGACTAACAATGTTTACTAGTCTTCGTCTCGATCCTGCCTGGCGCTAAAAGGATAGCAGAGATTGCCTTATCGCAGCGCCGCCGCGATGTTGCCACCGTCGACCGTCGTCACATCGGCGGTCGTCCGGTCGGCCAGGGCATGGTGCAGGAAGGCCTGCGCCACGTCCTGCGCGGTCACTTCCTGGCCGAGCAGATTGCCGGACATGTATTCCTTCTCTGACACGCCGCGTGCGCCCGAGCGGCTGGCGATCATGGCGTCGGTCAAAAGCCCGGAGCGGATGCGGTCGGCGTTGACGGCGTTGGAACGGATGCCATGGGCGCCGTAGTCGAGCGCGTATTGCCTTGACAGGAACAGCGTCGCCGCTTTCGGCACGCCATAGGCGCCGAATTTCGGACCCGGATTGACCGCCTGCTTGGAGGTGTTGAACAACAGCGCCCCACCTGTACCTTGTTCCAGCATGATGCGCACGGCGTTCTGCGCCGCCGACTGGTGAGCGAAGAAATTGAGCTCGAAGCTCTTGCGCAGCAGCGTATCGTCAAGCTCGCCGATGCGGCCTTCCCAGGCAGCACCCGCATTGGACACCAATATGTCGACGCCGCCGAAGACGGCGACCGCCTTGTCGAAGGCGGCACGCATCTGGTCCGGGTCGGTGATGTCGGCGCCGACGCCAATCGAATTGTTGCCAGCTTTCCTGGCGGCATCGGCGGCCTTTTCGGCGTCGAGATCGACGACGACGGCATGAGCGCCATTGTCGGCGAACAGTTTTGCGGTCGCCGCACCAATCGCACCGGCACCGCCGGTGATCAGCACCACCTGGCCGGTCAGCGGCTTCGGCTTGTTGGAGGCGAGCTTGGCCTGTTCCAGCGACCAGTATTCGAGCGGGAACAGGTCGGCCTTGGATAGCGGGTGGAAACGCCCGACGGCCTCGGCGCCGCGCACGGCCTCGATCCACATCTCGCCAACGTCCGAGGCGATCCTGGCATCCTTCAGCGTGCGGCCATGGCCGAACATGCCGAGCCCCGGCACCAGCGTCAGCCGGGGCATCGGATCGAGCATGGTGCGCTTGACGTCGTCGAGCGCGTCATTGGTCTCGAAATAGGCGCGGTAATCCTTGGCGAAAGCGTCGACATGGTTCCGGATTACGGCCTTGTAGTCGCCGATCTTGTCGGCATCGGGCGCTGGCACGGCCATCGGTCCGGTCTTGATCCGGATCGACAGATCCGGCGTCGACACGCCACGTCCGGCATAGTCGGCGATCTCTGCGGAATTGATGAAATCGACAATCGCGTCCGAGGTGCGGAAGTCAGAGATCATGCGGTCGAAGCGGCCTTCGCCGCGTGGGGCCGCTACAGCGCCGCGCAGCATGGGCGCGATCGCCGCTGGTGACGCTAGTCTTGCCGGCAGCGCTGTCTTTGCAGCCTTCGGCTTGGCATGCTCGGCCACATAATCCTCGGCGACGTTCACATAGTGGATCATCCGGTCATAGGCCTGCCTGGCATCCTCGCCGAAAGTGAAGATGCCGTGCTTGTCGAGGATCAGGCCTTCCACCGTCGGGTCGGCGTCGAAGACATCGGCCGCCGCCTTGGCGAGATCGAAGCCCGGCATGATGTAGGGCACATAGCCCATTTTGGCTCCGAACACCTTTGCCACCAGCGGCTTGCTGTCTTCCTGGTCGACGATGGCCAGGATGGCGGTCGAGTGGGTGTGGTCGACGAACTTGTGCGGCAGGAAGGCATGCAGCAGGGTCTCGACCGAAGGGTTGGGCGAGGCGGGGTCGATCAGGTTGGCCCGCTGCAACGCGACCATGTCCTCGTCGGAAAGCCTGTCCAGCTTGCGCGCCTTGAGCAGGGCGCCCATCTTGACCGCCGGCAGGCCCTGCGGCTCGATGACCGCCATATCCCAGCCGCTGCCCTTGACGCACAGCACGTCCCATTCGTCACCGACGAGATCGGTCGCCTTGATCTTGCAGGAGGTGTTGCCGCCGCCATGCAGGACCAGTTGCGGCACGCCGCCCAGAAGCCGCGTCGTGTAGACACGCAACGCCAGATCGCGGCCGACGCCCTTCTTCGCATAGTCGGCAACGAGTTGTTCGGCCACGTCGTCGTTCCACAGATTCTTCATGTTCGCTTCGTCCAGTTGCTGTCTTTGATGGTGAACAGGAATGCCGCGACGCCTTGATGACAAATGCGTCGGCAAAGGATTGGTTTTCAGGACGCCTTTTCTGCTGACGTTCCGGCATGATCGAGCAGCCGCTGCGCCATATGCGCGCCGACCACCAGATGCGTGCAGAGGCCGCCGGCGATCGCGGCGAGCAGCGGCTCGAACTTGCTGTCTTCCTGCACGACCATCAGCCGCTTACCGATGACGCGCAGTGAAGCAAGCCCCGCCGAGATGACCCGCCGGTTGTAGCTGCAGTCGAGCAACCCTCCACGGGCATCGATGATCTGCCCGGCAATGACACCCGCGGCACCTTCCCTGCGCAGCGCCGCCATCTCGGCTGCCGTCAGCGCGCCGCACTTCACCAGATGGCTGTCGGCATCGACCGCGCCGATGGAGTAGAGCGCAAGATCGCAGTCGCTGATCCCGGCAAGCTGGTCGCGGATCACAGGTTCGGCGCGCAGGCCTTGCGCCAGTTCCTCGGTCGACAGCACCAGGGGCGCGTAGAAGTTGAGGCCCTTGGCATTGAGCCGGCGCGCGATTTCCATAGTGCATTGATCGGGCCGGTAGGAATAGGGTGCGCCGAGATTGCCGCAGAGCTGCACCACGGTGACGTCCTGCAGGTCGGCATAGGACATGATGTCGGCGATGGTGTAGATGGTGCGGCCCCAGGCGACGCCGATGCGGTCGCCTTTCCCGACGAGTTCCAGGAAAACGCTTGCCGCCAGCACCGCGATATCGGCCGAGGGGTCGGCGAGATAGGCGTTCTCAGGCGCGATCCAGACGGCGTCGAGCTTCAGGGCGTCTTCCAGCCTACGCGCCATGACGTCGTCCGTGAAGAGCTGCGTCGAGGTCGAGATGTTGACGATGCCTGTCTCGCGCGCCTTGCGCAGATACATAGCGACGGAGGCGCGCGAAATGTTGAGTTGATTGGCCACTTCGTCCTGGCGAAGCCCATGGGCATAGTAAAGCCAGGCCGCCTTGTGGATGAGCTGTTCTGCCGGTCGGATCGCCATGCCGCCTCCTTGGCTGACATTAGTCACGGCTCTCGACAAAAGTCAAATTTGGAATAGCCGGGAAGAGATCTCCTGCCGGCGCGGCACAATCGAAATCCCCATTCTAGCAAGTCGGTGCAGGATAGCATTCTCAGCCCTTCAGGGGGATAGCGTGACGACGAGCGTAAGGTTAGAAAGCTCGAAAAGACTTTGGGGAGAATGGGATGGCCAATCCCTACGAACAGGATCTCGACAGGAACGCGGCCAATCACCAGCCGCTGACGCCGCTCACCTATCTGGAGCGCGCTGCAAGAACCTATCCCGACCATGTCGCCGTCATCCATGGCAGCCAGCGCATCAGCTACCGCGATTTCTGGCGCCGTTCGTTGAAGCTCGCCTCGGCCCTGCACAAGCATGGCATCGGCAAGGGCGACACGGTGACGGTCATGCTGTCGAACACGCCGCCGATGCTGGAAGCGCATTTCGGCGTGCCGATGACCAAGGCGGTGCTGCACTCGCTCAACACGCGTCTCGACGCCGCCGTCATCGCCTTCCAGCTCGACCATGCCGAGACCAAGGTGCTGATCGTCGATCGCGAGTTTTCCGGCGTGGTGCGGGAAGCGCTCGGTCTGGCCGTGGTCAAACCGCTGGTCATCGACTACGACGATCCCGAATACGCCACCGACGCGCCCTATCCGAAAGGCGAGAGGGTCGGCACGGTGGACTATGAAGCCTTTGTCGCCAATGGCGACGAGGCGTTCGCCTGGTCGATGCTGGACGACGAATGGGACGCCATCTCGCTCAATTATACTTCGGGCACGACAGGCAATCCCAAGGGCGTCGTCTACCATCACCGAGGTGCTGCGCTGATGGCCTACACCAACACTATCCATGCCGGCATGGCCAAGCACGCGGTCTATCTCTGGACCTTGCCGATGTTCCACTGCAATGGCTGGTGTTTTCCCTGGACGCTCGCCGTCCAGGCCGGCACGCATGTCTGCCTGCGCTGGGTGCGGCCGAAGCCCATTTATGACGCTATCGCCGATCATGGCGTCACCCATCTGTGCGGGGCGCCGGTGGTCATGTCGGTGCTGATCAACGCCAAGGACGAGGACAAGCGCACGTTTGCGCAAACGGTCACCTTCAACACGGCGGCCGCCCCGCCGCCCGAAGCCGTGCTGTCGGGCATGGCCGATGCTGGCTTTGCCGTCACCCATCTCTACGGCCTGACAGAGACCTATGGTCCCGCTGTCGTCAACGAATGGCATAATGGCTGGGACGCACTCGACAAAGGGGCGAGGGCGGGCAAGAAGGCACGGCAGGGCGTGCGCTATGCCGCACTCGAAGGCCTGACGGTAATGGACCCCGAGACCATGGCCGAGACGCCCGCCGACGGCGAGACCATCGGCGAGGTGATGTTTCGTGGCAACATCGTCATGAAGGGCTACCTGAAGAACCGCAGGGCGACTGACGAGGCTTTCGGCGGCGGCTGGTTCCACTCAGGCGATCTCGGCGTCATGCACCCGGATGGCTATATCCAGCTCAAGGACCGCTCCAAGGACATCATCATCTCCGGTGGCGAGAACATTTCCTCGATCGAGGTCGAGGACGCGCTCTACAAGCATCCCGCCGTCGCCTCCTGCGGCGTCGTGGCGCGCCATGACGACAAATGGGGCGAGGTGCCTGTCGCCTATGTGGAACTGAAGCCGGGCAAGGAGGCGAGCGAGGCCGAGATCATCGAGCACTGCCGGACGCTGCTCGCCCGCTTCAAAGTGCCGAAAGCGGTGATCTTTGCCGAGATACCGAAGACCTCAACCGGCAAGATCCAGAAGTTCCGGCTGCGGGAAATGGCCAAGGTCGCCTGAAGCCCCCGGGGATTTTCGAGAGAATATTTTCAATGGTCCGCATCCTGAGGGCGCCTTGTGACGTCTACTGGATGTCACCAATTGTCACCTATCGTACGCGTACACCGAATCCGCGTTGACACCTCGCTCATTTAGATTTACGAGTGATGAAAATCGAAATTCGTCACTCGTTATTTGACAGAGAGCTATGTCCGAAGCCGCCAACATCGTCGCCGACGTCGCCCGACAGGAAAATGTAACGCGCATACTCGATTGCGCCGAGCGCCTGTTCCGGCACTATGGCTACGGCAAGACCAATGTCGCCGACATCGCCCGCGAACTCGGCATGTCACCGGCCAACATCTATCGTTTCTTTGCCTCCAAGGTCGAGATCCACCAGGCCGTATGTGGCCGGATGCTCGGCGCCAGCTACAAGATGGCTTACGAGATCATGCACCTGCCGATCAGCGCCGAGGAGCGGCTGCGTCGTTATGTGCATGCACAATACAAGCTGACGATGGAGGTCATGCTCGACGACCAGAAGGTCCACGAGATGGTCATCGTCGCGCTCGAGCGGGACTGGGGCGTGATCGACAAGCATGTCGACAGCATTCACGATCTCTTCGCCGAGGTGATCGGCGAGGGCATCGAGGCTGGCGAGTTCAGGAAGCAGGACCCGGTGACCGCATCGCGTTGCTTCGGTGCCGCCACCGTCATCCTGTGCCATCCGCAGATGGTGGCGCAGTGCCTCGCCAAGACCAATCGGGCAATGCCCGACGACCTCATCGATTACGCCATCAGAGCCTTGAAATAGCCGTCGCCAGCCGGTGCCGGTGTCGACAGTCCGTCTTCCAGTCGGGAGTACCGAAATGTTTTTGCCCAGTTCCATCCTTCGCAAGCTGCCAGCTGCCGGCCTGATCGTCGCATCGCTTGGGCTTGCCGGCTGCTCGCAGGAAAAAGCCGAGGTGAAGGACATCATCCGTCCGGTGAAGGTCGTCGAGATCGCCCAGGCGCATGACACCCGTACGCTGTCCTATTCCGGATCGGTGCGCGCCCGCACCGAGAGCACGCTGGGTTTCCGGGTCAATGGCAAGATCACCGAGCGTCTCGTCGACATCGGCCAGCACGTGGCGCCTGGCGACGTGCTCGCCCGCATCGATCCCTCCGACTATGACCTGTCGGTCAAGAGCGCGCAGGCGGCACTCGATGCCTCTGAACGGCAGGTCGAGACGGTCGAACTCGCCCGTAAGCGCGCCGAACAGCTTTTCGCCAAGAACTTCGCGCCGAAATCGCAGCTCGAACAGGCGACACTGACCTATGACCAGGCAATCGCCACGCGCGACTCCGCCCGCTCTACGCTTGCCCAGGCCAGGAACCAGGTCGGCTATACCGACCTCAAGGCCGACAGGGATGGCATCGTCACGGCGGTAAACGCCGATGTCGGCCAGGTGGTCGGCTCGGGCACGCCCGTGGTCACCGTCGCGGTCGACGGTGAAAAGGAAGTGCTGATCGCGGTTCCGGAAATGGAGATCGCCGAGTTCAAGCCGGGCAAGGACGTCAAGGCGGGCTTCTGGTCGGACGATGGGCTGAAGCTTGACGGCAAGGTCCGTGAGGTCGCCGGCAGCGCCGATCCGCAGTCGCGCACCTTTGCCGTCCGCGTCAGCCTGCCCAACGACCCGCGCGTGCTGCTCGGCATGACCGCCAATATCGAGGCGTCGGCGGCCAACGAAAAGCAGCTCGTGTCCATCCCGCTCAGTGCACTCGCCGAGAAAGACAGCCAGTCGATCGTCTGGACGGTCGATCGTGGCGCCGACACCGTGCATGCCCGTTCGGTCAAGGTCGCCGAGTTCGCCCCCGACGGCGTGCGTGTCGCGGAGGGATTGAAACCGGGCGACGTCGTGGTCGCCGCCGGTACGCAGTTCATGACCGAGAACCTGAAGGTGAAACTCCCCGGCGGCACCGCACAGCAGTCCGCCTCGGCCGAGGGCGACGAAGCCAGCCAGTTGCGCTGACGACAGACAGGTCGGCCGCGCGTTCCCGCGGCCGCAGGTTTCCGGGCGGCGTGCCCGAAGGTCGAGACGTCAAGGCCGATGTACCCCCGCATCGACCCTCGCGTCCCACCGCGATGAGTGTCTCTCCGCTTGAAGAGCAACGCCGCCCGGAAGCCGGTATCGAACGCAGATGATTTCGTTCCGCGCGCGCTTCCTCGAAGCCCCTTTTTCGAAGCACCAAGCGCCGGCAACCAAGCAAAGTGGACCACTTCCGATGACGACCCCCACTGAAGAAAAGCGTCCCTTCAACCTGTCCCGTTGGGCCATCGGCCATCCCTCCATTGCGCGCTTCCTGTTCGGGCTGATCATCATAGCCGGCGCGCTCGGCTTGATGCGCATGGGCCAGAAGGAGGATCCCGATTTCACCTTCCGCGTCATGGTCGTGCAGGCGATCTGGCCGGGCTCCTCAATCCAGGAGATGGAGGACCAGGTCGTCAACAAGATCGAGCGCAAATTGCAGGAGACGCCGCATCTCGATTTCGTGCGTTCCTTCACCCGCGCCGGCAGCGCCATCATCACCGTCCAGATCAAGGGTGACACCAACGCCGCCGAAGTGACGGATGCTTTCTATCAGGTGCGCAAGAAAGTCGGCGATATCCAGGGCGACCTGCCGCAAGGCCTGCTCGGCCCGTATTTCAACGACGAGTTCGGCGACACGTTTATCACCCTGCATTCGATCAGCGGCGACGGCTTCTCCTTTCCCGAATTGAAGAAGTTCGCCATCCAGGCGCGCGATATGCTTTTGACGACGCCCGGCGTCGAAAAGGCCGTCATCATCGGCGACCAGCCGGAAAAGCTCTATATCGACGTCTCGTCCAAGGCGCTGGCCGAACGCGGCCTGACGCTGACCGACCTGCAGAACGCGATCAAGGGCCAGAACAACGTCGACCCCGCGGGTTCCGTCGACACCGGCGTCAATTCGGTGCGCATCTCGGTCGAAGGCGACGTCGCCAAGGCGGCCGACATCCGCGAACTGCGCCTGCGCGCCGGCGGCCAGGTCACCCGGCTGGGCGACATCGCCACCGTCACTTCGGGCCTGGAGGACCCCTTCCAGCGCAAATACCGCTTCAATGGCCACGACAGCGTGCAGCTTGGCGTGGTCATGGCCAAGGGTTTTAAAGTCACCGATGTCGGCAAGGATGTCGAGGCGACCTACAAGCGCTTCGAGGAGGCGCTGCCCTATGGCGTTTCGGTCGACCAGATTTCCGACCAGCCGGGCGTCGTCACGGATGCCGTCAGCGAATTCATGCATGCGCTCGGCGAAGCGTTGCTGATCGTGCTCGTCGTCTCGTTCCTGTCGATCGGCTGGCGCTCGGGGCTGGTGATCGCCATCGCCATACCGCTGGTGCTCGCCGCCACCTTCGCCATCATGTACGAGATCGGCATCGACCTGCAGCGCATTTCGCTGGGCGCGCTGATCATCGCGCTCGGCCTGCTTGTCGACGATGCCATGATCGTCGTCGAGATGATGGAGCGCAAGCTCGAGGAGGGGCTGGTCAAGATCGAGGCGGCGAGCTTCGCCTATTCCTCGACCGCCTTCCCGATGTTGACCGGCACACTGATCACCACCGCCGGCTTCATACCGGTCGGGTTCGCTGCTTCGACGGCTGGCGAATATGTGCGCACCCTGTTCTATGTCGTCGGCATCGCGCTGATCGTGTCGTGGTTCGTGGCGGTCTATTTCACGCCGTGGCTCGGCTATATGATCCTTAAGCAGCGCAAGCATGCCGGCAGCCATCACGACGCCTTCGACACAGGCTTCTATCGTCGGCTGCGTGCCACGGTCAGCTGGGCCGTGCGCCATCGCATCATCGTTTTGGTGATGACGCTGGCGACTTTCGGCACCAGCCTTTGGGCGTTCCAGTTCATCCCGCAGAATTTCTTCCCGCAATCGTCGCGGCCCGAAATTCTCGTCGACCTCTGGCTGCCGGAAGGCACCAGCATCAAGGAGGTCGAGGCGCAGGCCAAGGCCCTGGAAGCCAAGATGATGGACGACAAGGACAAGCGTTTCATCGCCACTTATATCGGCGAGGGCGCCCCGCGCTTCTTCCTGCCGCTCGACCAGCAACTGCGCAACCCGAATTTCGCCCAGATGCTGGTCATGGCCAATGACGAGCCGGCGCGCGAGCGGCTGATCGTCAAGCTGCGCACGGTTCTGGCCGAAGACTTCCCGTCGATCCGTGCCAAGGTCGACCGCCTGTTCCTCGGACCGCCGACCGGGTGGCCCGTGCAGATGCGCGTCATGGGTCCGGACCGCCAGGAGGTGCGCCGCATCGCCGACCAGGTGAAGGCGAAGTTCCGGCAGGATCCCCTGCTCGGCGCCGTCCATGACGACTGGCTGGAGCCCGTTCCGGCGATGAAGCTGGTCATCGATCAGGATCGCGCCCGTGCGCTCGGCGTCACCTCGCAGCGCATCCGCCAGATGCTGCAGGCGACGATGTCCGGCGCGCCGCTCGACGATTTCCGCGACGGCGAGGAGACGGTGTCGATCGTCGCCCGCGAGCCGGATGCCAGCCGCAGCCTGCTGTCGTCGGTGGACTCGGTCTATATACCGACCGATTTCGGCGGCTTCGTGCCGCTGTCGCAGGTGGCCAAGGTGGTGCCTGTGCTGGAGCAAGGCATCGAGTGGCGGCGCGACCGCCTGCCGACGATCAGCGTGCGCGCCACCTTGCCAGACGGCGTGCAGTCCAACGACGTCGTCACCAAGATGTACAAGGACATGCAGGGCCTGCGTGACGGCCTGGCGCCCGGCTACAAGATCGAGATCCAGGGCGGTGCGGAGGATTCGGCCGAAAGCCAGGCTTCGATCGCCGCCAAGGCGCCGATCATGCTGGCCATCATCGTCGTGCTCCTGATGATCCAGCTGCAGAACTTCGGCAAGGCGATGCTGGTGCTGGCCACCGGCCCGCTCGGCATCATCGGCGCGGCCGCGGCTCTGCTGATCAGCGGTGCACCGTTCGGCTTCGTCGCCATCCTCGGTGTCATCGCCCTGCTCGGCATCATCATGCGCAACTCGATCATCCTGGTCGACCAGATCGACCAGGACATTGCCAAGGGCATGGAACGTTCCGAAGCGATCGTCGGCTCGGCCGTGCGCCGCTTCAGGCCGATCGTGCTGACGGCGATGACGGCGGTGCTGGCACTGATCCCGATCTCGCGCGGCGTGTTCTGGGGACCGCTCGCCTATGCCATGATGGGCGGCATTCTGGTCGCCACCGTGCTCACCATCCTGGTGCTGCCCGCGGGCTATGCGCTCTTCTTCGGCCGCGAGCCTAAGAAGGCGAAGACCGACGAGCAGGCGCCGGAGCCAGGGGAGATCGAAGGCATCGAACGGCCGCAACTGCCGTTGGCGGCGGAATGAAAAACCGGCCGGTCGATTTGCGACCGGCCGGTTTTCCTTGATGCAATGGTTTAGGCCGCGGTCAGACCATCAGATGACGAATACCCAATTGGCGATGAGCATGACCGCCACGCCTGCGACCAGCGTCAGATAGGGCAGCATGCCCGCCTTCTTGACCGAAAGGTCGGCTCCCGTCATGCCGAGATCGGCCAGCATGTGGTCGGGGAACTTTCCGCCATCCTGGATGTAGTGGCGGAAGCAGAACACCGGGATGATCAGCGCCGCCGTGATCAGTCCGGCCCACAGCGCCATCGGGTTCCACACCTTGGCGCCTGCGCCCATGAAGATGGCGTTGACGTAGGCGAAGATCGCCCCGATCCCCAAGAGCCAGCTCGGTGCTTTCCATGGCCGTGCGATATGGCCGTTGTCGATGCGGTGGATCCAGCCGGCATTGAGGTTGAGGAAGTTGAAGATGATGTAGCCGCAGTTCGACACGGCGAGGATGAAGAAGAAGCTCGTCGCGTCGGCCGAGGCGATCGCCAGCACGACCAGATTGAAGCAGAGATCGGTCCACATGGCCCGCGTCGGCGCGCCGTGCTCGTTGACGTGGCTGAGATAACGGGGCAGCCAGCCGTCGACCGAGCCCTGGTAGAGCGTGCGCGACGAGCCGGCCATCGCCGTCATGATGCACAGCACCAGCGCCAGGATCATCAGCATCACCAGCAGGCTGTGGATAAGCCTGCCGCCGCCGACCATGCCGGCCAGCGCATCGGCCACGCCGGAGCCGTCGACGATCGGTGTTGCCAGCATGCCGTTCAAGCCCAGCACGCCCTGGAAGGTGAAGGGCACCAGGATGAACAAAAGCATGCAGAGCAGGCCGGAATAGAAGATGGCCTTGAACGTATCGGTACCCGGGTTCTTGAACTCCGACGTGTAGCAGACGGCGGTTTCGAACCCGTAGGTCGACCATGCGGCGATGAACATGCCGCCGAGCGCCAATGTCCAGCCGGCGATGTTCCAGGAGCCGGGCTCAGGTGCATAGGCGGCGGCGAGCGGCACCAGCGGCGAAAAGTTCGACCAGTCGATCTGGCCGGTGAAGATCGGCACCACGCCGACGATCAGCATCGGGATAATGACCAGCAGTCCGATATATTTCTGCACGCTGGCAGTGCCCAGGATGCCGCGATGCTGGATCGAGAAGATGATCAGCATCAGCACGGCGCCGATGAAGAAGGTGGCATTGAGCGTGAAGGACACCGGGCCTAGCGTGTGGCTCCACAAAGTCCAGTTGCGGATCGCCGGCGTCGCGGCGGCGGTCACCGCGGTGATGGCGTCGGCAGGTGCCGTTCCGGCGTGCGCGGCGATGTAGGCGACGACATCGGGCGAGGCCTCGGTGAACAGCGGCACCGGCGCCAGTGCATTGAGGATATAGGCGGCGGCGATCGAGCAGCCGAGCGACAGCACCGGCGACCAGGCGAACCAGTTGCACCACACCGACAGCGGCGCGATGAACTTGGAGTAGCGCAGCCAGGCGGTGGCGCCGTAGATCGAGGCACCGCCGGACTTGTTCGGGAACAGGCCGGCGATCTCGGCATAGGTGAAGGATTGCAGAAAGCCCATGATCATGGAGACCGTCCAGATCAGGAACGCCAGCTTTCCCGTCGTGCCGGCAATGCCGCCGATCGAGAACAGGACCAGCGCCGGAACGCCACTCGCCACCCAGAAGGCGCCGCGCCAGTCGATATGCCTGAGCAGCTTGCTTTCGGCAGGCTGGTCCAGGACCGTACTTATTGTGCTCATGTGGATGAGTTCCCCTTTTTCGATGTTCCCCGCCAGTGATGCCTCGGCTACGCGAAACTTACTCCCCGGCAAATGATCGTTCCGGCCGTAGTGTTTCCACTCAGTCGTATTTTTTTCTTAGGAGTGAAGATTGATCCGGCGCGCCGTCACGTCAAGCGATTTGTGAAACCATGCACATCATGCTTGCGCGCGAACATCAAAGCAGCCGGCGGGTGCTTTGCGGGCCCAAAAAGGCAGGTCAGGAACGTGGTTTGGTCTTTTGCGGATCGTAGTGGGCAAAGGCCACGACCCGAGCCGGCAGCCGCTTGGCATGGCCGTCGAGCTTGCCGATCTCGACCTCCGTGCCGATAGCGGCATGAGTGACGTCGAGCCGCGCCAGCGCGATGTTCTTGCTCAGCACCGGCGAGCGCATGCCCGACGTGACGACGCCGATCTGGGCGCGGCCGACATGGACGCAGTCGCCATGGCCGACGGCGACATTGCTGTCGATGTCGAGGCCGACCAGCTTTGTCTGCGGATGATCCTTGCGCCGGATCAGCGCCTCGCGGCCGATGAAATCGTCGGTCTTGCTCTTCAGCGGCACGGTGAAGCCGATGCCGGCCTCGAACGGATCGGTCTGGTCGGAAAATTCGTAACCGGCGAAGATCAGTCCGGCCTCGATGCGCACCATGTCGAGCGCCTGCAGGCCCATCGGCTTCAGCCCATGCGGCTGGCCAGCCTCCCAGATTGCGTCGAAGACCTTTTGCGCGTCGCGCGGATGGCACCAGATCTCGTAGCCGAGCTCGCCGGTATAGCCGGTGCGTGAAACGACGACGGGGATGCCGTTGCCGCCGCCGATCCTGGCGACGGCGAAGCGGAACCATTCGAGTTCCTCGATCGATGGCTGCAGCGGCGAGGTCCACATCACCTCCTTCAGGATGGCGCGGCTCTTTGGCCCTTGCACGGCGATGTTGTGCATCTGGTCGGTGGACGAGCGCACCAGCACGTTGAGGCCGAGTTTTGTCGCCGTCTCGCGCAGCCATTCGCCGGACAGATCGTCGCCGCCAACCCAGCGGAAATTGTCCTTGCCGAGCCGCAGAAGCGTGCCGTCGTCGATCATGCCGCCATGCTCGTAGCACATGGCGGAGTAGACGACCTGGCCGACGCCGAGCTTCTTGACGTCACGCGTCAGCGTATATTGCAGCAGCGCTTCGGCATCCGGGCCGGTCACTTCGAACTTGCGCAGCGGCGACAGGTCCATGATCACGGCATCCTGCCGGCAGGCCCAATATTCGGCGATGGCGCCTTCCCTGGCGAACGAATTGGCCAGCCAATAGCCCCTGTACTCGACGAAGTCGCGTGTGTGTTTGGCAAAGCTCGAATGGAAAGCTGTCTCGCGGGTCATTTTCGGTTCCGAATCAGGCGTCATGCGTCTGGCGATCGCTCGCGAGAATTTGTGCTGGCCGGAATAGGTCCGCACGTGGATGTCGGTCAGGTCCCAGCCATTGGCCGGCGTCGTGTCGTCGGGGCAGGCCGAGGAGACGCAGACGATGTCGGTCAGCGCTCTGAGCAGAACATAGTCGCCGGCCCGCGACCATGGCTCGTCCGACACCATGACGCCATGGGCGTCGACCGCCGTGTTGAAGAAGAAGTTGATCGCCATCCAGCCGGCGCGGGGATTGACGCCCTTGCTGTCCAGCGCGCGATTAAAGTTCTCCGAGCAGTTGGTGTGGCCGGGATAGCCGATGTCGTCATAATATTTCGCCGCGCAGGCGAGCGCGAAGGCATCATGCCGGCCGCATGTGTCCTGCACCACCTCAACCAGCGGTTCCATGTCCTGGTCGTAATATTTCGAATGCAGGCCGGGCATCGGATAGCTCGCGCCCATCAGCGTGCGCGTCGTCGTGACGTCGAGCGGACGGTCGAGCCCCTTGTCCAGCTTGCGGGCCGAGAAACACTGGAAGTCGGTGCACTGGCGCCCGTCGACATCGATGATCTGCAGATAGTCGCCCGCCTTGACGAAATACGATTCCGCCGTCGCCGAATGAACGCGCAAATCGAGCACCGGATCGGCCAATGGATCGGCAAGCCGGGATTTCGTTTTCAGGCGGATCGTGTTGCGCCGCACGACGACCCTGAGCGGCGTCGCTGTGTCGTGCCCGTCGACCAGCATCGGACCGCCGGGTGCGGCGATCAGCATCGCGCCGTCGCGCGCGACTGTGAATGCCTGCTCGGTACCGGCTGGTGTCATGCCGCCAAACACGCGCACCGCCTCGGCCTGCCCAAGCTGAACCTGGCGGCGTTCGAGGCCGCGGCGCACCGCCGAAAGACTGTCGTCGCCCTCGGTGAGCAGCGCCTTGATGCCGGCGGCATTGCTGTTGGATTTTTCACTGAGAATGCCGGGATCGCTGGCGCCTGACCTGTCCCAAGCCAGCAGCTCGCAGGCCTGGCCTCCCTCGACGTTGCGAACCGTGATCGTATCGCCGGCCTCGACCTCGATCAGCACCGCGCCATTCCCCTGTACGGTATAGCGCTCCATGCCGGCCGGCAGCGCGATCTGGCCAGGCCGCAGGATCAGGCTTGGCCTGGGCGGTCCGGCTGTCACGGTGGGGTAGGGCGACTGGCTCATCTCAGCCTTGCGGTTCGAGAAACAAGTTTGCCTGTGCGTGAAATTATTTTAGCAGCAAGAATAGCAGCGGAGCGGAGTTTGGCAAGGCGGGGAAGAAGCGCAGTGCTACGCCAAGTCCTCCGAATGCCCGATCTCGACACGATACTCGGCAGCCGAGTCCAGCATCGTGTGCCACAGGCTTTCGGCGAAGGTCGAAAACACCAGAACGGTGAAAACAGCCTGTCCGTCCGGCGCATCATTGCCGCGCCACAGCGTGACGCTGGTGTGATCCATCGAGGTGGTTGCCGCGGCTCCGACCGGGAACGCCGCCGGATACAGATCGATCGACGACAGTTTGGCGAGCAGGGCGCGCGCCTTGGTGCCGGAAATGCTGATCAACACCCGCGCATGTGACTGGTCCGAGAGCGAAGCCGAGGTCGCGAAAACCGGGGCCAGCGACTCCACCGTGTGTCTGCCTTTCGACAGCACGAAGAACTGATCCGGTCCCGACCAGATGAGCGTGGCTTCGGCTGCTGCGGCCGTCTTCGGTGTTTCCGGCGCCGTCACGCCGAAATGCGCGTTCGCGGCGCTCGCCATCTCGGCCGTCTTGCCGCGCCGCGCCATCACCTGGACAAGGTCGAAATTGCGGATCTCGCTCAGGGTCACGCCGGCGTCGCCTCGCGCGCCGTGTGGACCGGCGACGAGTGCGCGGTGGAGAGGGCTGCGGGTTTCCCAGGAAAACTCAGCCACGCTGGCGCCCTCCATCCGGGTCATAGAAGACAGGGTTGCACAGTTCCAAATCGTAATCCTCGCCGCGTAGCGGATCGTGCGCATGCACGATCTCGCCGAACCGCTCGCGGCCGCGCTCGACAAGTGCAAGCCCGATCCATTGGTCTGATGTCGGCGAAAAGCAGACCGAGGTGACGTAGCCCTGGTCGTTGTCGGGCCCGGGTGTCTGCCCCTTCGGAATGATGTGCGCGCCGGAACGCAGGCGCCGGGCCTTGTCGGTCGGCTTGATGCCGACGACGACCTGCCGATCAGCTGCGATCAGCGCCTCGCGTCCGGCCATGACGCGGCCGATGAAATCCTTCTTGGTCGACATCATCTTGCCGAGGCCGAGATCGGCCGCGGTGGTCGTGCCGCTGAGTTCCGGACCCGCGACGTGACCCTTTTCGATGCGCATGACGCCGAGTGCCTCGGTGCCGTAAGGCGTCACGCCGAACGGCTTGCCCGCAATCATCAAATTGCGCGCCATCGCCTCGCCGTAGCGCGCCGGCACCGAAATCTCGAACGCCATTTCGCCCGAGAACGAGATGCGAAACAGTCGCGCCTTGACGCCGCCGCGCAACGCGACTTGGCGCGCGCCCATGAAGGGGAACCCTTCGTTGGAAAGGTCTTCCGAGGGATCGACGATCTCTTTCAACAGGTCGCGGGTTTTGGGTCCGGCAATGGAAAATTGCGCCCACTGGTCGGAGACCGAGGTTAACTGCACATCGAGTTCCGGAAACAGCACCTGCCGGCAGAATTCGAGATGCTGCATCACCAGCCCGGCCTTGGCCGTGGTGGTGGTGAGGAAATAGTGGTCCTCGGCCAGCCGCGACGTGGTGCCGTCATCATAGACGATGCCGTCCTCGCGCAGCATCAGCCCGTAGCGCGCTTTTCCCACCGCAAGAGTGGAGAAGGTGTTGATGTAGACGCGGTCGAGGAAGGTGCCGGCGTCCGCGCCATGCACGTCGATCTTGCCCAGCGTCGAGACATCGCAGAAGCCGACGCCTGAGCGCACCGCCTTGACCTCGCGGGTCACCGATTCCAGCCAATCCTTCTCGCCGGCGCGCGGATACCATTGCGCGCGCTTCCACAGGCCGGTGTCGACGAAGATCGCGCCCTGTTCGGCGGCCCAATGATGCGACGGCGTCAGCCGCGTGGCGTGAAAATTCTCGTCGCGATGATGGCCGGCGAAGGCGCCGATGGCGACCGGCACATAGGGAGGCCGGTAGATTGTCGTGCCGGTCTCGGGAATGGATTTGCCCGTGATCGCCGCCATGATGGCGAGGCCGGCGACGTTCGAGGTCTTGCCCTGGTCGGTCGCCATGCCGAGCGTGGTGTAGCGCTTCAGGTGCTCGACCGATTCGAACCCTTCGCGCTGCGCCAGCTCGATATCCGATGCGGTGACATCATGCTGCTGGTCGACGAAAGCCTTGCCTTTGCCGGCAACGTGCCAAAGCGGCGCCAGTGAAAAGGCTTCGTCGTCGGCCACCGGCGTGGAGCCTGAGCCATTGCCGTGTCCGGCATCACGTGCCGCGGCCGCGCCCGCCGCAAATCCTTCGCGCAAGCAGGCGCCAAGCCCGAAGGCGCCGTTGGCGGCACCAGCCGCGACCATTCCCGGAGGCGCGCCGTCGGGCACGAAGGCGGCGATATCGTCGCGCCATTTCGGCCGGCCGCGATGATAGGAGGTGAGCCCGACCGCCGGGTTCCAGCCGCCGGAAACGGCAAGCCCGTCGGCTTCCACTTCGGCACGCGCGCCGCCGGTGAGTGAGACGGAAATCTTGCGCACGCCATTCTTGCCGCCATCGATGCCGCTGACGGAGCCATGCAGAACCGCAAAGCCGCCCTTGCTGGCAAGCGAGCGGTGCTCGGAAGAGATTTCGGCGCGCGCGTCGATCACGGCGGCTACCTGCAGTCCCGCCCCGAGCGCTGCCTCGACGGTGCGCCAGCCGTCCTCGTTGTTGGTGAACAGCGCGATGCGTCTGGCCGGTGCCGCGGCATAACGTGCGATATAGCTGCGCATGGCGGACGCCATCATCACGCCCGGCATGTCGTTGCCGGCAAAGACGATTGGCCGTTCGAGCGCGCCTGCCGCGACGACGCAGCGCTTGGCCACGATCCGCCATAGCCGCTGGCGCACCTGGTGCTCCGGCGGCGAGGGCAGATGGTCGCTGACACGCTCGATCGCGCCATAGGTGCCGCCATCATAGACGCCGAACAGCGTCGTGCGCGTCATGATGCGGACATCAGGCATGGCGGCAAGCTCACTGAGCGTGCGCGCGATCCATTCGTCGGCAGGCATGCCGTCGATCATGCCGCCATCGGCAAGCAGGCGCCCGCCGGGAACAAAGTCCTCTTCGCACAGGATGACGCGGGCGCCGCTGCGGCCTGCTGCGAGGGCGGCTGCGAGGCCCGTCGGGCCGGACCCGGCGATCAGCACGTCGCAATGCGCCCACGCCTTGTCGTAATGATCCGGATCGGCAATGCCGGCTGCACGGCCGAGACCCGCGGCGCGGCGAATCGCCGGCTCATAGATCGCTTCCCAGAACTTCGCCGGCCACATGAAGGTCTTGTAGTAGAAGCCGGCGACGAAGATCGGCGCGAACAGCTGGTTGACCGACATCACGTCGAAGGCGAGCGACGGCCAGCGGTTCTGGCTGGCGGCGTCGAGCCCTTCATAGAGCTCCGCTGTCGTCGCCTTGGTGTTCGGCTCGCGCCGTGCACCGCTGCGCAGCTCCACCAGCGCGTTAGGTTCTTCCGATCCCGCGGTCAGGATGCCGCGCGGGCGATGGTACTTGAACGAGCGGCCAACCAGCTTGACGCCGTTGGCAACCAGTGCCGAGGCAAGCGTGTCGCCTTTGAAACCGGAGAAGCTCTTGCCGTCGAACCTGAAATTCAGCGGCGCCGAACGGTCGACGAGACCGCCGGATGTGAGACGATGGGGTTGAGAGGTCACGATGTCCAGCCTCTCGTCGATTCGATGTCATGGCGGAGGGCAGCACTGCCCCTCATCGCCCTGCCGGGCACTTCTCCCCGTATAGTGACGGGGAGAAGGGGGCTGGCCGCTAAGTTGGCTTCCTTCTTGCAGCGCTGGCGATCGGCGAAAGCGGGGACGGCAGCACCCCTCTCCCCGTCATTATACGGGGAGAGGATGCCGGCAGGCAGGTGAGGGGCGGCGCCGAGTTGGCAGGAAATATTCATTTCGCAACCTGCCTCGCCCCGGCACCCGCTGCCGGTTCAACCGCCGAAATCTCGTGCGTCAGCGTGTTGCGGGTGACCTTCAGCCAGGCCCGGCAGCCGCCGCCATGATACCAGTTCTCATCCATCACGCCGGCGATGTTGTCGCGCAGATAGACGTAATCGTAGACCTCATCTTCCGACGCTCCAGGCGCCGGCCGCACCGGCTTGGCGTCGCCGAGATAGGTGAACTCGCCGAGCTCGCGTTCACCGCAGAAGGGACAGACAATACGCATGTTTTTCGACTGTCCTCAGTGCAGGTTCGGTTGGGCGCCCTGGCCCTTTTCGTCGATGACAGCACCAGACCGGAACCGGTCGAGCCGGAAGCGGGCGGCCTCGGCGTGCGATTCATCGCGAGCAAGCAGATGGGCGAAGACGAAGCCTGAGCCGGGTGTCGCCTTGAAGCCGCCATAGCACCAGCCGGCATTGAGGTAGAGCCCGTCGACCGGTGTCTTGTCGATGATCGGCGAGCCGTCCATCGACATATCCATGATACCGCCCCATTGGCGCAGCAGCCGGACGCGGCCTATCATCGGCATCAGCGCCATGCCGCCTTCGCAGACATCCTCCATGACAGGCATGTTGCCGCGCTGGGCATAGGAATTGTAGCCGTCGATGTCGCCGCCGAAGACCAGCCCGCCCTTATCGGACTGGCTGACATAGAAATGGCCGGCGCCAAACGTCATGACGCCGGGAATGAGCGGCTTGATCGCCTCCGAGACGAAGGCCTGCAGCACATGGCTTTCGATCGGCAGCCGCAGGCCAGCCATCGCCGCGACGCGCGATGAGGACCCGGCCACCGCCATGCCGACCTTGCCGGCGCCGATCCTGCCGCGCGAGGTCTCGACACCAGTCACCTTGCCGTTGGCGTCCCTGACAAAGCCCGTGACTTCGCAATTCTGGATGATGTCGACGCCGAGTTCGCTGGCAGCGTGGGCGTAGCCCCAGGCCACCGCATCGTGCCGCGCCGTGCCGCCGCGCCGCTGCAGCAGCCCGCCCTGCACGGGAAAGCGCGCATTGTCGAAGTTCAGGAACGGGATCATCTTCTTGACCGCCGCCAGGTCGAGCAGTTCGGCATCGATGCCGTTGATGCGCATGGTGTTGCCGCGCCGTGCATAGGCGTCGCGCTGCGCATCGGAATGGTAGAGGTTGATGACGCCGCGCTGGCTGACCATCGCGTTGTAGTTGAGGTCCTGCTCCATCCGTTCCCAAAGCTTCATCGACAATTCGTAGAAGCCGGTATTGCCGGGCAGGCCGTAGTTGGAGCGGATAATGGTGGTGTTGCGGCCGGCATTGCCGGAGCCGATCCAGCCTTTTTCCAGCACCGCGACATTTTTGATGCCGAATTCGCTGGCCAGGAACCAGGCGGTGGCCAGCCCATGGCCGCCGCCGCCGATGATCACCACGTCGTAGCGGTCCTTCGGCGCGGCGTCGCGCCAGGTGCGTTGCCAGTTTTTGTGGCCGGAAAGAGCGGCGCGGGCGAGCGAGAAGATCGAGTATTTCATACGTTCATTCCGAGGTCGCTCGCCCCACGCAGGAACTTTCTTGACGCATCGCCTTTGCCGAAAACCGTGTCACACTTTTCGGTCCGATGCTCTAGATGTCCAGCGTGTGGTCGCGCTCCCATTGCGTGAAATGCGAAGCATAGGAATTCCATTCCTGGTGCTTCAGCTTTAGATATGCCGACGAGAATTCCTCACCCAGCGCCGCCTTGAGCGATTTGTCCTTGTCGAACTCGCGCAACGCATCGAGCAGGTTGAGCGGCAGCTTAGGCGCGCCCTTCACCGTGTGGCCATGCTGGTACATGTCGATATCGTAGCGCTTGCCCGGATCGGCCTTCGAGCGGATGCCGTCGAGGCCGGCGGCGATGATGACCGCCTGCAGCAGATAAGGGTTGGCAGCGCCATCCGGGAGGCGCAATTCGAAGCGGCCGGGGCCGGGCACGCGCACCATGTGGGTGCGGTTGTTGCCGGTCCAGGTCACCGTGTTCGGCGCCCAGGTCGCGCCCGAAATGGTGCGCGGCGCGTTGATGCGCTTATAGGAATTGACCGTCGGGTTGGTGATCGCGGCGAGCGCCGAAGCGTGCTTCATGATGCCGCCAAGGAAGTTCTTGCCCTTGGCGGAAAGACCGAGCTCCATCGAATTGTCGGCGAAGACATTGGTCTTGCCCGATTTGTCCCAGACGGAGATGTGGGCATGGCAGCCGTTGCCGGTCAGGCCCTGGAACGGTTTGGGCATGAAAGTGGCGCGCAGCCCATGCTTTTCCGCGATCGACTTGACCATGAACTTGAAGAAGGAATGCTTGTCCGCGGTCGGCAGCGCATCGTCGAACGCCCAGTTCATCTCGAATTGGCCGTTAGCGTCCTCGTGGTCGTTCTGGTAAGCGCCCCAGCCGAGCGCCAGCATGTGGTCGCAGATCTCGGCGATGACATCGTAACGGCGCATCACCGCTTGCTGGTCATAGCAAGGCTTCGATGCCGTGTCGTATTCATCGGAGATGGTCTTGCCGTCCGGCGAGATCAGGAAGAACTCGGCCTCGACGCCGGTCTTGACGTGCATGCCGTCGGCGGCTGCCTCGGCTATCAGCCGCTTCAGTGTGTTGCGCGGCGCCTGGTCGACGTCCTTGTCGTCCATGATGCAGTTGGCGGCGACCCAGGCGACTTCCGGTTTCCATGGCAACTGGATGACCGAGTCCGGATCCGGCACCGCCAGCATGTCGGGATGCGCCGGCGTGAGGTCGAGCCAGGTGGCGAACCCCGCAAAGCCGGCACCGTCCTTCTGCATGTCGGCGATGGCTTGCGCCGGTACCAGCTTGGCACGCTGGCCACTGAACAGGTCAGTGTAGGAAATCATGAAATATTTGACGTTTTTCGCCCTTGCGAACTCTGCAAGATCAACTGTCACTGAAGTTCCCCATTTCTTATCGATTGTTGGCCCTAGAGCATATGGCCTTCGGCCCTTTGTTGATCAGAAGCCGTTCTTCCCCGGTATCCAGTTGGTGCCGGCCAGCGGCACGCCGGCCATGGCGGCAGCCTCGATCGTCAATGCGACGAGGTCCTCGGGTTCGAGATTATGCAGGCTGTTCTTGCCGCAGGCGCGGGCGATGGTCTGCGCCTCCAGCGTCATCACCTTCAAATAGTTCGCCAACCGGCGCCCGGCGGCCACGGGGTCGACCCGCTTCATCAGTTCGGGGTCCTGCGTGGTGATGCCGGCAGGATCCTTGCCCTCATGCCAGTCGTCATAGGCGCCCGATGTGGTGCCGAGTTCGTTGTACTCCGCCTCCCAGCGGGGATCGTTGTCACCGAGCGCCACGAGTGCCGCGGTGCCGATCGACACGGCGTCGACGCCGAGCGCCAGCGCCTTGGCCACATCGGCGCCGTTGCGGATGCCGCCTGAGACGATGAGCTGAACCTTGCGGTGCATGCCGAGATCCTGCAGCGCCTGCACCGCCGGCCTGATGCAGGCGAGCGTCGGCTGGCCGACATTCTCGATAAACACTTCCTGCGTTGCAGCCGTTCCGCCCTGCATGCCGTCGACCACGACGACATCGGCGCCGGCCTTCACCGCAAGTGCTGTATCGTAGTAGGGCCGGGCGCCGCCAACCTTGACGTAGATCGGTTTTTCCCAGTCGGTGATTTCGCGCAGTTCGAGGATCTTGATCTCGAGATCGTCCGGTCCCGTCCAGTCGGGGTGGCGCGAGGCCGAGCGCTGGTCGATGCCTTTGGGCAGCGTGCGCATCTCGGCGACACGGTCGGAAATCTTCTGGCCGAGTAGCATCCCGCCACCGCCGGGCTTGGCGCCCTGGCCGACGACCACTTCGATCGCATCGGCGCGACGCAGGTCGCGCAGGTTCATGCCATAGCGCGATGGCAGGTACTGATAGACCAGTTGCTTGGAATGGCCGCGCTCTTCCTCTGTCATGCCGCCATCGCCGGTCGTGGTCGAGGTGCCCGACAGCGTCGCGCCGCGCCCGAGCGCTTCCTTGGCGGGACCGGACAGCGAGCCGAAGCTCATGCCGGCAATGGTGATCGGGATCTTCAGTTCGATAGGCTTCTTGGCGTGGCGCGAACCGAGCACCACGGATGTGTCGCAGCGCTCGCGGTAGCCTTCCAGCGGATAGCGCGAGATCGAGGCGCCGAGGAACAGAAGGTCATCGAAATGCGGCAGCTTGCGCTTGGCGCCGGCACCTCTGATATCGTAGATGCCGGTCGCCGCGGCGCGGCGGATTTCCGAGAGCGTGTAGTCGTCGAAGGTCGCGGATTTGCGCGGCGTCGTCGGCGGGTTGCGATAGGTCATGCTGCCTCAATACGCGTCGGCGTTGTCGATATTGAAATTGTAGAGCGTGCGCGCCGAGCCGTAGCGCTTGAACTCCGACGGCTTGACGCCGGTCACGCCGGCGCGGTCGAGCAGACCCTGCAGCAGTTCAAGATGCTCGAGCCGCATCTCCTTGGCGATACAGTCCGCACCAAGACTGTCGACCTTGCCGCGCACGAAGAGCCGCGCCTCGTAGATGGAATCGCCCAGTGCATCGCCGGCATCGCCCAGGACAACGAGGTTGCCGGATTGCGCCATGAAGGCCGACATATGGCCGATATTGCCGTGCACGACGATGTCGATGCCTTTCATCGAGATGCCGCAGCGCGACGAGGCATTGCCTTCGATGACCAGCAGCCCGCCCTTGCCGGTGGCGCCGGCATACTGGCTGGCATCGCCTTTGACGGTGATCGAGCCCGACATCATGTTCTCGCCAACGCCGGGGCCAGCCGAGCCGTGCACGGTGATGGCGCTGCCGGAGTTCATGCCGCCGCAGTAATAGCCGACGCTGCCGCGCACATCGATGCTGACAGGATGATCGACACCCACGGCGACCGAATGGCTCCCTTTCGGGTTGAGCACTTCCCACGCCGTCTCGTTCGAACCCGGAGCCAGATTGTGGAGCGCTTGATTGAGTTCGCGCAGCGACAGGACGTCGAGGTCGAAGACGCGCGCATGGCTGTCGCGCGTTGCCTTGGAGGTTGCCGGCATGAACTCAATGCTCCCAGAAATAAACGGTTGCGGGCTCCGGTTCCCAGACCCTCGCATTGTCTATGCCCGGCAGTTTGGTCAGGGCGCGATATTCCGAGCCGAAGGCGACATACTGGTCGGTCTCGGCCATCACGGCGGGCTTGCAGGCGATCGGATCGCGCACCACGCCAAAACCATTCTTGGTGCCGACGACGAAGGTGAAGAAACCGTCGAGGTCGGACAGCGTGCCTTCCAGCGCCTCGCCGAGGTTCTTGCCATGCGCCATTTGCGAGGAAAGGTAAGCGGCCGCCACTTCGGTGTCGTTCTCGGTCTCGAATTTCATGCCTTCGCGGATCAATTCGCGGCGGACATTGTTGTGGTTCGACAATGAACCATTGTGCACAAGGCACTGGTCGGCACCGGTCGAGAAAGGGTGCGCACCCATCGTCGTCACTGCCGATTCCGTCGCCATGCGGGTATGACCGATGCCATGCGTGCCGGTCATCTTGCGCACGTCGAAGCGATCGACGACGGCTTCGGGCAGGCCGACTTCCTTGTAGATTTCCACCGCTTCGCCGGCGCCCATGATGCGGATGTCGGGCCTGAGCGACTGGAGGGCCTCACGCGCCGCGTCGACCCTGTCCGGCGTGGTCCTGACCACCGCGTGGGTCGATTTCACCGCAATGCTCACCGGCGCTCCGACGGCCTTCGCGAGTTCGGCGTCCAGGCCGCGGAAATCGCGTTCCGGCTTCGGCGACTGGATGGTGATCTTGGCCTCGTTGCCGGATGTCGCGCCATAGATGGCGATGCCGGCACTGTCAGGGCCGCGATCGCTGAGCGATACCAGCATCTCCGACAGCATCGCGCCGAGCTTCGGCTCCAGCGCCTTGTCCTTCAGGAAAAGTCCAACGATTCCGCACATGTCAGCCTCCCGACGTTTGTGACTAAGATGATGTACCGAATGAAATCCCCTAATTCAATGGCATGAAAGAAATTTTCCTCTGGTTACGTATGCGGCTCAATGCCGCTCTGCGTATCGTTTCCTTCCGGCCGGGCATTGTGAGCCCATTTGGCGGTACGGATACGGGCGATCTTGTAGGCGTCGAGGATCGACAGCGCATAGATCAGGAAGCCGCCGGCGTGACGGCCGACGAAGCTGGCGTCCGGCGGCGAAATCCTGGCGGTCACCCAGGCCAGGATGACCATGAAGAAAAGAAACTGCAGTCCGCGCACCGGGATGCCCAGAATGACATGACCGCTTGCCGGCAGCACGATTGCGGCGCCCAGGACGAGATAAGGGCTCACTGGCGCCGGCGAAGTATCTGAAGTGCTCATGCGGCCTGCCGTTCGCTTCGGTTGATGGCGTCGCGCAGATCCGAGAGTGATACGAGCAACCGCTCGATCAGCGCAGAATCGATCCGTGTGTCACCGAACGCGGCTTGCCGGAAGACACCGTAGCGTGCCCGCTCGGCCTCGGCCAGCAGCCACACGATGCGCACTCCGTTCGGCGTGATCAGCAGCTCCTTGGCGCGGCCTTCTGAAAACGGTTCCATATGGCCGGCGATGATGCTCTGCGGGAACCGTGTGCCCCTGCGGTCTGTCCGCAGGACCGCCTCGGCCGGAAAACCGGGCGCCTTCGGCAGCGTATGCTGGAGATGGTCGAAATTGGAGAACGTCGTCGGCGAGCCCGGCCGCATCATCATGTCGAAAATGGCAGGTACCGAGACCTTCTCGGTGATCGAAACGCTGAGCCAGCGCGCCGGCAGTTTCCGCGTCGCCAGCGTGTCGACGATGGTGCGCACCTGCACGCGTTGGCCGTTCCATGATCCTTCCCAGGTGATGACGCCGGCGGTGCCGTCCGAGACATTGTCTGCATCCGCGACGACGGCGCGAATGCCCGCCTCATCGGCGGCCAACGCTGCCGAGGCCCTGTCGCGGCTGCGGCGCGCCTGCCACGCAAAGTGAAGGACGAGAGCCAGGACAATTGCCCCGGCAAGCAGTGCTGATGTCACGTCTGACATTTATCGTGCAAGGCCCATCCAAATCCTGGACGGGCCTACTCCCATCAATAGCCCTGCGGTTTCGGCCACGGCATGGTGAACTGGTCCCCACGCCGCACGAATTTGTAGCGATAGAAATGGAACCACAGCGAAATCAGGAAATAGAAGGCGACCATGGCGATCAACTGCGAGCCGAAGCCGAGGAAGATGGCGAAGAAGGTCACCACGCACAGGCAGAACAGGACGATTGCCGGCAGCGGATGGAACGGGTGCGTGTAGCCGCGGCGGATCGAGCCCAGCGGCCACTTCTTCCTGAACATCATGATGTTGATGCTCATGAAGGTGTATTGCAGCACGCCCGACAGGATCGAGAAGGTGATCGCCTGGTTGAGGTCGGCGATGAAGGCGAAGGCCAACGCGATCGGCAGCAGGAACAGGATCGAGCGATAGGGCGTGCGGTATTTCGGATGCACCGCCGAAAACCAGCTCGGCAGATAGCGGTCGCGTCCGAGCGAGAACCAGGCGCGCGCCGCGTCGTTGATGCAACCATTGGCGGAGGCAAGCGCGGCGAGCAGCGTCGCTATGAACAGGAGGTTCTCGAGCAGGGGGCTGCCGGTCAGTTTGCCGGCGTCCCACAGCGGATAATAGGTGATGCCGAGATATTCCCAAGGCATCAGCGAGGCGCAGACATACCAGGTCATGGCGGCGGCGATGAGCAGCGTGATCATGCCGGCCATGGTGCCGTAGGGCAGGGAGCGTGCCGGCGAGCGCACTTCCTCGGCGGCCTGGGTGGTCCCTTCGATGCCGAGATAATACCAGATGCCGAACTGGAAGGCGGCGATGACGCCGATCCAGCCATAGGGCAGCGCGTTGCCTGGAGTGACCAGTTCGTTGAGCTTCAGCACCGCGCCTTGCGTCCAGGGGCTGACCGAGAAGAACAGGACGACGATCGAGACATAGGCGATGGCCGTGATGACGAAGTTGACGTTGAGCGTCATCAGTACGCCGCGATAGTTGAGCCAGGCCAGCACCACGATGGTGGCGGCGATGAAGGAATTGTGGGTCAGCCCTTCCACACCCGCCTTGGCGACGATGGTGTCGCCGAGCAGGATGGCGTCGGACACTTCCAGCATCGTATAGGCAAAGACCAGGAACAGCGCGACGTTGAACGCCATCAACGGCCCGACAATGTGCTTGGCCTGCGCATACTGGCCGCCGGCGGCGGCCACTGTCGACGTCACCTCGGAATCGATCATGGCCACCGAGGTGTAGAGCAGCCCGACGACCCAGCACACGATCAGGGCAGCCAGCGCGCCGCCCTTGTCGGCCGAGAAATTCCAGCCGGTGAACTCGCCGACCAGAACGATGCCGACGCCGAGCGCCCAGACATGGGCCGGGCCAAGCACCCGAAGCAGCGATACCCGGTCGCCGTGAATTGTGGTGGTGGTGGTGTTTTCAAGCGCGACCGTCATCGATCAATCCCCACTCAGATCCGGTGTTTTTCGGAAGCGGCTTCAAGCTCGCCTTCACGCGACGAGGTCAAGACGTCCTCGGAGTAGTTCGTATCGACCTTGAACCAGTCGTAGAGCATCCACAGCGCGAGCACGATCGAGATGCCCCAGCATGCGTAAGAGAGTGCCACCCACATGATCGTGTCCCCAAATTCTTCGTCGCCAAACTTTACCTGTCGTCGAACTTCTCGTTGATCACATCGCGATATTCGCGGTCGGATGCCCGGAACAGGAACACGAAATAACCGATCAGGACGGCCGCCATGATGATCAGCGTCGGCCAGTCGATGATGTAGTGGAACCGGTTCTGGATAATGTCGTGCGCGGTCTCGGGCGTATAGCCGAGCTTTTCCCAGATCGACGCCATGGTCGGATTCTGCCCGAGCGCTTCCCAGGTCTTGGCATCGAGCGCGTCGATTGATTTTGCGGCACCGGCAAGACCAAGCTTCAGCGGCAGCCACAGCGCCACGAAGATGGCGACCACGACAACGGCGATGTCAAAGACTTGCCCGGCCTTGCTCTGCTCCGGCGGCGTATAGCGGGACATTGTTTCTCCCCTCAGGACTTGCGGTTGCGGGATGCGTCGGCGTTCTTGATGTCGAGCCCGTAGATGAATTCCTTGTCTTCCTTGTAGTGTTTGACCATCGCCAGGATGGCTGCCGTGTTGAAGATGAGCACGGCGGCGGCGGCAATGGCGACGACGGCCTTGATGCCGCCCTGCGGAATGTATGGCCATGTCATGAAGAGGACGAAGAGGATCGTCGCCCACAGGCAGATGATCAGGAGCGCGGATCCGCGCAAGTCGGAGCGGTACAGCGCCTCGATGCGCTGCTGCAGGTCTGCCATCGGTTTTCCCCTTCTTTGCCGACGCCCGGTTCCGAATCCACCGCCCGCCGCTCTCTTTCAAGAGAGTGAAATTTTTTTCATAAATTCAGACCGAATTCCGCAATTGTCAAGGCGAATTTACGCTGAGTTAACCGCTCAGTTCCGACGAGCGATTTTGCCTGACAATGAAATTATTTGCTTGCAGGGGATTGCGGGGCTCTCGCGTTTGCGATCAATATTCGACCAAGCTCCCGGCCTGGCGCACGGGAGCAGGGAACAGCAGCATTTTCGAATGGAGGACGAGCGGATGACGGCATCCTGGAGATTTTCGACCCTGGCGGATCGCCATCGTGCGCTGGGTTCGAAACTCGAAGACTGGAGCGGCATGGGCACCGCCTGGACCTACGACAAGGATGCCGACGAGGAATATATCGCCATCCGCACCAAGGCCGGCCTTATGGATGTTTCCGGCCTGAAGAAGGTGCACATCACAGGGCCGCACGCCTCGCATCTGATCGACCTCGCCACCACGCGTGACGTCGAAAAGATCTATCCCGGCAAGTCGGCCTATGCCTGCATGCTGAACGAGGCGGGAAAATTCACCGACGACTGCATCCTCTACCGCACGGGACCGAATTCCTGGATGGTGGTGCACGGCTCGGGCACCGGCCATGAGGAACTGCAGCGGGCGGCGACGGGACGGGACGTGTCGCTGCGCTTCGACGACAATCTGCACGATTTGTCGCTGCAGGGGCCAACAGCGGTCGACTATCTGGCCAAGCACGTGCCCGGCATCCGCGACCTCAACTACTTCCATCACATGCAGACGCAGCTGTTCGGCTTTCCCGTCATGATCTCGCGCACCGGCTATACCGGCGAACGCGGCTACGAGATCTTCTGCCGTGGCCAGGACGCCGGCACGATCTGGGACAGGATTCTCGACGAGGGCAAGAGCGCCGGCATCATTCCCTGCCGCTTCACCACGCTCGACATGCTGCGCGTCGAAAGCTACCTGCTGTTCTACCCCTACGACAATTCCCAAAAGTATCCGTTCGAGAATGAAGGCCCCGGCGATACGCTTTGGGAGCTCGGCCTCGACTTCACCGTCAGCCCCGGCAAGACCGGCTTTCGCGGTGCCGAGGAGCACTATCGCCTGAAGGGCAAGGAGCGCTTCAAGATCTATGGCGTCCTGCTCGACGGCAAGGAGCCGGCGGACGAGGGCGCTCCGGTCTATCGCGACGGCAAAAAGGTCGGCGTTGTCACCTGCGCCATGTATTCGCCGCTGGTCGAGAAATCGATGGGCATTGCCCGGCTCGACGTCGACTGCGCGGTCAAGGACACCACGCTCGAGATCCGCAACAAGAGCGGATCGATCAAGGCGACGGCGCAGCCCTTGCCGTTCGACGATCCCAAGAAGACCAAGCGCACGGCGAAGGGCTGAGGCATAATCGACAGCGAGGGGTTTCGAGGCACGAAGACTTAAATGGCAGCCAAGACCATCATCAGCCGGCCCATTTACGGAACCCTGTCTCCGCAGCCTGGCAGGCATCATCTGTTCATCGCCGACGCCGAAGGCGCGCTGGCGATTACCGATATGGCCCGAACCGCGCCACCTGGCTTTTTCGATTGTGCCGAGATCGTCTTCATTCCCGGTCCTGACGGCAAATATATTGCTGCCCTCGAAGGGTTGAAGCCGGCGCAATTTCACACCGCCCCGTCCTTCGCCAGTCTGCTGCCGCGTCTGAAGCAGACGCTTGATAACGCGCATATGGGTCTGCGCCTCTATCTCGCCGGCACCGAAGGGCTGATCGGGCAGGCCATGCAGGTGGCGCTCGAAGCCGGCATCGACCACACCTCCATGCAGACCGAGCATCGCGGCTCGCTGGCGCGGCGCATGCAGTGCGTGCACTGCAAGGGCATCACCGAGAATGTGACGACGCAGCCGGCGACCTGCTCGCATTGTGGCCTGCTGCTTCTCGTGCGCGATCACTATTCCCGGCGCCTTGCCGCGTTCCAGGGCGTCTGCATCAATGCCGAGGATCGCAGTGAAATTCCTCCGATGGAGGAGATATTTCGATGAGCACCGGCACCACCAAGCTCGACGTCGTCGTCAGCGATGTCGTCCCGGTCAATGAGCTGGTCACCCGGTTCCATTTTCGCCGGCGTGATGGCGAGCTGTTGCCGACCTTTTCCGGCGGCGCCCATGTCGTGGTCGAGATGCGCGATGGCCAGCGCACAAGGCTCAATCCCTATTCGCTGATGGGCTCGCCGCTAGACACGCGCGAATACACCATCTCGGTGCGCCGCGACGACGTCGGTCGCGGCGGCTCGCTGTTCATGCACAGGTCGGTCAAGCCGGGCCTGGAGATGGTGATCAGCTATCCGGTCAATCTTTTTTCGCTCGATCTGCGCGCCAAGAAACACCTGATGCTGGCCGGCGGCATCGGCATCACGCCGTTCATGGCCCAGACCGCGCAACTGGCGGGGGAGGGCGGCAATTTCGAACTGCACTACACCTGCCGCACCGCTTCGCTTGGCACTTATGCCGACGTGCTGCGGGAACGCTACGGGCGTCGCGTCCGGCTCTATCACGATGACCTCGAGGAGCGGATCGAACTCGACCGGTTGCTATCCTCGCAGCCGCTCGGGACGCACCTCTATGTCTGCGGCCCGGCCGGCATGATCAACTGGGTGCGCGACCGCGCAGCTAACCTCGGCTGGCCGCCGGAGACCGTCCACTACGAGCATTTCGCGGCACCGCAGCCCGGCCTGCCATTCGACGTGACGCTTGCCGTCAGCGGCAAGACCATCCGCGTCGGCGAGCAGCAGAGCCTGCTGGAAGCCATCGAAGCCGCCGGCGTCGATCCGCCCTATCTCTGCCGTGGCGGCGTCTGCGGCCAGTGCGAAACCAACGTCATCTCTTGTGACGGCAAATTCATCCACAACGACCATTGGCTGAGCGAGGAAGAGCACCGTTCGGGCAGGAAGATCATGCCGTGCGTGTCGCGCTTCGAGGGCAGGTCGCTGGTCTTGGAAAGATAGGAGGCGAGAATGGGCATCACCTTTCGCAAGGAAACGTTCCGCGACGACTTCACTTTCAAGAACAGCCCCGAGCACATCAGGCGGTTTCCGTTCCCCTTCCATGAAGACAGCTACATGTACGCCGTCAACATCGAGCCGCATGTCGTCGGGCCGAAGGGCTCGGTGCTTGAAAACCTGATCGACGTCGACGAACACTATGTCGCCGAGATGCAGGACCGCGCCTTGGTGCTCGCCGAGGATCCCCTGCGCTGCCAGTCGCTGCCGCACATGACGCTCGCCGGCTGGGATCTGCTGGAGCTTTTGATGGAGCAGCAGGCGCTGGGCTATCCCGAGCATTTCACGCTGACGCGCGACGGCGACCGCTGGCGCTGGATCAACCGGCCGCTCGGCATCGACGATACTTTCACCTTCGGCGACACCTCGACTTTGCCTTACGGGCCGATGGAATACATCACCCGTCAGAGCCAGGGCGATTTCTGCATCCTCGACCAGCGCGACGGCAATCTATGGATGGACGCCGGCATGGTCACCACCCAGGCCGACTGGTCGCTCGATTTCGACATCGGCATGAATTTCTTCGAATGGCACGCGCCTGTGCCGCTGGCACATGAGAAGGGTATTTTCACGCGCGCGCTGAAGTTCCTCACCAACATCCAGCAGTGCAAGCCGGCACGGCGCCTGAACTGGACGATGACCATCAATCCGCGGCTGGATACCAGCCCGGAGAATTATCACAAGTGGGGTCCGGACCGCGCGACGGTGACGTCGGAGAATGTCGGCGACAAGGTGCATCTGCGGGTCGAACTGCAGAGCTTCTGGCGGCTGCCGCGCTCCAATGGCATCGTCTTTCCGATCCGCTGCTACCTGATCAAGATGGACGAACTGGTGACGCAGCCGAAATGGGCACGGCGCCTGCACCGCGTCATCCGCGACTTACCCGAGGAACTCGCCAGCTACAAAGGCCTCACGCGCTTTCGCCCGACACTGGTCGAGTGGTTGTCGAAGCTGGACGATGGCAGCCCGACGAGCCCGGGGTTCGGGCCGGATTGAAAGCCCCCCTCGTCCGGCCGCTTCGCGGTCACCTCCCCGAGGGGAGAAGAGATCGCCAACGCTGGCGTCGGGCTCCTCTGCCCTAGGGGCAATCCGGGTGAGGGGCTGCGGCGGCCCGCCTACCCAGCACTGCCCTGCGGGTAGCAGATAATCGACAAATACCGCATCGGCAGTTTCGTCAGTTGCTCCGGTCCGTGCGGCGCGTCGGCGTCGAAGAACAGGCTGTCGCCGGGCTTCATCGGGTAGAGGTTGCTGCCGTGCCGGTAAACGACCTCGCCCTCGAGCATATAGAGGAACTCCATGCCCTCGTGCTGGAAGGTCGGGAATACGTCGGAATCCTCGGTCAGCGTGATCAGATAGGGCTCGACGACGACGCCGCTGGTGTTCGAACCGATATGGCCAAGCAGATTATACTGGTGGCCGGCGCGCGTGCCGCGGCGCTCGACGTCGAGGCCTTGGCCGGCCTTGACGAAGACGGCGCTGCGTTCTTCCTCGAAGCGGCGGAAGAAGGCGGTGACGGGAACGCCGAGCGCCCGCGACAGTGCCTGCAAGGTGGTCAGCGACGGAGAGGTGATGCCGTTCTCGATCTTCGACAACATGCCCAGCGAAATATCGGTGGCGACCGCGAGATCCGCCACGGTGATGCCGAGCTTCTTGCGGAAGGCCCGCACCTCGCGGCCGATCGCGACCTCCAGCACTTTTTCGCGTGTATCGCGAATGGCGTGCGGGTTTTGTGTCAGCGGCGCGCGTATGGTCCTGCCGTCCGCCGACACTTTCGGCGACGGCTTTGCCTTTGCGCTCGCGGGAGCCTTGGAATTCGAATTCGCCTTTGCCATGTCGCCCCCAATCGTCAGGATTTATTTCACTCAAGGTGAACATGTCAGGTGCCGATACAGGACCGCAACCGCAACGGCAAGCCATCTTATGTTGCGCGCGGCAGTGCGACCATCGCGGCGCCCGCGGGTTTTCCGCCAGGAATCCACTGCGCGCAAACGCCGTTCCAGCAGATGTCTGTTGACAGCACCAAGAGGCCAATTACTGTCACTGCCAGTGAAATTTGTTTCGCTGGGGAAATCAAAAAAGGAGGCCCGGAATGAACACTCGCGTTGCCGTCATCGGAGCCGGACCGTCCGGTCTGGCCCAACTCAGGGCTTTCAAGTCGGCGGCCGACAAGGGCGCCGAGATTCCCGAGATCGTCTGCTTCGAAAAGCAGTCCGACTGGGGTGGCCTGTGGAACTACACCTGGCGTACCGGCCTCGACGAACATGGCGATCCCGTACACGGCTCGATGTACCGCTATCTCTGGTCGAACGGGCCGAAGGAATGCCTGGAATTCGCCGACTACACATTCGAGGAGCATTTCGGCCGGCCGATCGGCTCCTACCCGCCACGTGCGGTGTTGTGGGACTACATCAAGGGCCGCGTCGAGAAGTCGGGCCTGCGCAAATGGGTGCGCTTCAACAGCCCGGTGCGTATGGTCACCTTCTCGGACGAGACGAAGAAATTCACCGTCACCGCGCATGACCGCACCAACGACGTGACCTATTCGGAAGAGTTCGACAATGTCGTCGTCGCTTCCGGGCATTTTTCTGTGCCCAACGTGCCCTATTTCGAGGGCTTCTCGACCTTCAACGGCCGCATCCTGCACAGCCACGATTTCCGCGACGCCATGGAGTTCAAGGGCAAGGACATCCTGATCATCGGCCGCTCCTATTCGGCCGAGGACATCGGTTCGCAGTGCTACAAATATGGCGCCAAGTCGATCACCTCCAGCTATCGTTCCAAACCGATGGGTTTCAAATGGCCCGAGAATTGGAAGGAAGTGCCGCTGCTGCAAAAGGTCGTCGGCAAGACGGCGCATTTCAAGGACGGCACGACCAAGGATGTCGACGCCATCATCCTGTGCACCGGCTATCTCCATTCCTTCCCGTTCCTGACTGACGATCTCAAGCTCAAGACCGCCAACCGCATGTGGCCGTTGGACCTCTACGAGGGCGTTGTCTGGGAGAAGAACCCGAAGCTGTCCTATATCGGCATGCAGGACCAGTTCTACACCTTCAACATGTTCGACGCGCAGGCCTGGTTCGCGCGCGACGTCATCATGGGCCGCATCAAGCTGCCGTCGGCCGAGGCGATGGCAGCGCATGGCGCCAAATGGCGCGCCCGCGAGGAGACGCTGGAGGACGCCGAGCAGATGATCTGGTTCCAGGGCGACTACACCAAGGAATTGATGGACCAGACCGACTATCCCGGCTTCGACGTCGAGGCGGTCAACCAGACCTTCATGGAGTGGGAGCACCACAAGGCCGAAGACATTATGAGCTTCCGCGATCATTCCTATCGCTCGCTGATGACCGGCACCATGGCGCCGCTGCACCATACGCCCTGGCTGCAGGCATTGGACGATTCCATGGAGAGCTATCTCGAGGTGAAAGGAGTGGCGGCCGAGTAGGCCGCCGCCGCTACCCCAGCCTTGCCCGCGCCTTGGCCGTCCAGGCATTGAACAGCCGGTCGGCGACGATGCCGATGAAGGCGATGGCGAGGCCGGCGACGATGCCGCGGCCGGAATCGGCTTTCGACAGCGCGATGAACACTTCCTGGCCGAGATCGCGCGTGCCGACCATGGCGCAGATGATGATCATTGCCAACGCCATCAGGATGGTCTGATTGACGCCGAGCATGATCTCCGGCAGCGCCAGCGGCAGTTGCACGCGGAAAAAGGTCTGGCGCGGGGTGCAGCCCGACACTTTCGCTGCCTCGATCAGTGCCGGCGGCACCTGCCTTATGCCGTGATTGGTGTAGCGGATCGCCGGCACTACGGCGAAGGCTATCGTTGCAATCATCGCCGTCACGTCGCCAACCCTGAACAGCATCACGACCGGGATGATGAAACAGAAGGACGGCAGCACCTGCAGGGTGTCGATGACGGGTGTGACGATCTTTTCGAAACGGTCGCTACGGGCTGCCATCAGGCCGATGGGAATGCCGATCAGGCAGGCGATGAAGGCGGAGATGCCGCAGAGATAGACCGTCGCCATGGTCTTTTCCCACAGGCCGGTGACCGCGCAGAAAGCGGTCAGCATTGCCACCAGGACGGCCAGCCGCGGGCCGGAAAGCTGGTAGCCGGCAAGGCCGAGCAGGAACACCGCGCCCAGCCAAGGGAAGCCCTCGCAGAAGGCGCGCAGCGGATTGAGCACATTGAGGATCAGCGCCACGCGGAAGGCTTCGATGAGATCGAAGAAGTTGATCGTCACCCAGTTCACCGCCGCTTTCCACAGTGGCGCGGTGGTGAAGGTGATCGCCTTGGGCACGGCCGCGAAGGCGGGTACGAACAGGCCGAGCAGAGTGGTGACGGCAAGGATGGCGACTGCGAGCGTCAGATTGGGATAGCGGCGCCAGAACCCCGGGCTCGCGGATCGGTGGACATTGCCCTTCGCCTGCTTGTGGGCAATGGCCTGGCTCAGCCGGTCGAGCGCGATGGCCAGCGCGACGATGGCAAGCCCGGCTTCCATCGCCTCGCCGACCTTGAGCGCGCGTAGCGCCAAAAGCACGTCGTAGCCTAGGCCGCCGGCGCCGATCATCGAAGCGATGATCACCATGTTGAGTGCCAGCATGATCACCTGGTTGACGCCGACCATCAGCGTCGGCCGCGCCGACGGCAGCAGCACGCGCCACAATTTCTGCCGCGCCGTGCAGCCTGCCATCTCGCTGAAATCGTCGATCTCGGACGGCACCCGAGACAGGCCCAGCATCGTTGCCCGCACCATCGGCGGCGTGGCGAAGATGGCGGTGGCGATCATCGCCGAGACCGGGCTGTTGCCGAACAGCAGCAGCATCGGGATGAGATAGGCGAAGGTCGGGATCGTCTGCATCAGGTCAAGTGCTGGGGAGACCACAAGCCGCTCGGCCCACGGCCTGCGCCAGGCCCAGATGCCGGCGAATAGCCCGGTGAGAATGCAGAACGGCACCGCGATCGAGATCAGCGCCAGGGTCAGCATGGCACTGGTCCATTGGCCGAACAGCGCGATGTAGAGGAAACATCCGCCAACCAGCAGGCTGAGCTTCCTGCCTCCCGCCGCGTGGCCGGCGAGGAAGGCGACGGCGCAGACGCCAACCCAGGACAAACGCGGCAGCACGAAAGCGTCGGCGCCATGGCCGAACTTGAAATTCTTGGCCAAGAGATTGAGCGCGAAGTCGAGCGGCACGCCGAGCACCGCGGTGACCGAGCGCGTCAGCCAGGACAGGTTCGACTTGATCCAGCCCATCAGCGCGCTGACCCAGTCGGCGACGGGGACGACCGCCTCGACCGGGTAGTTGACGGCCCATGGCAGCCTGTCCTGCAGCAGGAACATCACCAGCACGGCGGCAAGCGCGAGCACCCAGATCGCCAGCCACCGTTGGATCGGCGGCCTTGTCTGGCTGGCGTTTGCGGTTACCGTCATGCGCCGGCTCGCTCGATGCCGGCCAGAAGATCGATCACCGCTTGCGGCGTCACTTCGCCGATCGGCGTGCCGGTGCCGTTGATCACGGCGAAGGGTTTGCCGGCGGCAACGATGCTGGCCGAAAAACTCGATATCTTGGCCTCGGGCGCCACCGTGCCGCCGTGCTCGGCGCCATCGCAGCTACGCATCAGGCTGTGCGCCGAGATCACCTTGGCGCGGTCGACGTCGCGGGTGAACTCGGCGACATAGTCGGTCGCCGGATTGACCACCAGTTCCTCCGGCGTGCCGATCTGGATGACTTGGCCGTCCTTCATGATAGCGATGCGGTCGGCCAGCCTGATGGCCTCGTCGAAATCATGGGTGATGAAGACAATGGTCTTGTGCAGCATGGTCTGCAGCCGCATCAGCTCGTCCTGCATCTCGCGGCGGATCAGCGGATCGAGCGCCGAGAACGGCTCGTCGAGAAACCAGATCTCCGGCTTGGTGGCGAGGCTGCGGGCGATGCCGACACGCTGCTGCTGGCCGCCCGACAGTTCGCGCGGATAGAAATGCTCGCGGCCGCGCAGACCGACGAGTTCGATGACTTCCCGGGCGCGCGCCTCGCGTCTCGTCCGATCCTGTCCCTGGATACTCAGAGGAAAGGCGATGTTGTCGAGCACGTTGAGATGCGGCAACAGCGCGAAATTCTGGAACACCATGCCCATGCGATGGCGCCTGAGCTCGATCAGGGCGGCATCGGAAATCTTGAGCAGGTCCTTGCCTTCGAATTCGACCTTGCCATGTGTCGGCTCGACCAGCCGCGACATGCAGCGCACCAGCGTCGACTTGCCGGAGCCGGACAGGCCCATGATGATGAAGATCTCGCCCTGGCGGATTTCGAGGTCGACGGCGCGCACCGCCCCGACAAGGCCTGCCGCCGAAACCTCCGCCATGCTGGCCTTGCCGTCACGCTCGCGGATGAAATTGGCGGCGTTCGAGCCGAACAGTTTCCAGACGTTGCGGCAAGCAAGTTTTATCGGCCGGGCATCCGTCGCGTCGGATGCCTGTTCAATCGCTTCCGTCATTCAGTCGCCCTTCTGGAACATCAGGAATTGAGGCCCGGCCGGTCAACAGCCGGGCCTCCCTTTCCAGTCGGAGGTCACTGCGCCCAGGCCTTCCAGTCTGCCTCGTGAGCGGCGATCCAGGCGGCGGCGACGTCTTCCGGCGTCTTGCCGTCAAGATCGATCTCGCCGCTCATCTTGTTCAACTCGTCGGTGTCGATCGTGTAGGCCTTGGCCACTTTGTAGGCGACCGGCCATTTGTCTTTCATGCCGTTCCAGGAGTACTTCCAGATCTCGCCATGCGGTTTGCCGCAGTCGTATTTGGCGTCCGGGTTCACGCCCCATTTCGGGTCGGTATAGCATTCGGGCGTGTATTCGGGGAATTGCACCCATTCGCCCTTGTATTTTGCAGGCGCCCAATGCGGCGAATAGATCCACAGCATGATCGGCGCCTTGCGCTGATAGGCGGAGTCCAACTCGGCGAACATCGCGGCATCAGTGCCGGCATGGATCACGGTGAAGGGCAGCTTCAGCGCCGCGACACGCTCGTCGTCAAAGCCTTCCCAGGTCACCGGGCCGCCGAGATAGCGCCCCTTTGGCGCCGTCTCGGCGGTCGAGAACGATGCCGCGCAAGTGGCGTCGAGCAGAGCGTGCCAGTCCGGCAAGGTCGGACATTTCTCCTTCATGTATTCGGGAAACCACCACTCTTCCTTGGCCTTCGGGCCGAGCTTGCCGAGCCTTTCGGTCTGGCCCGTGGCATCGGAGGCCTTCATCGCTTCGCCGGCCGTCGTATCCCAGAATTCCAGGCCGACATCGATATCGCCATTGGTGAGGCCGGTTGTCAGGCTGGAGAGATAGTCGGCGGTCGGGTATTCGACGGTATAGCCGAGCTTTTCCAGGATGCCGCCGAGGATCTTGGCGTTGAGATTGACGCTGGTCCAGTCGAACAGCGCGATCTTGATCGGGTCGTTGGATTCCGGCGCCGCTGCCTGCGCTGTCGGCGTCAGGACACTTGCCGCGGCAAGTGCAAAAGCTCCCATTGAGGATTTCGATATCACACTGCGGAATGGCATTGCTTGGTTCTCCTTCAAGCTGTGACGGTTATTGGTCGTTCCCTTGTTGCGTCTTTTCTTGATTGTGTTGGAAAGGCAGGCTGTTGTGCAAGACCGTTCTCGCCATGTCGGGACCAAAGCCGGCACAGGCGCGATGATGCTCGATTTCGGTGAGGACGGACGCTGCCGAGACAGCCAGTCTCATGGCCGATCGATCGCCGCGATGGCGATCGTCCGCGGATCAATTGTCAGTCCTGCGGCGCCATGCAACATGCGAGCCATCAAGGTCCCATGATCCCGAGCATTTCCAGCGGAATTGCTCTCGGCTGTCGCCCTGGCAAGCCCCATTTCGCCAGCGCGGTTTCACAGGATGAAAATATATATACCAACGTTCATGCCGCGCAACGACTAACGCCGCGAAGAAGCAGAATTCCAGACCGCAGGCGAAGCCGGCCGACGACGGCGGGACACGGGTCGCACGCCCTGTTTACCAGCAGACGTAGCCGCCATCGACGATCAGGTCGAGGCCGGTGACGAAGCTCGACGCGCGGCTGGCCAGGAAAACCGTCGGCCCGACCATTTCCTCCGGCGCCGCCATGCGTCCCATCGGCGTGTCGCGTTTGAAGATCTTCACCTCTTCGGCCACCTCCGGCCGTTTATTCATCGGCGTCAGCGTGTAGCCCGGGCTGACGACGTTGACGCGCAGCCCACGATCGGCCCACTCCATGGCGAGGCTCTTCGACATGTGGATGACGGCGGCCTTCGAGGAATTGTAATGCGCCTGCGTCAGTCCGCGATTGACGATGGTGCCCGACATCGAGGCGATGTTGATGATCGAGCCCTTGCCCCGCGCCAGCATCTTGCGCGCTTCTGCCTGGCAGGACAGGAACACGCCGGCGACATTGACCTCGTGCACCTTCCGCCATGTTTCCAGCGCCAGTGTCTCCGCTGGTTCGGAGCCGGCAATGCCGGCATTGTTGACGGCGACCGTCAACGGGCCGAGTTCGGCTTCGACGCGATCGATGGCCGTGGCCAGGTCGCCCTCCGACGTCACTGTGCCCGTCAGCACCAGCGCCCTGCGGCCGAGTGCCGTGACCCGGTGAGCGGTTTCGTCCAGCCCACCCTTCGACGCATGGCCAAAACAAGCGACATCGGCGCCTGCCTCGGCCAGTCCGATCGCGATTGCCTGGCCAATGCCGCTGCCAGCCCCGGTGACCAGCGCAACGTCGCCGTCCAGTTTAAAAAGATCCATCGATAGCCCTCCTGCTCAAGGAGGGTATGCGCTGACCTATATCTCGATCAAGCCTTCAGCGGGCTGCGGCATGCCTAGAAATATCCGTCGGACGCGGCCGTGGCTTCCTTTGAGATCTCGACCCCATCGACCAGGATCTTGTCGACCAGTTCGTGGTGGAAGCAGACCAGTCCCTTGATGCGTTCTGCCTCATGCACCGGCTCCGGATAGTACCAGACCATGTTCTCGTGCCGTTTCTTGGGCGTGGTCACGTGATAATAGTTGGAAATGCCCTTGTAAGGGCAGCGTGAGATGTAACGGCTGGGCGCGAACATATCGAGCCGCGTGTCGGAGATCGGCAGATAGTGGCGCACCGGGTGGCCGGTTTCGAACAGGAACACGCCGCGCCGTGAATCGGCGACCTGCTCGCCATCGAGGATGACCTGGACGCGCCGCGACGACGGCAGGCAGTCGACGCGCCGGAACGGGTCGCGGGCGTGCACGAAGATCTCCTCGTCTTCCTCGAACCAGTGGCCCATCTTGCTCCACACGAACGACATGTAGCCCGCGATCGGCGGACAACCCTTGACCGGATCGAGATAGCGCCATGCACCGTCTTCGACCAAGGTGATGCCTGTATTGAGCGAGTAGTGCGTGGCAACGCCCTTGTACGGATCTTCCGTCGTCGTCTTTGAGGGCAGCAGGAACTCCTCGCGCACGTCCTCGATCGGGAAATAGTAGACCGGCAGATGATCGGATTCGTACAACACCAATGCCTTGGTGGTGTCGGCAACGGTCATCGAGCCGACCTGGACCCGCAGCCGCTTCAGCGACGGCATGGTGAAGGCGACATAGCCGGGCTCGAACTCGTACTGCTCGATAGTGTCGAGCACGGGGAAATGCGGTCCGCGACCGCGCAGATGAGGCTTGCGAATGGTAGTCTCCTGTTTCTGTCTGTCGTCGGCGCGTGGTTAGGACGATATGAGGCTGGGCCGACGGCCGGCGAGTGCTCCCGGACGGTGGGCGTTTGCCGGTGTCGAACCGTTGGAGCGATGGCCCCCCATCGTTCGTCGCGGGCCTGTTGCCGGATAGCCTCACGCCCGAAACACGGAGCCGTCCAATATTGCTTCTGCCTGCCGAGCATGATCTTGGCAGCATCTACCCCAGCGACACCCGATCGAGCAGCAGCCCGGCGGCGATCGGCGGCAAGCCGCTGACATTCTTGCGCACCGGCACCAGGAGATCGGGGAAGTAGCTGAAGATGATGGGTGTCTCGTCGAGCAGCAGTTTCTGGATGTCGGAGGCTGCCGCGCGCTGCGCGCCGATATCGAGCGCCTTGAGATAGCTCGTGACCATGCCGTCATAGGCAGGGCTCTTGAAATGCGCCGCGTTCCAGGGGCCGTCGCTGACCAGCGGGCTCTTGAGGAACACATTCGGCACGCTGCGATGAGCGTAGTCGGTGATGCCGAGCGGGCTGTCCAGCCAGTCCGATTGGCCGAATACGGCCTTGCCGTAATATTTGTCCTGGTCTTCTATGTTGAGCGAGATGCGGGCGCCGATCTCCTTGGCGAAATTCTGGAACAGCTGCGCGTAGCCGGGAATATCGGAGTAGCGCAACGTCGTCAGTGTGATGTCGAAACCATCGGCAAGCCCCGCCGCCTCCATGAGTTGCTTGGCCTTGGCGATATCCTGCGTGCGTTGCGGCACCGACTTGTCGGTGGCCGGGAAGGCCGGCGCGAACGGGCTGTCATTGCCGGTCGCGGCCATGCCGCGGCACAGTCCGTCGACCAGCTTGGACCGATCGATGTTAAGCGCCAGCGCCTGGCGCACGCGCTTGTCGGTGAAGGGCGCCATGTCGCAGCGCATGTGCAACTGGCGATGCGCGGTCGAGGCGACGCGCAGCACCGTGATGTCGGGGCTGTTCAGCACCACCTGGCTGACATCGAGCGGAACCGCGTCGAGAATGTCGACCTCGCCGGCCTGCAGCGCCAGGATGCGCGGCTGCACGTCGCCGTAGAACTTGAATTCGAGCCGGTCGGGCAATGCCTTCTCGCCCCAATAGTCGGGATTGCGCACGAAGGTCGCGCCGACCTTCGGCGTATAGGTCTCCATCCGGAACGGCCCGGTACCCTCAAAAGTCTTTTCGTAATCGCCTTTGTAGCTCGCCGGCAGGATGACGGCGTTGTAATTGTCGATCGACACCGAATAGGGAAAGCTGCCGTTCGGCGCATCGAGATGGAAGGCGACGGTGTGATCGTCGACCTTCCGGGTTCCACCCTTCGACAACAGGCCCTTGAACACCGACAGCGCGTTGGAGGCGCCGTTGGGATCGGCCAGCCGGTCGAACGTTGCGACGACGTCGTCGGCTTTGAATTCCTCACCATTGTGGAATTTTACGCCCTTGCGCAGCTTGAAGGTCCAGACGCTGCCGTCCGCATTGGGCGACCAGCTTTCCGCCAGAACCGGCTTCAAGGTCAGATCCGGCTGGGTGATGCAAAGGAATTCGGCGGTCTGGAAAACCAGCTGATAGCTGCCACTGTCATAGAAGGTGACGGGATCGATGGCACCGCCGGGCGTGGCCACGCCGGCGCGCACCGTGCCGCCCGACTTGCCCTCGGCGCGGGCCTTCCGCGTGCCGAAACCGGCCGCTCCCAAAATGCCGCCAAGCAACGGCAGCGACAGGCCAAGCATGCTGCCGTGGCGGAGAAAATTACGCCGGTCGAGCCTGCCTGCCAGCAACTCGTCGACAGCGGAATTTTCGATTTCCGTGAGGCTTTTGCGGGCGGCGTCGATCGTCATGAAATGCCTTGGCATGGCTGCATTCCTCGCTTGCCCTCGGGAGAATGGCCATTTAGGTCATTGTTGACCGCGACCGGAAAGCGATATTTTTTGATGAGGCCCATCGAAATTTTCGATGCTAGAGTGATGGCATGGATACCGAAAACCTGCGCAGCTTCCTGGAGGTCGCCGAGCATGGCAGTTTCACGGTCGCGGCCAGCCGGCTCAATCTCGCGCAGTCAACGGTCAGCGCCCGGATAAGGGGGCTGGAGGAGCAGTTGGGGCGCCGGCTTTTCGTAAGAGATCGCGACGGCGTCACGCTAACGCCGGCTGGCTGGCAGTTCCTCCCGCACGCCTCCTCCATCACCCGCACTTGGGAGCAATCGCGGCAGGACATCGCTGTTCCCGACGGTTACGAGTCGCTGTTGCGCTTCACCGCGCCCGCCTATCTCTGGGATCGCGTCACCTCGCCATGGATCGCGTGGATGCGGGCCCAGCGGCCGAACGTGGCGCTGCGGCTCGAAGGAAGCTTTCCCGACCTGGCGATCGACCAATTGGCCGAAGGACTGCTCGACATCTGCATTCTCTATCTGCCGCGGCCGCATCCCGGCATCGTCTACGAGACGCTGGCCGTCGATCAGGTCGTGCTTGTCCAGCATTCCGCACAGGCAGGACCGTGGACGCAGAACTACATCCTGATGGATTGGGGGCTCGAATTCCGCATCGAGCACGACCGTGCCTTCGCCGGCATGGTGCAGCCGGCAATCTCGGCCGGGCTGGTCTTCATCGGCCTGCAGCACGTGTTGTCGCAAAAAGCCGCGGCCTATCTGCCGCTCAGTGCCGTCAGCGGCTACATCGAGAACGGTGAGATGAAACGCATCGAGGATGCGCCTGTGTTTCAGCGGCCGATCTATCTCGCCTATCCCAGCAATCCCGCATCGTCGGATGTGCTCGACGTCGCGTTGACCGGATTGCGGACACTGGCAAGGGACTGGACCGGTGATCGGGGCTTTGCCGAGGGGGACCGCTCCTTCAGCATGACCGGCCAGGCGTGATGGATGCGGGCCGCTTACGCCGGCAGGGCTGCGACCGCCGCCGGTTTCTGCAGCCGCCTCAACTCGGCATAGGGAATGTGGCAACGGATCGAATGCCCCGGCTCGGCCTCGGCGAGCGGCGGCTCCTGCTGTTCGCAGATCGGCCCGATCTTGCGTGGGCAGCGCGTGTGGAAGACGCAGCCCGATGGCGGGTTGGTGGCGCTGGGGATTTCGCCATCGAGCCGGATGCGTGCCGTCTCGGTCTGACCGAGCTTGGGCACGGCCGATAGCAGCGCCTCGGTGTAGGGGTGATGCGGTCCGGAAAAAACGTCCTCCGATGGGCCGATCTCCATGATGCGGCCGAGATAGAGCACGGCGATCTTGTCGGAGAGATAACGCACCACGCCAAGGTCATGCGAAATAAAGATGTAGCTGACGTCTTCCTTGGCCTGCAGGTCGGCGAGCAGGTTGAGGATCGCCGCCTGGACGGAAACGTCGAGCGCCGAGGTCGGCTCGTCGCAGACGACGATGCGCGGGTCGCCGGCGAAGGCACGCGCAATGGCGACGCGCTGCTTCAGCCCGCCCGAAAGCTGGCGCGGCTTGACCGCCAGATGCCGGTCGGTGAGCCGCACCGAGCGGACGAGATCGTTGAGGCGCGCCTCCAGGGCTGCACCCCTCAAGCCCGCCAGCCGCTTCAGCGCACGGCCGATCAGATGGCGGATCGAATGCGAGCGGTTGAGGGCGGAGTCCGGGTTTTGGAAGACGATCTGCATCGCCTTGACCTGGTCGTCGCCGCGGTTCTCCAGCTTCGGCGCCAGCGCCTTGCCCTCGAGCTCGATGGTGCCGCCCTCATCGGGAGGCACCAGCCCGAGCAGCAGCCTGGCGAAGGTGGTCTTGCCCGAGCCGGATTCGCCGACCAGCCCGAGCGTCTCGCCGGGCCTGAGATCGAGCGAAACGTCCTTGACGGCGCGCAGTGCATGGCCGTGGCTGGCGTAGGTCTTGTTCAGCCGGGCGACGCGCAGCACCGGCGCCGTCGTGGGTTTCGGTGCGGGCACAACGTTGGCGGGCGTGGTACGTGGCAGGGCCTGCGCCTGGTCGTGGTAGTGGCAGCGCGACAGCCGCCTCCCGCGCTCGTCGGTCAGATCATAGAGCGGCGGCAATTCGGTGCGGCAGCGGTCGGTGGCCAGCGCGCAGCGGTCGGCGAAGGCGCAGCCCTTGATGTCAGCGCCGATGCCGGGCAGGAAGCCCGGGATGGTGTCGAGCCGGCCCTGGTCCTTGCGCTGGCCGCCGCGCGGCAGGCAGCGCAGCAGCGCCACCGTGTAAGGGTGGCGCGGATCGTTGAAGACGACATCGGTCGGTCCTTCCTCGACCAGCATGCCGGCATAGAGCACGCCGACCCGGTCGCACATGTTGGAGACGACGGCGAGGTTGTGGCTGATGAACAGGATCGAGGCCGACAGTTCCTGCCTGAGCTGCGCGATGAGGTCGAGCACCTCGGCCTCGACCGTCGCGTCGAGGCCGGTAGTCGGCTCGTCGAGGATCAGCATCGAGGGATCGTTGGCCAGCGCCATGGCGATCGCCACGCGCTGCTGCATGCCGCCCGACAGCTGGTGCGGATAGCGCTGCATGACGCTTGGCGGATCGGAGATGCGCACGCGGTTCAGCATGGCGATGACGCGATCGGTGGCAGCTTGGCCCGTGATGCCGCCAAGCTCGAAAATTTCGGTCAATTGCCGGCCGATGCGGATCGACGGGTTTAGCGCCTTTCCCGGGTCCTGATAGACCATGGAGACGCTTTCGGCGCGCGCGCGCCGAAGCGCCTCCGCGTCGAGCTTCATCACGTCCTGGCCGTCGAGTGAGATGGCGCCACCTGATATCGAGCCGTTGCGCGGGAGGTAGCGCACCACCGTGAGGGCTACAGTCGACTTGCCGCAGCCGGATTCGCCGACCAGCCCATAGGCCTCGCCCTGGCCGATGGTGAGGCTGAGATCGCGCAGCACCGCGCGATTGCGGCCGGCGACCCGGTAGGCGACCGACAGGTTCTTGATATCGAGCGCGTCCTTTGCCTTCCCTGTCGTTGTATTGGCGGGTTCAGTCATTGAAGGCCCCATGCACGCCGTCGGCGGCCAGGTTGACGCCGATCACCAGCGAGGCGATGGCGAGCGCGTCGAACAGCACCGTCCACCAGAAGCCGCCGCCGATCATGCCGTAATTGCTGGAAATGGAGAGCCCCCAGTCGGGTGACGGCGGCTGGATGCCAAAGCCCATGAAGGAGAGGGTAGCGACCGCGAAGATGGCGTAGCCCAACCGCACCGTGGTCTCGACCAGGATCGGCGGGATGACGTTGGGCAGGATCTCGACGAACATCGTATGCAGCGCGCTCTCATGCCTGAGCTGTGCGGCGGCGACATAGTCGAGCTCGCGCTCGGCCAGCACCGCCGAACGCACGGTGCGCGCGATGATCGGCGCGAAGCTCAGCCCGATGACGATGATGACGGTGGTCTTGGACGTGCCCAGCGCGACGATGGCAAGCAGCGCCACGATCACCACGGGGATCGCCATGAAGGCTTCAAGGATGCGGCTGACGACATCGTCGACGAGGCCGCGGAAATAGCCGGTGAGCAGGCCCAGCGCGGTGCCGGCGACCGTCGCCAGCAAGGTCGCCAGGGGCGCGACGGTGAGGATATCGCGCGAACCGACGATGACGCGCGAGAACACGTCGCGGCCGATCTGGTCGGTGCCGAACCAGTGTTCTCGCGAAGGCGGCGCCAGCGCGTTGATGATGTCGTCGGCGAGCGGATCGTAGGGGACAAAATGTTCGCCAAACAGCGCGCAGGCAACCCAGAACAGCACGATGGCGATGCCGACCAGGAACGTTCGCGAGCGCAGCAGGGAGAAGAAGACTTCGGCCACCGCGCCGCGGCGCCGCATGTCGTCCTGCGCGGGGGAGGGGGTCTGGACGGCGCTCATTGGTCTGACCCCAGGCGGACGCGCGGATTCAGCACGGAGTAGAGGAAGTCGGCGATCAATGTGGCCACCGCATAGACGATGCCGATGGTGAGGATGCCGGATTCCAGCATCGGAAAATCCTTGCCGCGCGCGGCGGTGAAGATCAGCGAGCCGATGCCCTGGTAGCGGAACAGCGTCTCGATCACGACAAGGCCGCCGATGAGATAGCCGGTCTGGGTCGCGATGACGGTGATGGTCGGCAGCAGCGCATTGCGCAGCACATGGCGCCAGATCACCGTGCGCCAGGGCAGGCCTTTGAGCACTGCGGTTCGCGTATAGTCGGAATCGAGCGCCTCGATCATGCCGGAACGCGCCATGCGCGCAATATAGCCGAACAGCACCAGGAACAGCGGCAGCGACGGGAGGATCAGGTAATAGAGCTGGGTGAAGAAGCCGGCATCCCTGGGCCACGCGGCCGAGATCGGCAGCCAGCGCAGCCACACGCCGAAGATCAGGATCAGGATGATGCCGGTGACGAATTCCGGCAGCACCGTCACCGACAGGCCGCCGAGGCTGATCATGCGGTCGAGCGGGCGGTTGAGGTTGAGTGCGGCAATGACGCCGCCGAGGATGCCGATCGGCACCACCAGCACGAAGGCGACCCCCGCCAGCTTCATCGAATTGCCAAGCGCACCGATGACGAAGGGCGCCACCGGCGAACGGAAAATGTAGGACGTGCCCATGTCGCCCTGGACGAAGTTCGAGATCCAGCTCCAGTACTGGGTGAGCAGCGGGCGATCGACGCCGAGCGTGTGATTGAGCGCGTCGACCGCGCGTTGGTCGGCGAACGGGCCGAGGATCGCGCGCCCGACATTGCCAGGCAGGACCTGGCCGCCCAGGAACACCATGATGCTGAGCAGGAACAGCGTCACCAGCGACAGGGACACACGCCGCGCAAAAAAGGAGAGAATGGCTAAGACTCCTTGAAAAGCCAGCCCCCCGGGGGAGCTGGCTGTTAGAGGACTGGCTTTCCCTTTTCGCTTACGCCTTCGATGCCTTTTCGAGGAACAGCTGCGACATGGCTGTCGGTTGCACGCCGGCCACGCCCTTTGCCGTCGCCGTCAGGTAGTCATAGAAATAGCCGAAGATGACAGGCGTTTCCTCGAGCAGAAGCTTCTGGATCTTGCCGGCGTCGGCCTTCTGCGCCTCGAGGTCGAGCGCCGCGATATAGCTGGTCGCCAGCGCGTCGTAGTCCTTGTTCTTGAAGTGCGCGGCATTCCAGGTGCCGTCGCTCTTCAGGGGAGCGGCAAGGTAGACGTTCGGCACGCCGCGGTGGCCGTAATCGGTGATGCCCATCGCCGAATCCAGCCAGTTCGACTTGCCGAACACGGCATCGCCGTAATAGGCGCCCTGGTCGAGGACGTTCAGTTCGAGCTCGATACCGATCTCCTTGACCCAGTTCTGGATGAGCTGGGCGTACTCGGGGATTTCGAGGTAGCGCTCGGTGGTCAGCGTCATCTTGAAACCCGGGCCGACGCCGGCGGCTTCCATCAGCTGCTTGGCCTGCCCGATATCCTGCTTGCGCTGTGGCACGCTGACGTCGGTCGACGGGTAGACCGAGGCGAACGGGCTGTCATTGCCCAAGGCCGAGCGTCCCTTCATCAGGCCGGCGGCGAGCTTTTCTCGGTCGAGGCAGAGGGCGATGGCGCGGCGCACGCGGGCATCCTTCGTTGGGCCTTCGTCGCAGTGCATGTGCAGTTGCTGATGCGCCGACGACTTCAGGCTGATGATGTCGAAGCCCGGATCGTTGAGCAGGGCAACGCCCGCGAGAACCGGCATCTGGTTGATGATGTCGATCTGTCCGCCCTGCAGTGCCAGGATTTGCGGCTGCATGTCAGCGAAGAAGGTGAACTCGGTGCGCTCCGGCAGCGCCTTTTCGCCCCAGTAGTCCTCGTTGCGGACGAAGGAGGCGCCCACCTTCGGCGTGTATTTTTCGATCTTGAACGGGCCGGTTCCGTCAAAGCTTTTCTCGTAGTCGCCCTTGTAGCTCGCCGGGATGATGACGGCGTTGTAATTGTCGGACGACACCATGTAGGGGAAGTTGCCGTTCGCGGCGTCGAGGTGGAATTCCACCGTGTAGTCGTCGACTTTCTTGGTGGCGCCCTTCTGCAGGATGCCGGTGAACACAGACAGCGCGTTGGACGAGTTTGCCGGGTCCGCAAGGCGGTCGATGCTGGCCACCACGTCATCGGCCTTCATCTCGCCGCCTGAGTGGAATTTGACGCCCTTGCGCAGCTTGAAGGTCCACACCGTGCCTTTGTCGTTCGGCTTCCAGCTTTCGGCCAGTGCCGGCTTCAGCACCAGGTCCGGGCCGTCGACGCAGAGGAATTCCGCAACCTGCTGCATGACCACCAGGCCGCCGGCGTCGGCGATGGTGACCGGATCGATGGCTGCCGCCGGCACGCTGCTGCCGACGCGGATGGTGGCGCCGGGTGCGCCCTGGGCGCGGGCCAGCGATGGCATGCCGCCAAGGCCGGCAGCCGTGGTGATGCCTCCAAGCAGCGGCAGCGACAGGCCAAGCAGGCTGCCATGGCGGATGAAGTCGCGGCGGCTGACACGGCCGTCGACGAGGCCGTCGATCAGGTGATTTTCGAGCGGCGAGCGATTGCGCCGGATCAGGTCGAGAATGCGGTAGTTCTTGATCATGGGTTTTAACCCTTCCCCTGTTTCTTATGGTTTGATGAATGCGTTTTTCAGTTGACGAAGTCCGTGGAGTTCTCCTGTCCCGGCCATCAACGTTGTCAGTCGACCGGACTGTAGCATGCGGTTTTCCCTGGTCCATCCGATCCTTGCGGCGCGGGGGTCAGATTTTCTTGAGGCAATGCTTCCACCCGTCCGGTCCTGCCGTCGCCATCGATCGCGGCGGCGGACTCTTGTTCTTGAAATACGTCTCCTTTCCCGTGTCGTTCTCCTAGTTCAGCGGCAAACGGCGATATGTCCCTGGCTTGGCCGGGTCATGATATTTGTTGCAAGGGCCGTTCTCGGCAAAGTCGCGATGGCAGGCCGCGAGATTTTTCCGCGACAAGGTGACACCAAGACCGGGACCTTCCGGGACACGCACCGTATTGTTCCTGGGGCAAAACGGCCCCTCCTCGGTGATATCCATAGGTTGCATACGAAACAGCGACTGGTTCGGCTCCCGGATCCAGCCCAGGGCCGCGCACAGATGCAGGTAGGCCGCGCTGCCGATGCCGCTGTCGCCGCTGTAGCACCAGAAATCGATGCCCGCGTGCTCGCAGGCGCCGACAAAGCGCAGCATCCGGCCGATGCCGCCATGCGCGGTCGGGTTGCCGACGAATGCATCCGGCACCTTGAGGTCCATGGCGCGCGCGATGTCGATATTGTGGGTCGAGAACGGGATCGAGCAATGGCGGCGCAGTTGGCGCATCTCCTCCGATGTCGCCACCGGATCCTCCCAGTTGCGCACGCCGAGCTCTTCCAGCGGCCGCGCAAGCCGCCGCGCCGTGCTGAGCGAGTAAGCCTGGTTCGAATCGATGCGGATCATCGCATCGTCGCCGAGTTTTTCGCGGATCAGCTCGACCATTCTCAGCGAGATCCTTGGGTCGTCGGTCGAGAATTTTCCTTCGAAGAAGGTCGTGCCGTGTGTCTCGTGCAGTTCCACGCAATAGTCGGCGACTTCTTCCGGCGTCGTCTCGCCCTTGACACCATCCCCATCGCCGCGCAGCGAGAAATAGTCGGTGAACGGGATGTCCTTGCGCACGGCCCCGCCGAGCAACTGATAGAGCGGCTGGTTCCAGGCCTTGCCGCGCAGGTCCCAAAGCGCCATCTCGATGGCGCCGAAGGCCATGATGCGGGTGCGGTCGTTGATCGACTGCACGCCGGTCCAAAACGGCAGGCAGACATGTTCGGCGCCGGCAATGTCGAAGGCGTCGCGGCCGACCAGCCGCTGGGCAAGAACATCATTGATGATGGCGGCCGCTGCCGGCGTCGGTGCTTCGCCCAGCCCGACAAGGCCGTCCTCGGTCTCGACTTCGACGATAACAGGCGAAAAACCGTCGAGTTCGCCGAACACCCAGGCATAGGGCGCTTCGAGGCGAAGATTGATCGGCGTGGCCTTGATGCCGCGGATCTTCATCTAGCGTCCAACTTCGAAGAAGGGCTTGCCGAGCAGGTCTGGAACGACGTCGATGCCAAGGCCCGGGCCGGCGGGAATACCCATGCGGCTGCCGGTGACCGGCGGCGCGTTCGACGCGGTGCGCACCGTCACCCATTCATGGAAGGCGATCGCGTGCAGCCGACGCTCCTCCGGCGTCGACAGCGACAGATGCGCCATGGCGGATGTGTCGATCTCGGCGCCGCCGGTATCCTCGACCGTGATCATGAAGCCGAGATCGACGGCGACGTCACGGATCAGCCGGGTCTTGGTGACGCCGCCGAGCCGCGAGATCTTCAGCGTCAGCCCGTCCGCCGCGCCGAGGCGATGGATTTCCAGCATCGCCTCCAGCGAGGTGACGGATTCGTCGAGCACCATCGGCTTGTCGAGCATGCGGCGCACCGACATGTTTTCGTCGATCGTCGTGCAGGGCTGCTCGAACGTATAGTCGATCGCCCGCGTCGCGTCAGTGAACTGCCGCGCCTGGTATGGCGTCCACCCGGCATTGGCGTCGCAGAAGATGACAGTGCCTTTCGGCACCGAGGCGGCGACCGCCATGACGCGCTCGACGTCGTCATGGACATTGCCGCCGACCTTGACCTGGAGCCGGCGGAAACCGTCCTCGACGATGCGCTTGGCAAGTGCGGCCATTTGATCGACCGTGCCATGGGTGACGACCTTGTAGAGTTCGGCAGTGTCGCTTTCCCTGCCGCCGAGCAGCGTCACCAGCGGTACGCCGGCGGCCCGCGCCGCCAGATCCCAGCAGGCCATGTCGAGCGCCGATTTGATGTAGGGATGGCCCTTGAACACCGTGTCCATCAGTCGGCCAATGCTGGTCAGCCCGCACGGGTCCTGGCCGATAAGGTGCGGTGCGATCTCCGGCACGCCGGCCCGGGTGCCGGCCGGGAAGGCGGCCGAGTAGAAATTGCCGAGCGGCGCCATCTCACCCCAGCCGGTGACGCCGCTGTCGGAGGTGATGGAGACGATCACAGCGTCGAAGCAGTCGGCCACACGCCCCTTGGACATGCGATAGGGGCCGTCCACGAAAGACTGCACGACGTGATAGGCTTTGATGGTTTCGATTTGCACGTGGAGTATCCATTATCCGCGGTGAGGGGAGGGTCAGGCGCCTTTCGACGGACGCTTTTCGAGGTCGCGCGCATAGGCAAGAAGCTCTTCGAAATCGTGGTCGATATGCTCGCGTGCGTGGCGCTGGGCGGCACGCATGTCGTCGCTCTTGAGCAGCCGCACGTAAGTCTCGTGAACGTCTTCGGCGGGCACGGCTTCGTTGCGTGCCTGCTGGTGCAAGGCGAAATACATCTGCAAACGGCTGGTCAGTCTTTGCCAGGTTTCCAAGAGCACTGAATTGTCGGCCCATTCATGGATCAGGCCATGCAGTTGCAGCGCGGTCTCGATCTGGCGCGTGGTGTCGCGGTCGCGCGTCGCCTGCTTCACCGCCTCGTGGCGCCGGTCGAGCTCATCGAAAAAGCGCTGGTCGCGCAGTTCCCACGTCCGCTCGATGGCGAATTCGTCGAGCACCTTGTTGAGCGAATAGACGTCGTCGATGTCCTTGGCGGTGACATTGATGACGAAGGTGCCTGCATAGGGAATGCTGGTCAGTATGCCTTCCTGGACCAGCTCACGCATCGCCTCGCGCAGCGGGGCGCGGCTGACCCGCATCTGTTCGGAAATCCTGAGCTCGTTGACCTTCTGGCCTGGCTCGAGCTGACCGGTCAGGATCGCGCGTCTGAGCAGCGCCACGATTTCGGCACGGCGTGTCGTGTCGGCAATCGGACTGAATTCCGTCTTCACCATCCGGCCCACTCCCGCGAGAACAGAAGCAGAGACAATCAGATTGTCGACAATCTAACAAGAGGCTCTGCTCGAATTCTTATCTTCGCTTCGGCCCGGGCCGGGGTGCGAAGGGCTGGGTCAAGCCGCACGGCCATAGAAGCCGACGCGCTCCTCCTCGCTGAACATCACGCCTGGCTTCTCATAGTAGGAGAACACCGCGATCATCCGTTCGCGTTCACCTTTGACCGTGGTGACACGATGCGCGGTGTTCTTGCCGCGAAACACGTTCAGCGTGCCTGGTTTCATGCGCAGGATCCTGGCGTCGGGGTCACGTCCTTCGAGCAGCCGGGCGACGCCCTCGTAGTTCGGGTTGTCATCCGACCTGAGATCGGTGCGGTATTCGAGGTCGCCGCCGCGTTGCGCCTGCTGCAGCAGCAAGGTGGTGGTGAATTCCGAGCGGTCGAAGTGCCAGTTCAGCGCTTCGCCGGCGCGATAGGCCATGACATTGGTGCGGGCCAGCGGATCCTCCATGACGTGCAGCTTTGCCTTGCCCATCGTCGCCGCGAGGAAACGCACCAGCGGCTCATACTCATAGATCGCCATCACCGTGCTGCCGGGAATTTGGTCGGCGCAGACCGTGTGGCTGACGGTCTCGACCTTGCGCAATGCGGGATGATCGGGCGCCAGTTCGGGAATGCTCGGCTTGAAGTAGATGTTGTGCATGCGCTTGTGGACATGGGATTGCGTGTCCATGACCGGCTTGATCTCCCGCACCGCCTGTTCGGCGACGCCGGGCTTCAAGAAACCTTCGAGATTGAACATGCCGTCGGCTTCCAGCGCCGCGATCGACTGTCCGACGAGGCGGTTCCATTCGACGCTGCCTTCACGGTCGAGCGGATAGCGGTCGAGATCGAGAATGTCTTTCATGTCATATGCTCCAACGTTAGGCACAGAAGACGGCAAAAAATTCTTTCTCTCAACACCGGAAATTATTAGGATTGGCCAAGAAAAACTTCAGGAGCCTGATTTGGACCGGCTGCCGCCGCTGAATGCGATCAAGGCCTTCGAGGTCGCGGCCCGGTCAGGCAGCTTCACCTTGGCCGCAGCCGAGCTCGGCGTGTCCTCGGCGGCGGTCAGCCAGCAGATCCGCAATCTCGAAGCCTGGTTCGGCAAGCAGCTTTTCGTGCGCACGGGCAACCGCATCGCGCTGACCGATGCCGGGCACGCCATCTATCCGCAGACGGCGCGCGCGCTCGGCGACATTGCCGCGATCGGCCAGCGCATGCTGGAAGGGGGCCTGAGGACGCGACTAGTCGTCAGCGTGCCGTTCTCGCTTGCCGAGCTGTGGCTGGCGCCGAGGCTGGCCGTACTCCTGGATGCCTTCCCGCATATGGCGATCGATGTGCGAGCCGAGGATGATCCGATCGATCTGGTGCGCCAGAATGTCGACGTGCGCATCAGCTATGGCGACTATCACTATCCCGGCCTGCGGATGGTCCGCCTGGTCCATGACGAGGTGCTGCCGGTCTGCGCGCTGGAATTCTGGCAGCGGCACGGCAATGGCGATGCGAGGCTCACCGATTTGCATGAGAGCCAGTTCATCCATACCAATTGGGGACCGAACTATGCCTCGCACCCGAGTTGGACCGACTGGTTCGCGGCATGCGGATCCAGCCGGTCGCCCGACCCGTCGCATGGCCGCCGCGTCGGCCTGTCCAGCCTGGCGATCGCCTCGGCGAGGCTCGGCCTGGGCATTGCCCTCGGCCAGCGGGTGATGGCGCAGGCCGATCTGGAGGCAGGGCGCCTGATCGCGCTGTCATCGGTCTCGGTGCGCCTTGGTCACCCCTATTGCGCCTTCATGCCGCCAGCCAAGGCCGACCGCGCCGACGTCGCCGCTTTGGTCGGCCTGCTCGTGAAAACGGCGCCCGCGACCTGAGAAAAGGTCGGGGGCGCCGCGCGGAAACCGGGCCTGCGGGGGAGTCAGGTAGCCGGTTTCTGTGGCAGGGGCGAAATCGGCATTCCGGGGCCGATCTTCTGCAGATTGCCTGTGATCACCTGGTCGCCTTCAGCGACGCCGCTGAGGATGGCGACCATGTCGCCGCTGGTCGGCCCCAGCGAAACCAGCCGCTGGTCGACCGTATTGCCCTTGCCGACGACATAGAGGTACTTGCCGAGCTGGCTTGATCCCAGTGCGACCTGCGGCACCATCAGCGCATCGGGCTGTTGTTTGACGTGCAGCCGCACGCGAACATACTGGCCAGGCAAGAGCGTGAACTTGGCGTTGCCGATTGTGGCGCGTGCGGTGATCGTGCCGGTCGAGTGATCGATCGTGTTGTCGATAAAGGTGAGCTCGCCCTTCTGGTGGGCCTCCGTCTCACCGGGAAGCAGGACCTCGACCTCGATCGGGCCGGCGGCACGCGCTTCCTCGATCTGCGCCAGGTCCGTCTCGCTCGGATTGAAGGTGACGTAGATCGGATCGAGCTGCACCAGCGTGTTGAGCACGGTGCCGGCAACGCTGACCAGCGTTCCCACGGAAGCCTGGTTGCGGCCCAGACGTCCAGCAAACGGCGCGTGGATTTCAGCGTAGCTCAAATTGAGCTCGGCCGTGCGCACAGCCGCCTGGTTCAGCGCCAGCGACGCCTGCGCCTCGCGCAAGGTGCTGGTGCGCTGGTCGAAGCTGTCCTTGTCCAGGTAGCCGCTCTTGGCGAGTTCGGTACCGCGGCCGAGATTGGAACGTGCATAATCGAGGGTCGCCGTGTCGCGCTGAACCTGTGCCTTCGCCTGGTCGAGCGAGGCCTGGAAGTCATCGGGCGAGATCCTGTAGAGTAGGTCGCCTTGCCGCACGTCGGCGCCGTCTTGCGCCGTCTGTTCTTGCAAATAGCCGGGGACGCGTGCCTGCAGCGTGATGCTGCGGATCGGCTCGGTCCGCGCGGCATAGTCGAGATAGATCGGGATCGTCTTCTTGACCACGTTCGCCACCGGCACCGGCATGACGAACGCTGCTGGAGCCGGCGCGGCTCCGGCCGTGCCGGCATTCAGGCTGAGATTGCCCATGTCCAGCAGGTGGACACTGGCCACCGAGATCGCACCCAGCGCGACAGCCGTTCCCAACGCGATTTTCCATTTACGCATGATGATTCTCCAATCTTATTCGGCCGCTTCCGCCAGAGGAGGAAAGGCGGGTTTGGCCGTTGGTTCAGTGTGTTGAGAAGCGGGCTCGTCGCCGCCGCGCCGTTCGCGCAGCTGTTCGATGACCGCGTAGAAGACCGGCACGAACACCAGCGACAGGATGGTCGCGGCGACCATGCCGCCGAACACGGTGGTGCCGATGGACTGGCGGCTGGCGGCACCCGCGCCGGTGGCGATCATCAGCGGCACCACGCCGAGGATGAAGGCAAACGCGGTCATCAGGATCGGCCGCAGTCTCAGCCGAGCGGCCTCCATCGATGCCTCGACGATGCTGAGGCCTTCCTCGCGCCGCCGTCTTGCGAACTCGACGATCAGGATCGCGTTCTTGGCCGCCAGGCCGATCAGCATGACGAAGCCGATCTGCGAATAGACGTCGATCTGCATGCCTCGTACCCAAAGTGCGGCGAACGCGCCGAACAGGGCGAGCGGCACCGCCAGCAGCACCATGAAGGGCATCGCCCAGCTCTCGTACTGCGCCGCCAGGATCAGGAAGACGAAGACGATGGCGAGGGCAAAGACCACCGACGCGATCGACCCCGCCTTGAGCTCCTGGAAAGTGATGCCGGTCCATTCGAAACCGAAATCCCTGGGCAGCGCGGTCGCCGCTGCCCGTTCCATGGCGGCGACCGCCTGGCCCGACGAATAACCGGGAGCGGCGCCGCCATTGATGGTGGCCGAGGCGTTGTTGTTGTAGTGCGGCACGGTTTCCGGGCCGACGAACGGCACCAGTTTCCCCAACGTGCTGAGCGGCACCATGCCGCCGGAGGCATTGCGCACATAGAGCCGTGAAATGTCGGCTGCACCGGCACGTGAATCCTTGTCGGCCTGGATGGTCACCCGGAAGGTGCGGCCAAACAGGTTGAAGTCGTTCACGTAGAGCGAGCCGAGATAGATCTGCAGCGTGTTGAAGACGTCGGGCAGGTTGAGGCCGAGCAGCTTCGCCTTGGCGCGGTCGAGATCGTAGTTGAACTGCGGCGTCGAGGTCGAGAACGGCGAAAACAGCTGCTGCGGATTGATTTCAGGCTGCTTGCGGGCCTCGGCGATCACCGCTTGCGTGGCGTCGTTGAGGGCCGTGCTGCCGCGGCCAGTGAGGTCCTCGACGACGAATTCGAAGCCGCCCGTGGTGCCGATGCCGGGGATGGAGGGTGGATCGAAGGAGAGCGCAAAAGCCTCCGGAATCTGCATCAGCTTGCCACGCACGTCGCCGACGAGCTTCGAGGCGCTCTGGTCGGGGCCACGCTCCTCCCACGGCTTGAGGATGGCGAACTCGACCGCCGAGTTCGACTGCGCCGCGCTGGTGAGGAAGTTCAGGCCGCTGATCGAGCCGACGATGTCGACGCCTGGCGTCGCCTGCAGGATGTCGCGCGCCTTCTGGGCCACCGCATCGGTACGCTCCAGCGAAGCGCCGTCGGGCAGCTGGATGACGACGAAGAAATAGCCCTGGTCCTCGACCGGAAGGAAGGTCGAGGGCAGCTTTTGCCAGACGAAGTAGGTGGCGACCAGGCCGGCGGCGAACAGGCCAAGCATGATCCAGCGCAGCCGGATAAGGATGCGCACGCCATGGGCATAGGCATGCGACAGCCTGTCGAAGCCCGTGTTGAACCAGCGGAACAGGAAGAATTGCGTCTCGCCTCGATGGCGCAGGAAGGCTGCACTGAGCGCCGGGCTGAGCGTCAGCGAGTTGAAGGCGGAGATGCCGACGGAGATCGCCACCGTCAGCGCGAACTGGTTGTAGAGCTTGCCGGAGACACCGGGAATGAAGGCAACCGGCACGAACACCGCCATCAGCACGGCGGTGGTCGCAATGATCGGGCCGGTGACCTCGGCCATGGCGGCCTTTGTCGCCGCCAGCGGTTTCAGTCCGGCCTCGAGCTGTCGTTCGACATTCTCGACCACGACGATGGCATCGTCGACGACAAGGCCGATCGCCAGCACCATGCCGAGCAGCGAGAGCATGTTGAGCGAAAAACCCATCATCTCCATGATGACGAGCGTCGCCACCAGCGACACCGGAATGGCGATGGTCGGAATGATGGTCGTGCGCCAGCTCTGCAGGAAGATGAAGACCACGGCGACGACGAGCACCAGGGCTTCGCCAAGCGTGATCAGCACGTCATGCATCGAGGCCGAGACGAAGCGCGTCGTATCGTAGTGCATCGCATAGTCGACGCCCTTGGGAAAACGGGCCGACAGTTCCTGCATCTTGTCCTTGACGCGCTGCTGCAGATCGAGCGCGTTGGAGCCGGGCATCTGATAGACGGCGAGCACCACGGTCGGGTCCTTGCCGAAAAAGGCCGAGGACGAATATTGCAGGGCGCCAAGCTCGATACGGGCGACGTCGCGCAGCCGCACCAGCGAGCCGGTGTCGGTGTTGGCACGCACGACGATGTCGCCGAATTCCTTCGGGTCGCTCAACCGGCCGACGGCGTTGACCTGCATCTCGAAGGCGGTGCCGGCGGGCGCCGGCGACTGGCCGATCTTGCCGGCCGCCACCTGGACGTTCTGTTCGGCGATGGCATTTTGCACATCGACCGCGGTGATGCCGAGATTGGCGAGCTTGTCCGGATCGAGCCAGACGCGCATCGAATAACGCCGTTCGCCGAAAATCTGCACGTCGCCGACACCAGGCAGCCGCTTCAGCGGATCCACCACCTGCAGATAGGCAAGGTTGGAGAGCGCCACCGGATCGACCGAATGGTCGGGCGAGGTCAGGTTGACGATGAGCACGAAGTTCGGGTTCTGCTTCTTGATCGTCACGCCGCCCTGGTTGACGATCGCCGGCAGCGACGAGGCGGCCTGCGAGACGCGGTTCTGGACGTCGACGGCGGCCGTGCTCAGGGAATAACCGACATCGAAGGTGATGGTGATGGTCGACGAGCCGTCATTGGAGCTCGTCGAGGACATGTAGGTCATGCCTTGCACGCCGTTGATCTGCTGCTCCAGCGGCGTCGTCACCGTGTCTGCCACCACTTGCGCGCTGGCGCCCGGATAGTGGGCGCTGACGACGACTTGCGGCGGTGTGATGTCCGGAAACTGCGAGACGGGCAGCAGGAAATAACAAATCGTGCCGGCGAGGACCATGATGATGGCGATCGCCGAGGCGAAGATCGGACGATGGATGAAGAAGTTTACCACGACACGCACGCCTCTCCGGCCGCTCTTGCCCGCCCGAAGGCGCTGGCCACCCTGGACAACTGCCCGCGCCCGTCCCGGGACCCTTCCCGTGAACGCAGCAACGGCACCTCGCGACGCTGCCCATCGGCAAGCGAGCGCAACATGTTCTCGAACGCGCGGGGGTCGACCCCGTCTGCCTTCATGACCAGCCGGATCATCGGATCCCGGACGGCCTCATCTATGGTAAGATCGCGGCGCTGTGGCATTGGCCGGCTCCTTGTCTGTCGATTCGCAGCCCGTGCTCGCGAACCGTTTTTCATCTCTTCACCGGCCGAGGCCGCATGATTGGCAATCTTTTCGTCCATCTCGATCTGGTAGGACCAGTTCACGACCTTGTTATTGACGACGGACGATATAGGTGTTACCAGTAAGTAACATTCTGGAAGTTACAGACCGGTAACACCCTAGTCAAGAGGTGGCCGAGAGTTTTTTGGAAACGAAAGGAGATCATGATGACAGACGGCGTCGTGGAGCGCTCTCGTCCCCGGGATCGGATTCTGGAGACGGCGCGTGACATGTTCCACAAGCACGGCATCAAGGGCGTCGGCGTCGACGCCATCACCGAGGCTGCCGGCACGAACAAGATGACGCTCTATCGTCACTTCGAATCCAAGGACGAACTGATCGTCGAATGCCTGCGCGCCAACGCACTGAAAGCTGGCGCGATGTGGGAAACGTTCGAGGCCGAGCATCCGGGTGACAAGCTCGCTCAACTTCATGCCTGGGTTCGCAAGGCCGCCGCCATGCTCAACACCGACGGCCGTGGCTGCGACATGGCCAACGCCGCCGCCGAGCTGACCGAACCCGATCATCCGGCAAGGCGCGTCATCAAGGAACTCAAGGAAGCCCAGCGCGAACGCCTGGTCGGGCTCTGCCGGGATGCCGGCATCGGCCAGGCCGAGCTTCTCGCCGATACGCTGTCGCTGCTGTTTGAAGGTGCGCGGGTCAGCGTGCAGACCGTCGGTGCCGAGGGCCCGAGCACGCAGTTCGTGCGGATGGCTGAAGGACTGATCGTTTCCTTCCGGGGCAATGCCGCCGGTTAAGTATTGCCGTGGCTGCTGGTGATTTTGCGGTCGCGTGACCGAAACGATGTCTGCTGCCCTATAGGCAGCACGCTATTTCCCGTTGACTGAACGAAAAAAGCCCGCTGCCGGGAGGAGGTGGCAGCGGGCTCGATTTCGAATGTGGCGCGGGAGGAGGTGCACCCCATTCAGCGTCGGCATCGCATCTGGGAGGAGTAGATGGCCGACAACCAGAACGTACGAGTTGCCCAATGATTCGGCAACAATGAATTGTGCATAGCTGCTGTGCAGATTTGCAGGGGCGGTCAGGTTCCCCAGGAGATGCGGGATCTCACTGCACGGGTACGTTTTCCCGGAAGATCAGTCGCGGCTCGATGAATTTGCGGGTGAGATAGGGCGCCGATGATGCGATCGAGCCGAGCAGTTGGATCACCGACTGCTCCGCGATCAGCCTGGCGTTCTGGTCGATGACGACGTCGGCGAGGTCGTCGACGAGGTAGCCGCGTGTCTCCCTGGTCAGGTCGTGGCAGATGAAGACCGGCTTGCGGTTGGGCCTGGTTTCCCGGATCGCCTTGGCAATGCCGGAGCGCCCGGCGCCGACACAATAGATGCCGAGCAGTTCCGGCTCGTTGCGCAACGCTTTCATGGTTGCGGCATAGCTGGCGTCGGGCTCGTCATTGATCTCGACGGCGCTGCTGACGGTGAGGTTGGGAAACTCCTCACCAAGCACGGAGCGGAAGCCCATCTCGCGCTCTTCATGGCCGCGGTAGGAACGCGAGCCGACGACCATCGCCAGCTGCCCCTCGCGGCCACCGAGGAAGCGTCCCATCAAAAGTGCCGCCGTCCGTCCCGCCACGCGGTTGTCGATGCCGACATAGGCCGAGCGGGGAGCGGCCGGAATATCGGACACCAGCGTCACCAGCCGGATACCGGCCTCGACCATGTCGCGCAGGATGTTGCGCGTCCTGGGATGATCGACCGCGATGACACCGACGCCGTTGGCGCGCAGCGACAGCTTTTCGACCGCGGTCTGCAAGGCATTGGGCGAGATACCGGCGAGATTGTGAATCCGGCAGGACGCCACCAGCGGCAGGCGCGAGGCGTAGTCCTCGATGTGCTTTGCCAGGTCGTGCATGAAGTCGTTCGAGCCGATCGGCAGGAAGAATTCCAGGTTTGCGGGCCTCGAGGGAAGCGTCACCTGGTCGGCGACCGGCAGATAGCCGAGCTGCTTGGCGGCCTCCATGACGCGTTGCCGGTTGGCGGCACTCGCTCCGGGCCGGTTGTTGAGCACCCTGTCGACCGTCGCGGTCGACAGCCCGCAGTTCCTGGCGATGTCGGAGACGGTAGCCTTCATGCCGCAACCCTACACGTCGCTTCGTACGTCCTCAGTGCGCCGGCTTGCCGTCGGCGAGGGCGTCGCGGATGTCCTTGTCCGACATGCCGGTGATGATGCGCTCGACTTCCGTCACGGTTGTCGTCTTCGGATCGATGTCGTCGGCCACCACCTTGCCCCTGCGCATGACGACGATGCGGTCGACCACCTGGAAGACATGGTGGATGTTGTGCGCGATGAAGATGCAGGAGTGGCCGGAATCGCGGGCGTTGCGCACAAAGCTGAGCACGCCTTGGGTCTCGGCCACGCCGAGGTTGTTGGTCGGCTCGTCGAGGATGATCAGGTCGCTGTCGAAATGCATGGCGCGCGCGATCGCGACCGCCTGCCGCTCGCCGCCGGAGAGCGAGCCGATCGGCGTCGTCGGCGGGATGTTCTTGGAGATTCCGACCTGTTTGAGCAGATCGCGGGCGACCGTGTTCATGGCGTCCTGGTCCATGCGGTTAAGGAAGCGCGGCGGCTTGATCGGTTCTCGACCCAGGAACAGGTTGCGCGCGATCGACAATTGCGTGACCAGGGCGGAGTCCTGGTAGATGGTCTCGATGCCGTGGGCGATGGCGTCGCTGGTATCGCGCAAGGTGACCTTCTTGCCGCGGATGAAGATATCGCCGCTGGTCAGCGGCACCGCGCCGGAGAGAACCTTGATCAGCGTCGATTTGCCGGCGCCATTGTCACCCAGCAGGCCGACGATCTCACGCTCGTTGACATGGAAATTGGCGTCCACCAGCGCCTGCACGCGGCCATAGGACTTGCGTATGTTGTGCATGCGGATCAATGGCTCGGCCATGGTTCAAGTCCCCGCCTGGTGCCGGCGTTCCAGCCATGAATGCAGCGCCATCATGCCAAGGATGATCGCGCCGATGAAGATGTTGTAGGCAAGGCCGGGCACGCCGATCAGCACGATGCCGTTGCGCATCACGCGCAGGATCAGGATGCCGAGCACGGTGCCGATGATGGTGCCGCGCCCGCCGGTGAGTGCGGTGCCGCCGATCACCACCATGGCGATTACCTCGAGCTCGTAGCCAGTACCGCTGTTGGGGTTGGCGGCGGATGTGCGCAGCGAGGAGATGACGCCGGCAAGCGAGGCCATGACCGACGACAGGACGAACAGGCCGACCTTGACGCGATTGACATTGACGCCGCGGGCACGCGCCGCGTTGGGATTGCCGCCCGCCGCCTGGATCCAGTTGCCGGTCCGGCTTTGCGTCAGGACATAGCCGAGCGCGATCGCCGCGGCGATGAACCAGAACAGCGACATGTAGATGCGGAACGGCCCGATGAAGAAGTCGCCGACCAGAGCCTCCGCCAGCCAGCTGCCTTCGGCACTCCAGGTGCGCTGCGGAAACCCGTCGGTGATGAAAAGCGCGCTGCCACGCACCACCAGCAGCATGCCGAGCGTCACCAGGAAAGACGGGATCTTGAGCTGCGTGACGAACCAGCCATTGACCAGGCCGATCAAGGCGGCAACCACCAGCGCGACAAGGAAGCCCATTTCCAGCGAGGTGACGCCAGCATTGAACAGCGTCCACATCAGCACCGGCGAGAAGCCGAACAGGGACCCGACGGAGAGGTCGAATTCGCCCGACGTCATTAACAGCGTCATCGCCAGCGCGATCAGGCCAAGCTCGACCGTGAAGGCCAGCGTGTTGGAGATGTTCTGCGGCGACAGGAAGTCGTGGTTGAAACCCCAGAAAACGGCGATCTCCACGATGAGCAGAATGAAAGGTCCGAATTCCGGCCGCGCGATCAGGCGTTGGATGAGCGAATGATTTTCCACTGGAACCCGCGACATGGTTGAGACGGGCCGCGAGCTCCACCGCATCGGGTGGCATGCCACGGCGCAGGAAGATATCTGGCGCCGTGCGAAAAACGCGCGGCGCCGGGGGATCGCGGATTATTTGCCGGACAGGATCTTGTCGTAGACCGCCGCAGTGTCCTTCTCATAGAGCGCGCCGGTGATGACGTTGAAGCCCGGAGGAATGCCGCTGGCCGCCATGTTGGCGAGCGACAGCGCCACATAGCTGGTCGCCTGCGGATCCTGCCACTGGCCGGCATTGACATAGCCGTTCAGCACTTCCTGGGTGGTGTCGAGCGAGTTGCCCCAGCCGACGACCGGGATTTCGCCCGGCTTGACGCCGACCTGGTCGAACACGCGCTTGATCGAACCGGTTACGAGGTCGCCCAGGCCGATGATGGCGTTAACCTTGCCCTTGTGGGCGGTGAGGTAGTCTACCATGCGGTTGATCACCTCGGCCTGGTCGAGTGTCGCTTCGGTCACTTCATAGGTGATGCCGAGCGGGCCGAAGACGCTCTTGATGCCTTCTTCTTCCTGCACGCCGTAGGTGGCGCCGGGGATCTCGACCGGCATCCAGACGAAGTCGCCCTTCTTCACCAGGCCCTTGTCGACCAGATACTGCGCCCAGTGCTTGCCGAAAGTGACGTTGTCACCGCCGACATAGGCGTTGAAATTGGCCTTGGGATCGGGCGTGTTGAAGTTGATGATCGGGACGTTGGCCGCGCGCGCTTCCTTGACGATCTCGACCAGGCTGCCCGGATCGGGGCTGGTGGTGACGATGCCGTCGGCCTTGGCCGAGAGGGCGGCACGGACCGCCTCCTGCTGCGAGGCGACGTCGCCATTGTGGAACGACGTGTTGACGGTGTTGCCGGTGTCCTTGGCCCATTGCTTGGCGCCGGCGAGGAAGTAGGTCCAGACCGGGTCGGCCGGCCCGCCATGTGAAATCCAGTAGAACGTCTTGGCCTGCGCGGCTGCCGGAATGACCGTCAGCGCGATCAGCAGGCCGTAGAGCACAAGTCTTAGTCTCGTCAGCATTTGATTTCCTCCCGATTGAAGATGATCCGTCCCTTGTTCCGGCTTCAGCCGGATTGCGTCTTTTTGCCAGCGCCGCTCGGATACCTAAGAGCATTCCCTTTTTCGGCGAATGGCAAGCCTCCATCTGCAGATGTAGTGGGCGCCTGACGCGGCGCCATCAGCGACCCCATCAGATCGCATCAGTCGGGCTGATTTTTCCCGGGCAGTCGGATGATTGTCGCCGAGAGCTCAGCCGGGCGGACTATCCCGATCACGTCTAGGCGGTCTCTGAGGGCGAAAGCCCCCAAAGAGCCGCTTAGAGCAGGCCGGCCTTGGCCAGGTCGCGCATCAAATGGCTGGCGCCGTAGGTCCAGTGCGGGCAATCGGGCGACAGCCGCACGCGGTTGACCAGCGCGCCGAATTTCTCCGACGAGATGGTGACGATGTCGCCGACCTTGTGCGTGAAACCCTTGCCCTTTTCGCCGCGATCCTTCGACGGCACGAACATGGTGCCGAGATAGAGCGCCAGCCCGTCCGGATACTGGTGATGCGGGCCCATGGCCGCGGCAACCAGCTCCTCCGGCGAGCGGCTGATCTCGGCCATCGAGCTTGCCCCCTCCAGCGAAAACCCGTCCTCGCCCTCGACCTTCAGGCGCACGACGGCCTGCTTCACGTCGGCGATGGAGAACGTGTCGTCGAACAGCCGGATGAAGGGGCCAAGCGAGGCCGAGGCGTTGTTGTCCTTGGCCTTGCCGAGCAGCAGCGCCGAACGGCCCTCGACGTCGCGCAGATTGACGTCGTTGCCGATGGTGGCGCCGACGATCCTGCCGCTCGAGGCGGCGATCATGGCGATCTCCGGCTCCGGATTGTTCCAGGTCGAAACCGGATGCAGGCCGACATCGGCGCCGAAGCCGACCGAGGCCATCGGCTGGCACTTGGTGAAGATCTCGGCATCGGGGCCGATGCCCACTTCCAGATATTGTGACCAGGCGCCGCGCGAAATCAGCTTGGCCTTGATCTCCATCGCCTCTGGCGAACCGGGCTTGAGCTTCGAAAGATCATGGCCGATCAGGCCCGCAATGTCGGCGCGGATGGCGTCGGCCTTCTCGGCCGAGCCACGCGCCTGTTCCTCGATCACCCGTTCGAGCAGGCTGACCACGAAGGTGACGCCGGAAGCCTTGATCGCCTGCAGGTCGACCGGCGACAGCAGAAAGGGTTTTGCCCGATCGCGCGTGGCTTCGAAACTGTTGGCCGCGATGGCGTCGAGTGAACCGATCGGCTTGCCCCTGGCCGAGCGCACATGGCCGGCCGGGTCGGCCAATTCGCAGACGTCACGCACGGTGGGCGCCGCGCTGGATGTGATGTCGAAGACGGTGCCGTCGCGCACCGTGACGACCAGGGGGTGCGAGGCATCGCCGCTCCTGGCGCGGCCGACAAACAAGCCTTCAGCGGGCAGATGTGTCGGGTTGGTCATGAGTTGGGTTCCTCGTTGAATCGAAAATGCTGGCCCGGTCGGCGCGGCACTTTCGCCGGATTCCATTCAAAGGTCTATCCCATCCAAGCAGTAGAGCGGTGGCCGCGAATATGCCGACTGGGTCATCCACGATGTCCGGATGTCAAGGACATCACCGGGCTTAGGGTCCGGTTACTCGAACTTGACTCAGAGAATTGTTCGTGTTTTGTTCTGGGTGCCAGAACAGAACGGAGGCGTTCCTTGGCGAGCGTATAGGGAATGTACCAAGGCGAACTAGATTTCGGAATTCCAGAACCGCCAAGGCGGCCCAAAAAACCGGATCGTGTCTTCTTCGGCGTGTTTCTGCAGGCAGGGGATTATTCTCGGTTTGCTGATTGTCAAAGCCGACTATGCCACAAATTTGGCATAGCCGGCTCACCGCTGATACCGGAGCGTTTTCATGTCAGCCAGCAGCATGTCGGGGACTACAAGCGGCTGCGGTCGAAAATCATCTTTGCGGCCACCCGATCGGGGCAGCGCGTCATGATGCCTGCTTTTGAGATCACCTTTCGCCACGCCAGGAGCTTTCCTGGCCGCCCGGCGACAAGAGGCCGACCGGCCAAGCATCCCTTCGTGCTTGTGGCCGATGACGGCCCGGTTTGTGAACTGAGCGGGAATCTCTGCGCCGAAATGCTGCGTGAAGGCCTGAAGGCATCAGACGGGTTCGTCCCTCATCTGACCCTTGCCTATGACCAGAAACTTATCCCACAACTGCCGATCGAGCCGATCAGCTTCGTGGCGCGGGAGTTCATTCTCGTGCACAGCCTGCGCGGGCTGACGCAATATGACTTCCTGGAACGTTGGCCGCTGATTGCGATGTAACGAAGGGGCCGCTGGTTCGCGCGACACCCCATCCTGACAGGGTCATGTCAGCTATCGACCTGTCCGCGATGGCAGGTCCGCAAGCGGTTCCCTACTTGCAATGCGTCTGAACAGGAGGAACAAAAATGACCGTCACGGAAATCGCCAAGGAGTTCACCGAACTTCTCAAACAGGGCAACAACGAAGGTGCTGCCGAAAAATACAATGCCGACGATATCATCAGCTACGAAGCGATGGAGGGACCGATGGCCGTCAGTCACGGCAAGGAGGCCCTCAGGCAGAAAAGCCAGTGGTGGCAAGAGAACCACGAAGTGCATGGCGGCTCGGTCGAGGGCCCTTATGTCAACGGCGATCAATTCGCGGTGCGCTTCACCTTTGACATAACGCCCAAGGCCACCGGCGAGCGTGTCACCATGGATGAGGTTGGCCTGTACACGGTCAAGAACGGCAAGATCACCGAAGAGCGCTTTTACTACTGAGGCCGGAAATCGGGTCTTCCCAGCTTTGCTCTCTTTGCGGCAAGGTTGAAAATGTGCACGGCGGCCAGAGCGATCCTCTGGCCGCTGGGAGCGTTCAAATCGTCTTCACATACCGCGCAAGTTGATCGGCCACCGTGCCCCAGCCGTCGAAGAAACCCATCTCTTCATGGTTGTCGCGGGTGGCTTGGTCACGGTGAATGGCTGTGGCGGCATAGCGCGTACCCTGGCCATCCTGATGGAGCGAAATGACCGCGGTGATGAAAGGCTCGCCCGAGGGTCGATAGCCGGGCAGCAGCGCATCCGTCCACACCAGCCGCTCGTTGGGCACGATTTCCAGATAGCAGCAGTGGCGGTCACTGACCTCCTTGCCGTCGGGCGACTGCATGCGTGTCCGAAACAGGCCGCCCGGCCTGAGGTCGATCTCGCAGTCGGTGATCAGCCACGGCTTCGGCGTGAACCACTGCCTGACATGCTCAGGTGTCGTCCAGGCTCGCCAAAGCAATTCGCGCGGCGCATCGATTACGCGCTCCAGCGTCAGGTCCAGTCTGGGATCCGGCTTGAACGGATAGCTCATTTTTCTGTCTCCTTGAGGGTCATGACATAGGCATCGAACCGGTCGAGGCGGCGTTCCCAAACTGTACGCTGTTCGGCCAGCCAGCTTTCGGCGAGCTTCAACGGTTCAGGCGCAAGCTCGTAAGTCCTGACCCGTCCGGTCTTTTGCGAACGAACCAGCCCGCAGCCTTCGAGAATCTTGAGATGGTCGATGAAGGATGGCAGGGCCATCTCGAAAGGCTGGGCCAGTTCGCTGACCGAAGCAGGGCTCCTGTTCAGCCGCTCGACCACGCGCCGTCGCGTCGGGTCGGCAAGCGCGCGAAAAATGCCGTCGATCGGCGGGAGGCTTGGATTTGCACTCTGGAGGCTGGTCATCGATCGGTCCCGGGTCGTCAAAAAGCGATTAGAAACACTTAGGTAATTGCCTTAGTGTTGGCAAGCGCCAAATTTCCGGCAACGCTGACCAAGCTGCTGGCCAAGCGGGAAGGGCGGTTTTAGGCTGCGAAACGGATTCGACTGTCAGCCCAAGGGAAGAGCACTTTGACGATCACCATGTACGGCATCACCAATTGCGACACGATCAAGAAGGCGCGCGTCTGGCTGGAGAGCCATGACCTTCCCTATCGTTTCCACGACTATCGGGCCGAAGGGATCGAGGCTGGCAAGCTGAATGGCTGGGCCGGCAAGGTCGGTTGGGAAAAGCTGCTCAACAAGGGCAGCACGACGTTTCGCGAATTGCCGGAGGCGGACAAGCAAGGCCTCGACGAGAAGAAGGCGAAAGCGCTCATGCTGGCCAAGCCGACGATGATCAAGCGGCCGGTCTTGGAGATCGGCGATCGGGTGGTGGTTGGCTTCAAGCCGGAGGTTTATGAGCAGACGGTGGGGAAGTAGGCGGAAGCGTCGCGACGTCCGATCTCCACCCTCGTGGGGGAGATGTCCGGCAGGACAGAGGGGGGGCGCTGTCCCGCCTGCTTGCGAAGGTCCGAGCGCCTCAACCCGCGCTCAAATACTCCGCCAGCGCCACCGCATTATTGTGCGCCTCATCATGCGCGCCGTAGAGCAGCGTTACCTTGCCCTCGCCAAGCAAGCCGCGCAGCTGCGCAACCGCCTCACCATTCCCGTCGAGCTCAGCCCCGTACCGCTTCCGAAATTCCGCCCAACGTGCCGGCTCGTGCCCGAACCACTTCCGCAGGTCGTCGCTCGGCGCGATCTCCTTCAGCCACAGTGCCAGCGCGGCATGCTCCCTGCTGACGCCGCGCGGCCAGATGCGATCAACCAACACCCGCTGCCCGTCATCGGCAGCGGGCGGCTCGTAAATCCGCTTGACCATCAGGTCGAAAGCCATTCGACCTCCCTACGCCGAACCCCTCAGGCCCACTCGCCTTTGCGCATCACCGGCACGCGGCTGCCATCCTTGGCGACGCCGTCAATGTCGATCTTGTCCGACCCGATCATCCAGTCGATATGGATGAAGCTCTTGTTGCCGCCGCGCGCCGCGATTTCGTCCTGGCTGAGCGAGGCGCCGTCGACGAAGCATTTCGAATAGCATTGGCCGAGCGCGATGTGGCAGGCGGCGTTTTCGTCGAACAGCGTGTTGAAGAACAACAGGCCGCTGGCCGAGATCGGCGAGGAATGCGGCACCAGCGCCACTTCGCCCAGACGACGCGCGCCCTCGTCGGTTTCGAGCACCTTCTTCAGCACGTCCTCACCTTTCGACGCCTTGGCCTCGACGATCCTGCCGCCCTCGAAGCGCACCGAGATGTCGTCGATCAGCGTGCCTTGGTAGGACAGCGGCTTGGTCGAGGAGACATGGCCCTCGACGCGCCGCGCATGCGGAGTTGTGAAAACTTCCTCGGTCGGGATGTTGGGATTGCAGGTGATGCCGTTCTTGGCGGTCGAGGCGCCGCCCATCCACTCATGGCCATCCGCCAGCCCGACCGTCAGGTCGGTGCCCGGTCCAGCGAAATGCAGGGCATGGAAATCATGGCCGTTGAGCCATTCGGTGCGGCCGCGCAGCGCCGCATTGTGCGCCGTCCAGTTGCCGATCGGGTCTTCCACATCCACCCGCGAGGCGGCGAAGATGGCGTCGGCGAGCTTCGCGACCGCCACGTCGTCGGCATCGCCGGGGAAAACCTGCCTGGCCCAGGCCAGATCCGGATAGGCGACGATGTTCCAGTTGATGTCGAAGCCGGTGATCTTCTCCAGCGCCGGCTGGTAGGCCATCGAATTGGCCTTGTTGGCGCGCGCCACCTTCGCCGGATCCTGCGCCGACAGGAGCGACGGATCCTCGCCGCGCACGGCAAGCCGGGCTGCGTTGTTGGAGAAGGCCTTAGCCATGCCTTCGTAGAGCCAGCCGGCGGCATGGTCGAAGCCAGCATCGGCGCCGAAGCGGTAGCGCGCCAGCGTCATCTCGTCATCGTTGAAGATCGGCGTCACCAGCCCGGCACCGGCCTTGTAGGCGTGTTCGACGATGCGCCTGGTCAGCGGCAGGGCCGCGATCGACGATGTCAGCACCAGGTCCTGTCCGGGCTGCAATTGCAGCCCCACCTTGATGGCGACTTCCGCCAGCCTGTCGAGCTTCACCGGGTCGATCGTTGCGGAAACGCCGCGCGAATGTGTGGTCATGATCCTGCCTGTCGTCTTGGGATGTTTGATTGAACATAGACCGGTGCCGCGGTGCTTTCCACCGTGATCGTGCCGCTGGGCTCCGCGACCGACGATCCGAACCGCGCCATCGTCGCCGCGATCTCTTCCTTGATCCAGATCATGAAGTCCCGGACCTTGCGGCTCTCGGCCTTGGTGGCGGAGGTCACCAGCCAGTAGCCGAGGCCGCTCTGGGCGCGAATTCCGAACGGCGCCACCAGGCGCCCGTCGGCCAGCGCATCGGCCGTCAGCAATTGCCAGCCGAGCATCACGCCATGGCCGGCGATCGCCGATTCCAGGCACAGCATCGGGTCGGTGAAGCTCGCGCCTTTCTGGAAGGTAACGGGTTGAACGCCGGCGGCCGCGAACCAGCTCTCCCAGTTGATCATCGCCCGCTCGTCGGTGATGGCGCAGGTCTGGGCGAGGTCGCAGATCGACGTTAGTTTTCTGGCAATCCCGGGCGCGCAGACCGGGAAGACTTCCTGCGCCAAAAGCAGCTCCGCCTTTCCACCCGGCCATTTGCCGTCGCCAAGCCGGATGGCAATGTCGACGTCCGAGTGATCGAGATTGGCCAGCCGCACTGAAGCGTCGATACGCAGCAGCACGTTGGGATGCCGGTCGAAGTGCCGCGACAGCCGTGGCAGCAGCCATTTGGAGGCAAAGGCCGGTGCCGCCGAAACGACCAATGTGCACTGGCTGGCTTCGTCGGCCAGTGCCACGGCCTGGGCAAGCTCGCGAAATCCAGTGCCAAGGCGGGCCGCGAAGACGGCGCCGAATTCGGTCAGGACGAGGCCGCTGGTCGTGCGCTCGAACAGTGCCTGGCCGAGCTGTTTTTCGGTGCGGCTGATCTGCTGGCTGACGGCGCTGACGGAAACATTGAGTTCGCCGGCGGCGGCGGCGAGCGAGCCGAGACGGGCGACGGTTTCCACGGCGCGAAGGCCGTTGAGATGAACGCGGTTGAGCATGGCCATTTGAGATTTTCTAAACCGATCCGGCCGAAATCTCAATTGAAACGGATATCGAAACGGCAGACCTTATGGGTGGAAACAGGCCCATGGAGCCGGAAATGCTGAGCATGTTGCTGAAGGCCCTGGTCGCGGCCACTTCGCCGGATGACACGGACTGCGACTTCGATACGCTGAGTTGGCTGACCGATCCGCTTGCCCATCCCGCGCTGGGTGTAATGTCGGAGCGCGAACTCGGTGATGTGCCGTTCCGGTTGACGGCGCGCCGGACCGCGTATGAGGCCGTTTCACCGAGCGCCGGTTTCGGCGATCGCTGCTGAGCGCGCGATCGCGATCAGGGCACTGGCCCAACACGAGGCGGATTGTTTCACCCGCTCGCACATCTATTGTGCACTGCAATGACTTCGCCCCAATCGACAGCGCTGCGTTACGCCTTCGCCGGCATGATCGCCATGGCCGTCGCCATGGGCATCGGCCGCTTCGTCTACACGCCGATCCTGCCTGGCATGATGGAGGAACTGCATCTGTCGCCGGCCAATGCCGGCTGGATCGCCTCGGCGAATTATCTAGGCTATCTCGTTGGCGCGTTGGCGGCGGCGGGCAGCTGGGCACATGGACGCGAGCGTTTGCTGATGCTGGGCGCCCTCGGTGCCAGCGCCGTGCTGGCCGCCTCGATGGGGCTGACCGACGCTATGGCCGCCTTCGTCGCCATTCGTTTTCTGGCCGGTCTGGCGAGCGCTTTCGTCATGGTGTTCATGGCCAGCATCGTTTTCAGCCATATCGCGGCCGCCGGGCGCGGCGACCTGCAGGCCTGGCATTTCGGCGGCGTCGGCCTCGGCATAGCGATATCGGCGGCGATGATGACGGTGCTGGTCACCGAGCATGCCGGCTGGGCGCAGGGCTGGCTGTGGTCGGGGGCGATTTCGGCTGGCGGCTTCGTCGCCGTGGCGCTGCTGGTGAACCAGGGTCCGCTCATCAATGGCGAGGTCGGCCGTGAACCGGCGCTGCCGAAAGATCGGTCGCTGATGAAGGTGATCGTCGCCTATGGCCTGTTCGGTTTTGGCTATGTGGTGACGGCGACCTTCCTCGTGGCCATCGTGCGCCAAGGCGGCGGCAGCCGCGTCTTCGAGGCCATGGTGTGGATGGTTGCCGGCCTTGCCGGTTTCCCTTCGGTCTGGCTGTGGCAGAAGATAGCGGCGCGGATCGGGCTTTATGCCGCCTATGCCTTGGGATGCTTCGTCGAAGTTGTCGGCGTTACCGCGAGCGTCGCCACCGGCGGGCGCATGGGGCCGCTGCTTGGTGGCGTGCTGCTCGGCGGCACGTTCATTGCCATCACGGCACTTGGCCTGCAGGCCGCCAGGCAGCAGGCCCCAGCGTCGCCCCGGCGCATCTTTGCCCTGATGACCGCCTCCTTCGGTCTTGGCCAGATCATCGGCCCGATCGCCGCCGGACTTTTGGCGCAGGCATCGGGCGATTTCTTCCTCGCCTCGATCGTCGCCGCGGCCGTCCTGGTCGTCTCCGGCGCCGTCACATGGTCGGCTGCGCCAAAATCGCCATGATTTGTGGTCTTGCTCTGCACCGGCATCGGGCAGGCATTTTCTTTCCCCCTAATGTGTGACCTTATGCCGGCTCAAACCTGCTGATTTGCGCATCGATCGAGGAATTCGCCACAGTGTTCGTATCCTTCTTCCCGCAGCCGAAGCTGTTCTTCTCTTCGGCCGCCATCTGGAGCCTTGCGGCGATCCTGTTCTGGTTTTTCGGCGGGGAGCAATTGGGGGCGGTTTTCGGCATGCCGCCTGCTGCTCCCGGAGCGCCACCCATCATCGGCATCGCCATTCTCGTATCGAAGCCATTCCTCTGGTTTTATATCTACTTCACGCTTTGCGTGGCCATCTTCTACGCGTTCTGGAGTTGGTATTCGCCGCACCCATGGCAGCGCTGGTCGATCCTGATGACGGCGGTCATCCTGTTCTTCATCTATTTCAACGTGCAGGTCAGCGTCGCCGTCAACGCGTGGTACGGCCCGTTCTTCGACTATGTACAGGGGCTGATGTCGGGGACCGGAAAGTCGACGAACGCCGAGTTCTACACCGGATTGGCCGACTTCTCATGGCTGGCCCTGGTCGGCATGAACGTGCAGGTGGTCAACGCCTTTATCGTCAGCCATTGGATCTTCCGCTGGCGCACAGCCATGAACAACTACTTTATCGAGAACTGGAGCAGGCTGCGCCATATCGAGGGCGCTTCGCAGCGCATCCAGGAAGATACGATGCGGTTCTCGCAGATCATGGAGGATCTCGGTTCCAGCTTTGTCCAGTCGATCATGACCCTGATCGCCTTCCTGCCGGTGATGATCCAGTTGCAGGCCCACATCAGCGAACTGCCGATCATCGGCGCGATCCCGCAGCCATTGGTGGTCGCGGCACTTGCCTGGTGTCTGTTCGGCACGATCTCGGTGATGATTGCCGGCATGAAGCTTCCCGGCCTGCAGTTCCGAAACCAGCGCGTCGAAGCCGCTTACCGCAAGGAGCTGGTCTATGGCGAGGATCATGCGGACAGGGCGCAACCCGCCACCACCGCCGAGCTGTTCGCCAATGTCCGGCACAATTATTTCCGGCTCTATTTCCACTACATCTATTTCAACGTCGTCCGGTACACCTACCTTCAGGCCGACAACATTTTCTCGCTGCTGATCCTGGGCCCGTCGCTGGTCGCGCACAAGATAACGTTCGGCGCGCTGAATCAGATATCGAACGCGTTCGGCAAGGTGACGGGTTCGCTGCAGTTCCTGCTTACCTCATGGTCGACCATCGTCGAGCTGCAATCGGTGCACAAACGCCTGCGCGCCTTCGAGGCGACGCTGCAAGGCGAGCCGTTGCCCGATATCGACCAGCGCTATCTGGCAAGGCAGGGGGCCGGGGATCCGGCCTAGGGATGCTCTGACGAAACGCCGGTTGGCGGCTCAGCCGCCAGCCGGCGCCTGCTTCTGGCCGCCATCCTGCCGCGAGATGTAATCTCGAAAGCTGATGCACTCGACATCTGATTTGACGCAGACTTCGCCGGCAAAACGCTCCAGCGCATTCCAGTAGGCGCCGTCATTCATCAGCGTGAAGTGGAAGCCGAGTTCCAGCGGAAGGCGCTTGCCCCGATATTGCGCGTCGAAGGCGGCGCGAAACGCCTGATAGGTCCGGTCCGCGAACTCGCCGGCGTTGCTCGGCCGCTCGAAGCCGCCGGAATGGCGGACGTACAGATTGTAGTCCATGGCGATCACCGGCCGTGATTTCGGCCCTTCGGGAATCTGCGGCAGGGAAAAGCGGGTGACGCCGCCAACGGTCGGCGGCAGGGCAGGACCCATTGAAACGCCGCTGGCGTCGAACCGATAACCGGCTGTCGGGAGTGCCTCGTAAAGCGCTTTGCCAGTCGACAGATACGGCGCCCGGAAACCCGCCACCGCATGCCGCGCGAATTCCCGCCAGCCCTCGGGTTCGGGCGCAATGCCGTTGATCGCATAGGCGTTCTCAAAAATGTGCTCGAAAGAGGCGAACTCTTTCAGCCAGTCTGCCTTGCTCCAGTCCTTGCCGTCGAAATGACCGCAAGCGTGGCTGGCAATGTCGTGACCCTCATGGGCGGCGAGGCCGATCTGTTCCAGCCGCTCGGCCACGTCCTGCCTGGAGGCGGCAAAGCCGATGTTGGATTTGCCCGCCGTCTTGCCAGGCGCGGTGTATTGGCCGCGTGTCTCGGGCGACAGCAGGAAGACGCAGGACAGGAAATAGGTGAAATGCGCGCCGGTGCGCTGGGCCAGCGCCCGGCTGCGCTTCCACTGCGAGATGTCGCGCGCGCTGTCGAAGGAGATGATCACGATCTGCTTCGGCCTTGCCGGTGCTGGTGGCGCGGGCGGATCGGCCAGGGCCACGCCGGCGGTGGCGAGTGAGGCAAGCGAGAACAAAACAACGCGGGACAAACAAGGCATCGGCAAATTCACGGGCTCCGGGTGGTCGGCAAGCCGGCTATCGCGCAAATGTGGCGCCGGTGCGATTGGGTTTTCGTGGGTTTGCCCCCGGGGACAAACATTGGTTTGCCCGGGGGACAAACAGTTGTTTGCCGGGGACAAACATTTGTTTGCCCCGGGAATAGCCGATTTTCCGGCCGAACCCCTTCCATGCCGACAAAATTTCGCTAAAACGCGGGCTCATGAACCGCCCCGGCCCGGGGCAGGAATGGTTTGATTGATGTCCGACGACAGTTTTATTCGCGAAGTCAATGATGAGATGCGCCGCGAGCAGGCGCAGAAGCTGTGGGACCGTTTTGGCCCGGCCTTGCTTGTCATTGCGGTGCTTGTGGTGCTCGGCACCGCGGCCTTCGTCGGCTATCGCTATTGGGACGAGACGCGCGCCAATCGCTCCGGCGATGCCTTCTCGCAGGCGCTGAAGCTCGCCAATGACGGTAAGAACGATGACGCGCTGGCCGCGCTCGATCAGCTGGAAAAGGATGGCTACGGCGCCTATCCGCTGCTCGCCCGCATGCGCGCCGCGACCGTCAAGGCCAACAAGGGCGACGTCGCTGCCGCCGTCAAGGACTTCGACGATGTCGCCGCCGACACCGCCATTCCCCAGGGCCTGCGCGACATGGCGCGGCTGAGGGCGGCGTTCCTGCTCGTCGATCATGGCTCCTTCGCCGACGTTTCGAGCCGCGTCGAGGCGCTGACGTCGGACACCAACACGCTGCGCCACAGCGCGCGCGAGGCGCTTGGCCTTGCCGCCTGGAAGGAAGGCAAGACCCAGGACGCGCTGAAGCTGTTCGATCAGATCGCCTCGGATGACGGCGCCCCGCGCAACACGCGCGAGCGGGCGACCTTGATGTCCGAGTTGATCCGCGGGTCGGGCAGTGCATCGTGACCCCTTGCCCAAGGCGCGCAGCGGTTTGGGACCACGACATGCATGGAAGATGTAGGGTCGGATGACATTCAAAGTCGCCATCATCGGCAGACCTAACGTCGGCAAATCGACGCTTTTCAATCGGCTGGTGGGAAGAAAGCTGGCGCTCGTCGACGACACGCCGGGCGTCACCCGCGACCGCCGCGTCCACGCCGCCAAGCTTTACGATCTGCATTTCGATGTCATCGATACCGCGGGCTTCGAGGACGCCGGCGCTTCGACCTTGCCGGGCCGCATGCGCGCGCAGACCGAAATCGCCATCCGCGAGGCGGATCTGATCTTTTTCACCATCGACGCCAAGTCCGGCCTGCTGCCGGATGACAGGACCTTTGCCGAGATCGTGCGAAAATCCGGCAAGCCGGTCGTGCTGGTCGCCAACAAGGCCGAGGCGAAGGGCGCCCAGGGCGGCATGCTGGAGGCCTGGGAACTTGGCCTTGGCGAACCGATCCCGGTTTCTGCCGAGCACGGCCAGGGCATGCCCGACCTGCGCGACGCCGTGATCGAAGCCCTCGGCGAGGCGCGCGCCTTCGGTGAAGACGAGGATACAGACGAAGACGCCGCCGCCAGCGAGGTGCTGATCGGCGAGGACATCGCCGATCCGGACGCCGAGCCATCCTATGACGACACCAAGCCGATGCGCATCGCCGTCGTCGGCCGGCCGAACGCCGGCAAATCGACGCTGATCAACGCGCTGATCGGCGAGGAGCGGCTGCTGACCGGACCGGAAGCCGGCATCACCCGCGATTCCATTTCGGTCGACTGGGACTGGCGCGGACGCCGCATAAAACTGTTCGACACCGCCGGCATGCGCCGCAAGGCCAGGATCCACGAAAAGCTGGAAGTGATGTCGGTGCAGGATGGCCTGCGCGCCATCCGTTTCGCCGAGATCGTCATCATCGTACTCGACGCCACCATTCCCTTCGAGAAGCAGGACCTGCAGATCGCCGATCTGATCATCCGCGAGGGCCGGGCACCGGTGATTGCCTTCAACAAATGGGACCTGATCGACAACCCGCAGGAACTGTTGGCCGAACTGCGCGAGAAGACCGAGCGGCTGTTGCCGCAGGCGCGCGGCATCCAGGCCGTGCCGGTCTCGGCCGAGACCGGACGCGGCCTGGACAAGCTGATGGATGCGGTGTTGAGAACGCACAAGGTCTGGAACAGCCGTGTTTCGACCGGCAAGCTCAACCGCTGGCTTGAAGCCATCCTGACGCATCACCCGCCGCCCGCCGTCGCCGGACGCCGGCTGAAGGTCAAATACGTCACCCAGGCCAAGACCCGGCCGCCGGGCTTCGTGGTCCAGTGTTCACGGCCGGACGCGATGCCGCAAAGCTATGTCCGTTATCTCTCCAACAGCCTGCGCGAAGCCTTCGACATGCCGGGCGTGCCGATCCGCATCGCGCTGCGCACTTCGGACAATCCGTTCGCCGGCCGCGCGAAGAAGCGTTGACGATAGGGGCGGCGACCCCCTCCGCCGACAGCTGCGGCTAAGCGACTTTCAGCAGGTTCTCTTTCATTTCGGCGCCCTCGGGCAACGCTTCGAACGCCGATTGCAGCAGGATGCCGGCCAGCCGCGCCGCGACCGGATCGAGCTCGGCGTCCTTCTGATGCAGATGCAGCGCCATCTTCGGCAGCGGCGGCAGTCCTAGCATTCCGGGCGCGAGCGCCCGGACATTCGCGGGCAGGCCGATATCGGTGCGGATCGTCAGCCCGAGGCCCGCCGCCACCGCAGCCCATATGCCGCCAAGGCTGGGGCTGGAGAACGCCATCCGCCAGGGCCGCCCGGCACGATCCAGCGTCTCGGTCGCCACGGTGCGCAGCAGGCAAGGCGCCTCGAACACGACCAGCTGCAGCGCCTCGCCATCGTGGGGGCCCGCCTCCATCGGTTTCGACGGGCCGATCCAGCGCGCCTGCACGTCGGCGACATGCCGGCTATACGGCAGCGTCGTACCATCATGCCAGGCGAGCGCAATGTCGAGGTTGCCGGAGAGGACACGCTCGGCCAATTCGTGGCTACGTCCAATCCGTGCTTCGATCCGAACCTTAGGGTGGGCGCGAGCGAAGCGACCGAGCACTTCCGGCAACACGGCCTCGCCGAAATCCTCCTGCAGGCCGAGCCGCACCCAGCCCTCCAGTTCGATGTCGCGGATTGCCAGGGCGGCCTCGTCATTGAGCTCGATCAGGCGCCGCGCATAGCCGAGCATCGTCTCGCCGGCTTCGGTCAGTGACAGGCCGCGCCCCGCTTTGCGGAAGATCGGCGTATCGGCCTGCTCTTCCAGTTTCTTCAGCTGCGCGCTGACGGCGGAGGTCGAGCGGCCAAGCCGCTCAGCTGCCCTGGCAAAACTTCCCAGTTCCATGCCGGTGACGAAAGTCCTCAGCACGTCGAGATCGAAGGTGACGCGGCGCATAAGATCATCCCTATTTTCAGGATTATTGGTCAAAATCTTCCTGATTTTATGGATGAAGCTATGGCGCTATATACCTCCCGTCAAGGCCGCTCGGCCGGCGTCACGGGAATGTAATCATGTCTGCCACCGTCATTCGCAACGATTGCCAGCTATCCGGGCGAGGCATCGCCACGACCGCAGCCGGCCGGACCTTCGGCCCCAACCACCGCTGGAAGGTCCTGGGCATCGGGGTTGCCGCGAATGCCGGTTTCTCGGCCACTTTCTCCGGCATACCGGCAACGGCGGTCGTGCTTCGCCAAGGCTATCACTTGAGCAATGCCGAGCTTGGCCTGGCGCTCGGCCTTCTTGGCCTGGGGGTTGCGCTCAGTGAGTTGCCATGGGGCCTGCTCACCGACCGCTGGGGGGATCGCCGCGTGCTTCTGATCGGCCTCGGTGCAACGGCGGCCTGGCTGCTTGCGATGGCGATGCTCGTCGTGCCGACAAGCTCAAGCATTCCCGATGTCACGTTGCTGGCGGCAAGCCTGCTCGTCACGGGATTGCTCGGCGGCAGTGTCAATGGCTCGAGCGGCCGCGCAATCATGGCCTGGTTCCGGCAGAATGAGCGTGGTTTTGCCATGAGCATCCGGCAGACGGCGGTGCCGCTTGGTGGCGGCCTTGGCGCGCTCGTCCTGCCTTCGCTTGCCCTGGCTTTCGGTTTCGCCGCGGTGTTCGGGCTTCTGGCGGCGGCATCCGCTCTCTCCGCCCTGTTCGCCTGGCGTTGGCTGCACGAACCGCCGATGGCGGGCGACGCCGTCTCATCTGATGTGGCCGGACCGGCACCGTTGCGCAACATCGAGGTCTGGCGCATCTCGACCGCCATCGGCCTGCTCTGCTTTCCGCAGGTGGCGGTCCTCACTTTCGCGTCGGTGTTCCTGCACGACTTCGCCGGGCTTGGCACGATGGCGATCAGCGCCAGCCTCGCCGTTGTACAGCTCGGCGCCATGGTCATGCGCGTCTGGAGCGGCCGCTTTACCGACCGCCACGGCAACCGCCGTCAATTTCTTCGCTTGTGCAGTGCGCTGAGCGCACTGGCCTTCGTGGTGCTCTGGCTGCTGGTTCTGGCCGCTGCCACGATGCCTGCCAGCCAATCCTTCCTGATCGCTGTCCTGCCCCTGGTGCTTGTCGTTGCCGGCATCTCGGTCTCCGCCTGGCACGGCGTTGCCTATACCGAGCTTGCCACGCTTGCCGGTGCAGGCCATGTCGGAACCGCACTCAGCCTTGCCAACAGCTTTGTCTTCGTCGGCTTCTTCCTGGTTCCGGTGGCCATTCCAGGGCTGCTGCACCTCTGGTCATGGCCCGGCGTGTGGCTGTCGGCAGCCGCCTGCGCCCTGGTCGCCTGGCCGATCTTCCTGCGGCGGACCTGAGCCTTCCGCCGCAAAACCGCCCGACTTCGAACCCACGACCTCTAGCCGACCGAGAAAACCTGACCGACCTCGTTAACGTCCCATCAAGGTTAATGCATCATTTTGCTCTCCAGTGGGGTCAGTTGCGTTCCTGGAGAGAGTTCCGTGCATCGACGTGTCTTGAAGCGGCTGATGGCCGCCGCCGGTGAGAAACGCAGCCTTGTGTCTCCGTTCATCATTGGTCTCGGTATCTGGATCGGCTTTCCGACCGTCGCTGCCTACCAAGACATGACCAGCCTCGTTTCCGGCCTTGAATCGCCGACCACGCGCTGGAATTCCTATGTCGAGAAATCCGTCGCCGGTTCGGTCCACGCCGCCGAGATGCCGTTCGTCGATTCCGACATCGCCAGCTCGATCTCGGGTTCCGGTGTTCGCCTTCCCGGTGTCGGCGCCGTCTCGTTTCGCGGCAAGGGCGGCAAGGTCAGCGGGTCGCCCGACGAGGATCGCGTCGTGCGCGCCGACAAGAAGGGCCGCATCGTCCAGGTCTCTCCCGTGGCGCCACCGAAGAACTTCAATGCCGGCTCGATCTTCCAGCGGACCTCCTCGCTGATGCGGCCGAGCATGGACGGCGACCTGAAAATGGCCTTCGCCAAGCCGCGGATCAAAGGCAAGGAAATCCAGATCGCCGCGGCATTCCATGCGCGTGAGGACAAGAAGCCGGATCCCGGCGTGCCGGCCATGCTTGCGGCCCTGGTCAACAACGACCATCCCGATGTGCTGGCGACCGCCTATGCGCAATCCGCGCCGGACTATGCCAAGGCCTCGCCCTTTGAAGCCCTGCTTCAGGATGAAGAGCCCAACAGCGGCCGCTTCATTCCGCCGATGGCCAAGGGCGACCATTCGTGGATCCAGAATCCGCTTCCGGCCAGCGTCTTCTCCAAGCCGGAGCAGAAGTGCCTGGCCAACGGCATCTATTTCGAGGCCCGCGGCGAAGCAGTGCGCGGTCAGGCCGCCGTTGCCCAGGTGATCCTCAACCGGGTCCGCAATCCCGCCTATCCCAATTCGATCTGCGGCGTCGTCTACCAGAACGACAGCTGGTTCAACCGCTGCCAGTTCTCCTTCGCCTGCGACGGCAGGAAGAAGCGCATCGACAATCCGGTCGCCTACAAGACCGCTCAGGATGTCGGCATGGCCGTCACCGCTGGCAAGATCTTCATTCCGGAAGTGGGATCGTCGACCCACTACTATGCCAATTACGTCCATCCCGGCTGGGCCCGCACGATGCAGAAGATGACCAAGATCGGCCTGCATATCTTCTACCGGACCTATGGTGGTGGCTGGAGCTGAACGGTCCGCCGCCCGCCCGTCTTTTCGCACGGTCGCACGGTCGATCGGAGAGACATTGTCGGGGGGATTCGCGCGGCGCATCCCGCCGATCGCAAAGGGCACGATGTCGCACCTTTCTAACCGATTGATTTTACTAGCTAAAATACACAGCGCGGAACTTCCCTCCGTGGCTTGACGGGCGCAAACCCTCTAACTATGTTGCCGGCGACTTTAGAAGCGGACGGACGGTGACGGTCTGCCCGGGCAGGGGGGTTGCGATGGCCGAGAAAAACAGGCCAGACGGAACCGGAGAAACCGGCCGCGGCAAGCAGCATGACCCCGAAATCCGCGACGACGATCTTGAGCGACGTCGGCGTGAACTTGGAGCATCGCTTGCGACAAGGCTGCCGAACCGGCTCGAGGGGAAAGACGACGCGAAACCAGTGACCGGATACGGTCAGGCGATCAAGCTATCCAGCGAGTTTATCGCCGGGGTGGTGGTAGGCGCCGGCATCGGCTGGATCATCGACCGTATGGCGGGGACATCGCCGTGGGGTCTGATCATTTTCCTGCTGCTTGGTTTTGGCGCCGGCGTGCTCAATGTCATGCGTTCAGCTGGCGTTGTGGCGGAATTCGGACAGGGCGATAAGTCGCGTCCTGACCGAGACGACAGCAAATAGCCGCCCTGGCGCGGCAATGGTAATTTAGCCGTGCGCGGCATTGACGGGGTTTGAACGTGGCAGCTGACAAGGTCGATCCGATCCACCAGTTCCATATCATCAAGCTGGTTCCGATCGAGATCGGCGGCTATGATCTGTCCTTCACCAATTCCGCGCTGTTCATGGTCGCGACCGTGGTCATTGCCGCGGCCTTCCTGTACCTGACGACGTCGAGCCGCAGCCTGGTTCCCGGCCGGCTGCAGTCGGTCTCCGAAATGGCCTATGAATTCGTCGGCAACATGCTGCGCGATGCCGCCGGCACGCAGGGCATGAAATTCTTCCCCTTCGTGTTCTCGCTGTTCATGTTCGTGCTGGTCGCCAATCTGCTCGGCCTGTTCCCGTATTTCTTCACCATCACCAGCCACATCATCGTCACCTTCGGTTTGGCCATCATGGTGATTGGCACCGTGATCGTCTATGGATTCATGAAGCATGGCCTTGGCTTCCTGAAGCTGTTCGTGCCGAAGGGCGTGCCCCTCCTGATGATGGTGCTTGTCGTTCCGATCGAGGTGATTTCCTTCGTGTCGCGCCCGGTCAGCCTCTCGGTTCGTCTGTTCGCAAACATGCTCGCCGGCCACATCACGCTGAAGGTTTTTTCGGGATTTGTGGTCAGCCTCAGTGCGCTGGGTGCGCTCGGCATTGCGGGATCGATCCTGCCGCTGGCCATGGCGGTGGCGTTGACGGCGCTCGAATTGCTGGTGGCGCTGTTGCAGGCCTATGTCTTTGCGGTGCTGACCTGCATGTATCTCAACGACGCCCTCCATCCCTCGCACTAATCAGGTTTCCGGCACGACGCCGGATGGAATAGCAACGGAATTTTCAGATCCAAAGGAGTTGAACAAATGGACGCAGAAGCAGCAAAGTACATCGGCGCCGGCATCGCTTGCCTGGGCATGGGTGGCGCGGGCATTGGCCTGGGCAACATCTTCGGCAGCTACCTCTCGGGCGCGCTGCGCAATCCGTCGGCCGCCGACGGCCAGTTCGGCCGCCTGATTTTCGGCTTCGCCGTGACCGAAGCTCTGGGCATCTTCTCGCTTCTCATTGCGCTGCTGGCCCTGTTCGGCTGAGTACTGAGAAGATTGGACAGGCCGGCCGCGCAAGCGGCGGGCCTGATATCTGGGGATAGTCCATGTTCGTGACATCTGCCTTCGCGCAAGAGTCCGCGCCATCAGCCGACACCAGCCACGCTGCGACCGGAGGAGACACGCATTCCGGCACCAGCGTGCCTGCCGAAGCGCACGGCACGTTTCCGCCATTCAATCCGGAGACGTTTCCGTCGCAGCTTCTGTGGCTGGCGATCACGTTCGGGCTGTTCTACCTGTTCCTGAAGCGGGTCGTGATGCCGCGCGTCGGCGGCATCATCGATGTCCGCAACGACCGCATCAGCCAGGATCTCGACCAGGCGGCCAAGTTGAAGGGCGAGGCCGACGCCGCCGTTGCCGCTTACGAACAGGAACTGGCGGAAGCCAAGAAGAACGCGAACTCGATCGGCCAGCAGGCCAGCGATGCGGCGAAGGCGGAAGCCGACACCGCGCGCAAGAAGATCGAGGCCGCGCTCGATGAGAAGCTTGGCGAGGCCGAGGCACGCATTTCTTCCATCAAGGCCAATGCCATGAAGGAAGTCGGCAGCATCGCCGAGGATACCGCTTCGGCGATCGTCGAGGCACTCGTTGGCGGCAAGGCCAGCAAGGCCGAGATCGCGGCCGCGGTCAAATCCGTGGCCCGGTGAGGAGCGCATCATGGACGCTACATCTCTCGCAACGCTCTGGGCCACGATTGCCCTGACCATCTTCCTGGCCATCGCCATCTACATCAAGGTGCCCGGCATGATCGCCAAGGCGCTCGACGCCCGCGCCGCCAGGATCAGCAGTGAGCTCGACGAGGCCCGCAAGCTGCGCGACGAAGCCCAACAACTGCTCGGCCAATACAAGAAGAAGCGCAAGGAAGCCGAGCAGGAGGCCGCCGACATTGTAGCGGCCGCCAAGCGCGAGGCCGAACTGCTGGCCGCCGACGCCCACAAGAAGACCGAGGACTACGTCGCCAGGCGCACCGCGCTTGCCGAGCAGAAGATCGGACAAGCCGAGCGTGACGCGGTTGCCGAAGTGCGCGCCAGCGCCGTCGACATAGCCGTCGAGGCGGCACGCGCATTGCTCGCCGCCAAAGTTGACGCCAAGGCCGGAGCCGACCTGTTCAGGTCCGCGCTGCAGGATGTGAAGGCCAAGCTGAACTGAACGTTCTTCAGTCGCTGCCATGAAGCCGCCCCGGGCAACCTGGCGGCTTCTTTTTTGGGAGAAAGCGGCGCGTCAAGCGGCCAATCTCCGCCCTCGTGGGGAAGATGGAATTGCCACTGCCGTCGCCTTACTCCAGCCCGGCCAAGCTCTCTTCCTCAACCACTTCAGTCCCGCCCAGCCGGAACGGCGCAAACGAGGTGCGATGCAGCCGAGCCACTGGCCCATGCGCCTCGATCGCCGTGCGGTGCCGGACCGTGGCGTAGCCCATATGGACTTCGAAGCCGTAGCGGTCGTGATGGTTGCCGCAGCCGCGCATCATGCGGTCGCGCATGACCTTGGCGACGATCGAGGCTGCGGCGATCGATTGGGAGCGCTGGTCGCCCTTGATCAGCGCGCGCCCCTCGCAGGGCAATCCCGGCGGCACGTCGCGCCCATCCGCGAGCGCGAGCTTAGCCTGCACCGGCAGCCCGACCAGTGCGCGGCGCATCGCTTCGAGGCTCGCCTTGAGGATGTTGGTGCCATCGATGCCCTCGGCGCTGATCGACGCCATCGATACGCCGAGAGCGGAGCCGATGATGTGCAGGAACAGCGCTTCGCGCTGCAGGTGGCTAAGCCGCTTGGAATCGTCGAGACCCTCGGGAATATTGGCGGGGTCGAGCACCACTGCCGCCGCGACCACGGGACCCGCGAGCGGGCCGCGACCGGCTTCGTCCATCCCCGCGACCGGCCACAAACCATCGGCCATCGCCTTCGTCTCGAAGGAGAAATCGGGTTTCTCGACGATTTCGAAGAGAGGCGGAGAATCAGAACGCGCGCGAGCCATGTTGCGGCGAGGTTCGCATCGGCTCCGATTCTCCGCAAGTCCCTCCGGGTCGGGTGGGGCGCCGGACCGGGAGGGCACCGTCTGCAGGCCGGGGCAGGCCGGACGGGATTTCTTTGCCACGGCGGCAATGAACAGCCGAGGCGATTTTCGGTTCAGAGCAGCATCAACTGCTCCTGGTCCTTGCCGGCAGCGACGAACTGGTCGGTCCGCAGTGTACGCCGCTCGGCATTGAGGCCGAGCCGCTTGGCGGTGATTTCGAAGCGCCGGCCGATCTGCCAGGCATAGGGCCCGGCGCCCTTCATGCGCTTGCCCCATTCCGAATCGTAGTCCTTGCCGTCGCGCATCGAACGGACCAGCGACATGACGTGGCGGTAGCGGTCGGGATAGTGGCGCAGCAGCCAATCCTTGAAGATCGGGCTGACCTCCAGCGGCAGGCGCAGCACCACATAGCCGGCTTCGCGCGCCCCGGCATGGTGCGCCGAGTCGAGGATGCGTTCCATCTCCTGGTCGGTCAGGCCCGGAATGATCGGCGCCACCATCACCGAAGCGGGGATACCGGCATCCGAAAGCTGCCTGATCGCCTCCAGCCGCTTGGTCGGCGTCGATGCCCGAGGTTCCATCGTCCTGGCCAGCATGCGGTCAAGCGTCGTCACCGACAGCGCCACCTTGGCCAAGCCCCGCTCCGCCATGCGCGACAGAATGTCGATGTCGCGCACGACCAGGGCTGACTTGGTGACGATGCCGACCGGGTGGCCGCGCGCCTCCAGCACTTCGAGGATTTCGCGCATGATCCGGTACTGCTTCTCGATCGGCTGGTAGGGATCGGTGTTGGTGCCGATGGCGATGGTGCGCGGCTGGTAGCCATCCTTTGACAATTCCTTGTCGAGCAGGCGTGCCGCGTCGGGCTTGGCGAACAGCTTGGATTCGAAGTCCAGGCCCGGCGACAGGCCCATGAACGAGTGTGTCGGCCGCGCGAAGCAATAGACGCAACCGTGCTCGCAGCCGCGATAGGGATTGATCGACCGGTCGAAGGAGATGTCGGGCGATTCGTTGCGGGTGATGATGGTGCGCGGCTTTTCCACCTGCACCTCGGTCTTAAAGGGAGGAAGTTCCTCCAGCGAACTCCAGCCGTCGTCGAAGACATGCCGGCTGACAGGTTCGAACCGGCCGGACGGATTGATGCCTGCCGACCGGCCGCGGTTGCGGTCCGGACGGACCCGCATGCCGCTCTGCTCGATCATCGCGTTGGCCATTTCGGCTCGCCCTGCTCCGAAGGCTGCAATGTCGGCGCGCATGATCGGTTCCATCTTCGCCCGCTCCCAGGGACTGTCCATGTTGTGTCGAATCGCTCTGCTCATGAAACTATTCCTATTTTGTCGATGAGAACAAATCAAGAACTTTCTATGGTGCGCTGCAAAAACTGGCGCCGACCAACGCTTTCCGCTATTCGGCTAACCATGCTCAGTGTTCTGATTGAAACGCACAATGACGAGGAGGGGCTCGCCCGTACGCTGGCGACGCTGATTGGCGGCGCGGTCGAGGGCGTGGTGCGCGAGGTTGTCGTCTGCGACACGGGCTCCAGCGACCAGACGCATCGCGTCGCCGAGCATGCCGGCTGCCACTATGTGGGGAGCGGGGGCATCGCCGCCGGCATCCGCCAGGCCAAGGGTGACTGGCTGCTGTTTCTCGAACCGGGTGCGAGGCTGGTGGAGGGCTGGATCGACGCCGTCGTCGCCCATACGGCCAGGCAGACAATAGCGGCCCGGTTCTCGCGGGCGCGGGGCAGCCGTCCACCGTTCCTGGCCCGGGTCTTTTCGGCAAACCGCGCGCTCGCCGACGGACTAGTGATCAGCAAGCGACAGGCGGCGTCGCTGTCCAAGAATGACGGCACCGCCGAGGCCTTAGCGCGCGGGCTGGCGACCAGGCGGCTCGACGCCGAAATCTGGCCAGCGCAGCCGAAGCACCGCTCTCGGGGGTGATTTTTGCAACGGCTCTGCGTGGCGTTGCTTACGACGCCGATTTGCCGCGCCGCAGATGTTCGTCCAGGCGCGGCATGATCTCGACGAAGTTACAGGGCATGTGCCGGTAATCGAGCTGTGGCTCGAGGATACCGTCCCAGGCGTCCTTGCAGGCGCCGGGCGAGCCCGGCAGCACGAAGACGAAAGTGGCGTTGACGACACCGCCGGTCGCCCGGCTCTGGATCGTCGAGGTGCCGATCTTGTCATAGGAAATGCGGTGGAACACTTCCGAAAAGCCGTCCATGCGCTTTTCGAAGATCGGCTCCAGCGCCTCGGGCGACACATCGCGTCCGGTAAAACCGGTACCGCCAGTGGTGATCACGACGTCGACGGCCTTGTCCCGCGACCACGCCAGAACGGCGTCGCGGATTTTTTCGCGGTCGTCGGTGACGATATCGCGGGCGGCCAGGATGTGGCCGGCCTTGGTAATGCGATCGGCCAGTGTCTGGCCAGATTTGTCGTCGGCCAGGCTGCGTGTGTCGGAAACAGTCAGCACCGCGATGCGCACCGGAATGAAGGCACGGCTCTCGTCAATTCTGGCCATCTCGCCCAGCCTCCGACGCCATGCTGCGCGTTGCCGCGACGAACCAGTCGGGCTGGCGGCTGCGGATCTCGGCCGCCGCGCGCTTGGCGACATTGCCGGTCTCGAACAGGCCGAAGCACGTCGCGCCCGACCCGGACATTCGTGAAAAGCCAGATCCGGCCTTATCAAGCCATGAAAGCGCCCTGCCTATGGCGGGCTGCATCGCAAGGGCTGGCCGCTCGAGATCGTTGCAGGTGATTTCCAGCCAGTTGCGCAGGCTGTGAAAATCGATGCTGCGCGGCAGCGGCGGCAGCGGCTCATTATCGCGACGGGAGAGTGCGGCGAAGATTTCCGTCGTCGAGACCGGCACGCCCGGGTTGACCAGCACGAGACCCAGTGCTGAAAAATCCGGCACCATCGACAGTTCCTCACCGATGCCGCGCGCGACCAGCGGCTTTGCCGCCAGGCACATCGGCACATCGGCGCCAAGCGAAAGACCGATCCGCGCCAGCTCGGCGCTGTCGAGCTCCAGCCCCCAGCTCTCGGTCAGCCCGCGCAGCACGGCCGCCGCGTCGCTCGACCCTCCGCCCACGCCGGATGCGACCGGAAGGTTCTTTTCGAGCCTGATGCTTACCGGCGGCGTGCTCCGAACGCCGGCGGCCTGCCGCAGGGCGTCGCGGCCCTTCAGCACAAGATTGCCGCCATCGAGCGGTACGTCCGCCGCATAGCGGCCGGACACGCTGAACTCATCGGCGTCGGCCGGCGCGATCTCGATCCTGTCGCCAAAGCGCGTGAACACAGCCAGGCTTTCGATGAGATGATAGCCGTCGGCGCGCCTGCCGGTGACGTGCAAAGCTAGGTTTATCTTGGCGGGTGCGGCCCATGTCCGGGCACGCTGACCGGATTCCACAGTCTCGATTGCGAGTGAAATGAGGGTCAGTCCTTGGCCAGCCGGTATTCGCCGGTCTGCGGATCCTTGACCAGCGTTCCCATCGCGCCGTTGGCCGCCTGTTTTTCGGTGCGCCGCACCTTGGCCGTCACGCGTTCAGCCTCGCGCACGAAGGTGCGGTAACCGAAATAGGCGGCGACGCCGACGACGGCGAAAAAAATGAGCTGCGGCATGTCAAACTCCTACCACGCTGGGCCGGTAAGACCGGCCGGTCGGGTCTTTCGGGCAACCATGCTAGACGCTTTCATGGCTTTTTCAAAGCCCGAAGCGCGCCCACGATGCGCGCTCTTCCGCCGCATCGATGACGCCGCTGGCGGCAACTGCGGCGATATCGGGTGCCGAAAAGCCCTTGCTCGAGCCGAACAGGCCAAAGCGGCCGAACAAACCGCGCGGCGCCGCCACCAGCCTGAGCTGGGTCTTCGGCCCGAAGCGGGTCTTCAGCACCGTGCGCATGTCGCCCAGCGCATCGACGAGGCCGAGCTCCAGGCCTCGCTTGCCGGTCCAGAACAGCCCGGTGAACAGGTCCGGATCGTCCGCCAGCTTCGTACCGCGGCGCTCCTTGACCAGATCGATGAAGGTCTCGTGCACTTCGAGCTGCAGCACCTTGAGCCGCTCGACGTCTTCCTTCTTCTCGGGCTTGAACGGATCGAGCACCGCCTTGTTCTGGCCGGCGGTGTGGACACGGCGCTCGACGCCGATCTTCTTCATCAGTTCCGGGAAACCGAACGAGGCCGACACCACGCCGATCGAGCCGACGATGGAGGAGGGATCGGCGAAGATCTCGTCGCCGGCGACCGCGATCATGTAGCCGCCGGACGCCGCGACATCCTCGACGAAGACCAGGACCTTTTTATTCTTCTCGACCGCAAGGTCGCGGATGCGCTTGAAGATCAGCCGTGACTGCACCGGCGAGCCGCCCGGCGAATTGATCGAGATCGCGACCGCCGGCGCCTCGAAGGAAAACGCCTTTTCGATCAGTCCGGCGGTGGAAGCAAGCGACAGGCTCGGCCGGAACTGGCCTCCGCCGGCCATGATGGTGCCGTGCAGTCGGATGACCGGAACGGTGACGACGGAGGAGCGCCAGGACTTCGGCAGCAGGCGGTTGAAAAGACGTTTCACGATGGCGTGGTCTCCGGCGATGGTTGCAGGCATGTAGGGATTTCCCGGCCAACGGCAATGTGTAGGCCGCCAACAGCTCAGTCTCCGAACAGCGAGGCGAGCCCGTTGGTGATCATTTCGCTGCGCTCGTCGGGGCCGTTGCCCGATCGCGCGTGAAGCATCAGGGGCGGACGGATGGCGAGCTTTCCTCGTGCCCCAAGTGCTGCCCGCACGATAATGCGGATTGCGGCCGCGTCCGGGCGAGGGTGCACGGCGAGCATCTCGGCTTCGCCGAAGCGGCCTGAAATCGCGTCGAGAATGGCGCCGAGCTGTTCGGGCCGGGCGATGACGGCAAGCCCGCCGCGCGGCCTGACAACCGCCGCCGCACTGCGGATCCAGCTTTCGAACAGTCCGTCCTCCATGACATGCGCTTCCTTTCTTAGCGGCTCGGGAGTGGCGCGGTCCCGTGCGGCGTTGAAAGGCGGGTTCATGATGACGAAGTCGAAATCATTGTCGGCAAGGCCGGTGGCGGCCCGGGCGCGGCCCGACACGGTGACATCGGCGACGAGCACGGCAGCGCGATCGCTGAGGTGCGCGTTGCCCGGATGGGCAAGCGTGGCTGCCGCGAAGGCCGCCATCTCAGGCGCGCGTTCGACCAGCACAGCCTGGGCACCCGGACAGCGCGACAGCACCGCAAGACCGGCAGCACCGGCGCCGGCCCCGAAATCGGCGAGCCGTCCGCCAAACGAGGACGGTACGGATGCGGCCAGCATCATTGCATCCATCCCGGCTCGATGGCCGCCATGCTTGGGCTGCACGAGCCAGAACCGGCCGCGGTGGAACGCGTCGACCGTGTGGGCCGGCGTATCCGGGACAAGGGCGGCTGGCGCGGCCGACATTATTTCCCCCGGATCTCGTTGGCGATGCCGGCATCGGTCAGGATGCGGCGCGCGGCGTCGGCCTGGTCGGCATCCACCATGACGCGTCGCGGCAGGATACCAAGCGAGCCGTCGAGCACGCTCATGTTCTGGTCGGCGACGAAGCAGCCGATCCCGGCATCGCGCATCAGCGATTCGACAAAGGAGATGATGACGGCGTCGTTGGTGCGGATGAGCTCTATCATCGCAAGAAACTCGCAGGTTGCGGCGTGCATGTAAACGTGCGGCCGCATTCCCGCATTTCCCGGCGTTGACACGCTGTCGCCGCCGCCGCGCCAATTCGCCACTTGCCGTGGCCGTGCCAGCGGCCCTAGAGTCTTGTCGGGACTAAGGGTGCCGTCGCACGCGTTATACCAAGACGGGAGTGATTGTCGTGGGTGTCGTTCTCAACATCGAAAACGGGAAGCGGGAGCCCGCCTCCATCAAGGATCTCATCGATCTGACTGCTGCCGATATGGGACGTGTCAACGAGCTGATCCTGTCCAAGGCCGGCTCCGACGTCGAGATGATCCCCGAGGTCGCCAATCACCTGATCTCGTCCGGCGGCAAGCGGCTCAGGCCAATGCTGACGCTGGCTGCGGCGCAGATGTTCGGCTATGCCGGCGAGGGCCACGTCAAGCTCGCCACTTCGGTCGAATTCATGCATACGGCCACGCTTCTGCATGACGACGTGGTCGATGAAAGCGGCATGCGGCGCGGCAAGAAGACCGCCCGCATGATCTGGGGCAACCAGGCCAGCGTGCTGGTCGGCGACTTCCTGCTCGGCCAGGCCTTCCGCATGATGGTCGATGTCGGCTCGCTCGAAGCGCTCGACATCCTGTCCAGCGCAGCCTCGATTATCGCCGAGGGCGAGGTCATGCAGCTGGCCGCCGCCAAGAACCTCGAAACCACCGAGGACGAGCATTTCGCCGTCATCAAGGCCAAGACCGCCGCGCTGTTTTCGGCCGCCGCCGAGGTTGGCCCGGTCATCGCCCAGGCGACCCGCAACGACCGTGCGGCGCTGCGTTCCTACGGCATGAATCTCGGCCTTGCCTTCCAGCTGATCGATGATGCGCTGGACTATGGCGGCACCAGCAAGGATCTGGGCAAGAATGTCGGCGACGATTTCCGCGAGGGCAAGGTGACCTTGCCGGTCATCCTCGCCTACCGGCGCGGCAGCAAGGCCGAACGCACCTTTTGGAAGCGCGCCATCGAGGACAATGTCACCGACGACGCCGGGCTGGAAAAGGCGATCGGCCTGATGACCCGCCACGGCGCCATTGCCGACACGATCGGGCGCGCTCGCCATTTCGGCGAGATCGCCCGCGACGCGCTGGCGCCGCTGGAAGAGACGCCGCAGAAATCGGCGCTGATCGACGTCATCGACTTCTGCATCAGCCGCGTGAACTGAGCGCCTGACGGCTTGCTACCGGCGGCCGTCAGTGAAAAGACGCCTGTGAATTCGCCCTGCCGTCTCGACAAGCCGCACCACCGCAAATTATCTATAAAACATGGCTAAGGGCACTGACGACACCATCGCCGTCCGCATCGGCAAGGTTTTGGCGGATCGCATCATCTCCGGCGCGATCGAGCCGGGGGCGAGGTTGCGGCAGGATCATGTCGCCGAGGAATTCAATACCAGCCACGTTCCCGTGCGCGAGGCCTTTCGCCGCCTCGAGGCGCAGGGCCTTGCCGTGAGTGAGCCGCGCCGTGGCGTGCGTGTAGCTGCCTTCGATCTGGGCGAGGTCAAGGAGGTCGCCGAGATGCGAGCCGCACTCGAAGTGCTGGCACTGCGCCAAGCCGCGCCGCATCTGACCTCGGCCATTCTCGACCAGGCCGAGGAGGCGACAAAAGCCGGCGACAAATCCCATGACGTCAGGTCGTGGGAGGAGGCCAATCGCGCCTTTCACCGGCTGATCCTGACGCCCTGCGGCATGCCCCGCCTGCTTGCCACCATAGACGACCTGCACGCGGCAAGCGCGCGCTTCCTGTTCGCGGCTTGGCGCTCGGAGTGGGAGACGCGCACCGACCAGGACCACCGGGCGATCCTCACCGCCTTGCGGCAGGGAAACACCGAATCGGCCGCGGCAACATTGGGACGGCATGTCCAATGGATTGGCCGCAAGCCGGTCAAGACAGCCTCCGGCGCCACGCGCGAAGCTTTCGCGATCGTGGGTTGAACGATCTTTTCCCAAGCCCAGGCTTGCTATCGCTCCAGAAATGTGGATTCGATAATAGATCGAAAACAGAAATTATCTATAATTTCGGATCGACCGAAGGGAAGCCTATGACCAACCTCGCATTCTCGTCCGCCAGACCGTCCTTCAGCCCGCTGCGTCTCCAGCAGCGATCGCTCGGTTGGCAAGCCGGCGCCGTCGTGCTCGGCACGCTGTTGCTGGCGCTGTCCTCCTACATCGAGGTTCCGATGGTGCCAGTTCCGGTGACCATGCAGACCTTCGCCGTGACGCTGATTGGCGCACTCTATGGCTGGCGGCTTGGCGCGGTGACGATCGCCGCATGGCTGGTCGAAGGTGCTGTCGGCTTTCCGATCCTGGCCGGCGGCGCTGCCGGCATTCAGCATTTCGTCGGCCCGACGGGTGGCTATCTCTTTGCCTTTCCTGTCACCGGCGCGCTGGTCGGCTGGTTGGCCGAGCGCGGCTGGAACGGCAACAGGGTTTTGCTTGCCTTCGCCGCCATGCTGCTCGGCAATCTTGCCTGCCTGGCTCTCGGCACAGCCTGGCTTGCCGTCATGATCGGCGCCGAGAAGGCCATCACCTTCGGCTTCGTGCCGTTCATCGTCGGCGGGTTGCTGAAATCGGCGCTTGGCGCCGCGACGCTGATGGCGCTCCCGCGCGGCAAGATGAACTTGCCGAAGCCGTGACGGTCAGGCTGCGCGCCCACCATCTCCTTTGCCTGCTCACCTATGTGGGCAAGGGATACAGCCCCGCTTTCACCGCCAATTATGACGGAATCGCGGAGCGCTTGAGCCGGGGCGAAGACATCCTCCTCGTTTCCGGACCAGACGACATCTGCGCTCCGTTGCTTGGCGAGCCGGAACCGCACTGCTTGCGTGACGGCGCGGCCGGGCGGGACCGGCAGGCCGCGGAAGACGTGGAAGCGCTGCTGGCTCGGCCGATCCGGGACGGCATCCGCGTCGATCTCGATGCCGCCATCCTGACAAGGCTGCGGCAGGCGTTTTCGACCGGCCACGTGCGCAAGGCGTGCGGCGGCTGCGAATGGAGCGGGCTGTGCGGCGCGGTGGCAAGCGGCGGCTATCGCGATGCGCGGCTGCGGCGGCCTGTTGACGCGCAAAACCGTCCCATTTAGCCATGGTTTGTTAATCGGGTGACCCGATTGTGAATTTCAGGCGGATTGAAGCGCGACCCCAAAAAGGCCATGCTTTGCCTGGAAAGATCGAGTCTGGGTCGATCCGCTGACGCGGAGATGGCGCCTGGCTGAAAGGGATATGATGCAGCAAGGACGTGCGCGCTGGCTGACAAGGCTGGCAATTGTGACGGGCATGGCGATTTCGGCATTGCCGGCCTATGCCAAGCAATCCACCGAACCGGTCAAGATCTCGTCATTCTCGGGCGCCTATCTGGCTGCCAGGATCGCCGAGGGCGACAACGACCTCGACAGCGCCATCGCCTATTACAAGCAAGCCCTGGCCTTCAATCCTGGTGACACAGCCCTGCAGCAGAGCCTGATGCTGTCGCTGATCGCTCAAGGCCGCTTCGACGAATCGCTGGTCTATGCCGACAAGCTCAAGGAAGTGCCCGATGTCGAACGCTTCTCGCGCCTGGCGCTGGCGGTCGACACCTTCCACAAGAAGGATTTCACCAAGGCACAGTACTGGCTCAAGCTGTCGCTGGAATCCGATCTCGATCGGCTGATCTCCGGCGTCATGTCCGGCTGGGCCGAGCAAGGTGCCGGCCAGGCCAGCGAAGCGATGGTTTCTATCGACAAGCTGCAGGGGCCGGACTGGTTCGGCCTGTTCAAATCCTTCCACCGCGCCCTGATCGCCGATGCGTCTGGTATGCCTGAAAAGGCCGAGGCTATCTATGCCGCGACGATGCAGGACACCACCGCCGGCGGTGCGGCGCCTGAAACCTGGATGCGCAATGCGCAGGCCTATGCCTCGTTCCTGGCCCGTAAGGGCGACAAGGCCAAGGCGATGTCGGTTCTCGACCAGGCCGAGGCGTTCTCGCCGGGCAAGCTGGAAATCGTCGCCTTGCGCGACAGGATCAGCAAGGGCGACAAGATCGCGCCCTTCGTGTCCGGTCCGTCCGACGGTGCTTCCGAAATCCTGCTCGATCTTGCCACCGCGCTCAACCGTGGCGGCGGCGAGCCATTCGTGCGCCTTTATTTGCAATATGCCTTGGCCCTGAAGCCCGACAGCGACGCTGCCCTCGTGCAGCTCGCCGCCGTGGCCGAACAGCTGAAGAACGGCGAGGGCGCCATCGCACTCTATCGGCGCATCCCCGACTCTTCGCCACTGAAGGAGATTTCGGACCTGCAGCTTGGCCTCAACCTTGCCGATCTCGACCGCCATGACGAGGCGATCACGCATTTGAAGGCCTTCGTCGAAGCTCATCCAAACGACATGCGCGCCTATCTGGCGCTCGGCGGTGTCTACTCCTCGAAGGAGGATTTCCGCTCCGCCGCCAATCTCTACGACAAGGCCGTCGAGGTGCTGAAGACACCGACCGCCGCCAATTGGAACATCTTCTACCAGCGCGGCATCGCCTATGAGCGGCTGAAGGAATGGCCAAAGGCCGAGCCGAATTTCCGCAAGGCCCTGGAATTGCAGCCAGACCAGCCGCAGGTGCTGAACTATCTCGGCTATTCCTGGGTCGACATGAACACCAACCTGAAGGAAGGGCTGGAGATGATCCAGAAGGCCGTCGATCTCAAGCCGAGCGACGGCTACATCGTCGATTCCCTGGGTTGGGCTTATTTCCGCCTCGGCCGGTTCGATGACGCGGTGCGCGAGATGGAACGCGCGGTCTCGCTGAAGCCGGAAGATCCGGTTCTGAACGACCATCTCGGCGATGCCTACTGGCGCGTCGGCCGCAAGCTGGAAGCCACCTTCCAATGGAACCAGGCCCGCGACCTGAAGCCGGATCCCGACGTGCTTGCCTCCTTGCAACAGAAGCTGATGAAGGGCCTGCCGCCGATCGAGTCCAACACGGCGCAGGAAACCCCGAAGGTCAAGCCGGAGCCGGTTCCCGCCCCGAAGGGGTGAAACGCCTTTTTGGAATCCGAACGGGGCTCTCGGAGCCCCGTTTTCGTTTTGATGTCCGTCTGCTCAGAACGCGCTCAGAACATCTTTCGATAGACGACGAAGCCAGAGCGTTCGCCGACCTTGTCATAAAGCTTCATCGCCGCGTGATTGGTTTCATGCGTCAGCCAGTATACTCGGCCGGAACCGGCCACCTGGGCGCGCTCGTAGACGCCTTCGATCAGCGCCCGGCCGACGCCTTTGCCGCGCGAGGCTTCGTTGGTGAAAAGATCCTGCAGATAGCAGTTCGGCGCGATTGCCGTCGTGCTGCGGTGGAACAGGTAGTGGACGAGGCCAAGCAACTCGCCTTCGTTTTCCGCGACCAGCGCATGCACTGGCTCATAGGCGTCGAAGAAGCGGGACCACGTCATTGCCGTGATGTCGCTTGCCAGCGCCGTCTCGCCCGAACGGCCATAGAAAGCGTTGTAGCCGTCCCACAGCGGCAGCCATCGGTCGAAATCCTGGCGCGTGACGGGGCGGATGGTGACGGGGTTGGACATGGCTTGACCTGTCGTCGTTGACATGGGTGATACAGGGCTTCGAAGAGAGCGCAGGTCGCCACGTCCGGCAATGGGCCAGCCGCTCGCAAAGCTTTCGACCGGTCCTGCAAAGGTCGCGGGCGCGCGCCTTGCTTGACGCTTCGCCGCCGTGTCTCTAGGACGTGGCCGCAAGCTAGCCTGTGTCGCCGAGGCCACCGTGACGATTGAAATCCCAGCCCATATGCATCCCAGCCGCTCATTCCAGGGGCTGATCCTCACTTTGCACAATTACTGGGCGGCTTATGGCTGCGTCATCCTCCAGCCCTATGACATGGAGGTCGGCGCCGGCACCTTTCACCCGGCAACGACGTTGCGCGCGCTAGGGCCCAGGGGCTGGAACGCCGCCTACGTCCAGCCTTCGCGCCGTCCCAAGGACGGCCGCTATGGCGAGAATCCCAACCGGCTGCAGCACTACTACCAGTACCAGGTGATCCTGAAGCCCAATCCACCGAACCTGCAGGAGCTTTACCTCGGCTCGCTTGCGGCGATCGGCGTCGATCCTCTGCTGCACGACATACGCTTCGTCGAGGACGATTGGGAAAGCCCGACTTTGGGCGCCTGGGGGCTTGGCTGGGAATGCTGGTGCGACGGCATGGAGGTGTCGCAGTTTACCTATTTCCAGCAGGTCTGCGGCATCGAATGCGCGCCGGTGGCGGGGGAACTCACCTACGGCCTGGAGCGCCTGGCCATGTATGTGCAGGGCGTCGACAATGTCTACGACCTCAACTTCAACGGCCGCGAGGGCGCCGACAAGGTGACCTATGGGGATGTGTTCCTGCAGGCCGAGCAGGAATATTCGCGCCACAATTTCGAATACGCCGACACGGCGATGCTGCTCAGGCATTTCGAGGACGCCGAGGCCGAGTGCAAGGCGCTGCTCGAGGCCGGCGCGCCGGCCTCGAACGACAATCTGCCGATGCACAAGATGGTCTTCCCGGCCTATGACCAGTGCATCAAGGCCAGCCATGTCTTCAATTTGCTGGACGCGCGTGGCGTGATCTCTGTCACCGAGCGCCAGAGCTACATCCTGCGCGTGCGCAATCTGGCGAAGGCCTGCGGCGAGGCGTTCTTGAAGACGCAGGCCGGTGGATTGGCGGCCTGAGCCTCAAGCGTCCTCGATCATTCCGAGGGAAGCATTGATCGGCGGCAAGATCTGGCCGCTCTGGCCAGCCATTGTCCGTAGCGCCTGCCGCACGCCCGGCATCGAGAAGGCGCCGTGGGCCTGCGCGGTGAAGCAGGCGCTGAGCGCAAGGATCTGAAGAAGTCTGGATGCCGTTTTCATCGTCGTTCAGCCAATAGTTCCCTGCCTGAGCGTGGGTCGCTTCAGCGCAGCTTTCGGTTCATGGAAATCTTTGATCCAAGGACGGGCGGGTTCGGCTCGTCCCGACAGAGTGGCCAAAATTTCTGGAAAGGGTGACAGCGGCCAGCCGAGTTGCTATGCCCCGCCCGGACCACTCTCCCGTATGAGCTGACCCCGATGCCTGACCTGCTTCTTGAACTTCGTTCCGAGGAAATTCCTGCCCGCATGCAGCGCAAGGCGGCGGGCGATTTGAAGAAGATGCTCACCGACGGCCTGGTCGAGGCGGGTCTCACCTATGAGGCGGCGCGTGAGTATTGGACGCCCCGGCGCCTTACGCTCGATATACGCGGGCTCACCGCGCGCTCAAAAGACATTCACGAGGAAATCAAGGGTCCGTCGACATCGGCGCCAGAACAGGCGGTCCAGGGCTTCCTGCGCAAGGCCGGCCTGTCTTCGATCGCCGAGGCGCATGTCCATTCCGACCCGAAGAAGGGCGACTTCTACGTCGCCCATATTTCGAAGCCGGGCAGGGCGGCCGAAGAGATCATCGCTGGACTGGTGCCTGACATTATCCGCGATTTTCCGTGGCCGAAGTCGATGCGCTGGGGACCGGCCTCGGCCAAACCGGGCTCGCTGCGCTGGGTGCGCCCGCTGCAGTCGATCCTGTGCACCTTCGGCCCCGAGACCGAGGAGCCGGTGGTGGTCGATTTCGAGATCGACGGCATCCGTTCGGGCAACATCACCTACGGCCACCGTTTCCTCGCGCCCGGCGAAATCACCGTGCGCCGCTTCGACGATTATGTGGGCAAGCTGGAGGCGGGCAAGGTCGTGCTCGACGCCGACCGTCGCAAGGAGATCATCCTCGCCGACGCCCGCAACCTCGCCTTCGCCAACGGGCTCGACCTGGTCGAGGATGAGGGGCTGCTTGAAGAAGTGTCCGGGCTGGTCGAGTGGCCTGTCGTGCTGATGGGCGAGTTCGAGCAGGCTTTCCTTGCCATTCCGGCGGAAGTGATCCGGTTGACCATCCGCGCCAACCAGAAGTGTTTTGTCACGCGGCCGCAGGGGGAAAGCGAGGCGCTTTCCAACCGCTTCATCCTCACCGCCAACATCGAGGCGAAGGACGGCGGCAAGGAGATCGCCCACGGCAACGGCAAGGTGGTGCGCGCCCGCCTGTCCGACGCGCTTTATTTCTGGACTACCGACCAGGGCGATTTGCCGGACCTTGACCAACTCCAGGCATCGGCCGAGAAGTTCGGGCTCGATCTGAAAAAGCCGCTCGACCAGCGCATGGCGCGGCTCGACCATCTCAATGTGACCTTCCATGCCAAGCTTGGCACGCAGGGCGAGCGGGTGCAGCGGATCAGGGAACTGGCCGAACAGCTAGCACCGATTGTCGGTGCCGATCCCGCCCTCGCAAGTCGTGCTGCTGTTCTCGCCAAGGCCGATCTCACCACTGAAGTCGTCGGCGAGTTTCCCGAATTGCAGGGCGCGATGGGCCGCAAATATGCACTGCTGCAGGGCGAGCATCCATCCGTGGCCGCGGCCGTCGAGGAACACTACAAGCCGCAAGGGCCGTCCGATTATGTGCCGAGCGATCCAGTGTCGGTCGCCGTGGCGCTCGCCGACAAGCTTGATACGCTGGTTGGTTTCTGGATCATCGATGAAAAGCCGACTGGGTCGAAGGACCCCTACGCATTGCGCAGAGCCGCGCTTGGGATGGTGAGGCTGACTCTGGAGAATGGAACACCGCTATCGCTTCTTTCCACCATGGCCAAACATCGAAAGACCACTGTTGACCAGATTGATAAAAGGCAAGCCAGGGAGCAGGCCGAGTCAGGCGGCGACCATGCGCACGGGCGCGGGCAAGTCGGCGACGGGAAGTCCGTGGATCGAGACCTCCTCGCCTTCTTCCACGACCGCCTGAAAGTCTACCTTCGCGACCAGGGCGCCCGGCACGATCTCATCGACGCGGTGATCACGCCTCAATCCGATGACCTGCTGCAGATCGTGCGCCGCGTCGAGGCGCTTGGCTCTTTCCTTGACACCGAGGACGGCAAGAATTTGCTCGCCGGCACCAAGCGTGCCGCCAACATTCTGGCCGCCGAGGAGAAGAAGAAAACGGCCGTCGCCGAAACCGTTGAGCCGGCGTTGTTCCGGCAAGATGCGGAGAAGTCGCTGTTTGCCGCGGTGAATCAGGCCGAGAAGCAAGCCGGCGAAGCAATTCAAAACCAAGACTTTTCGGCTGCCATGCTGGCGCTTAGCGTGTTGCGTGAACCCGTTGATTCCTTCTTTGAGCATGTTCTCGTAAATGATGAGGACCTGTCCGTGCGTGCCAACCGACTGGCGCTGCTCGCGCGCATTCGAACGGCTACCGGTCAGGTCGCGGATTTCTCGAAAATCGCTGGTTGAGAAGCACTTTTCGAAAAGTCGGCACCGATTTTCTCGGACAAACGGTTTCCGTTTGTCCTGAGATCACGCCGGGATAGAGGGGCCGCAGGCCCCGGGAAAAATATGTTCCGGCCGGCCCTTCGAGCCGGCTTACAGTCATATGAGGATGATCTCTCCGTGGCAAAAGGGGCGTGTTCCCCATCCCAACGGAGGCTTCCATGAATTCCGATCACGAAATCGAAGTGACAGAAGAAACCTCGGCTCCTGCCGAGCCGCTTGAATCCGCTTCCGAAACCGCCCTCGATCACGCCGCTGCGATCACGGTCGAAGCCGCTGATCTGTCTGACGAAGACGGAGATGGCGATGACGAGGAAGGCGACGATGAAGACGGCGAAGAGTCTGACGAAGACGACGCCGATGACACCGTGAAGGCCGAAGGCGATGACGCCGAAGAATCCGAAGACGGCGAGTCCGAAGACGACGACGACAAGGAAGAAGCAGCCTGATTTTCAGTTAACAGGTTCTCGAGGGCGGCGCTTTCGCGCCGCCCTTCCGCCGTCTTCCCAAATTGATTTGATCAGTTCTCCAGGATGCTGACGCGCACGCTGTTTTCAAAGACGTCGACCTGGATCAGCGGCTCGCCATTGACGATGGCGCGCTTGGTCGAGGAACTCATCGCGCCGGGGCGCTCCAGCATGCGCTGCAGGTCGGCGCGCTGGTCGTTGGTCCTGAACCAGGCGTCGCCCTCGTCGTCGCCGTCGCGGCGATGGAATTTGTGCCAGTTGGCGCGGTCTTGCCGCACCATCTGCGCGGCGCCATCCAGCGCATAGCCGTCGCTCGCCTGGTGGTCGCGATCGGAAATGCGCGCGACATAGGATCCCAGCATGTCGTCCGCTTGGGCCACGCCACCAAGCAATGACGCCAACAGAAGCCCTGCCACGGTAACGGTCTTCGAATTTTTCATGAGCAACCCCCTCTGCCTTGAACGATGCAATTGCGTCCGCTGGAGCCACTTGGCGAAAATCAGCCGCAGGGCCGCCGGCAAGATACTCTAGACGAAATTCGCCGGACAGTGGTGCGCAGGACGCCAGACCGCCGTCAAGCGGCCGAGCATTTTGCCCGTCCGGTTTGCGTGGTCGCTACTTGACCTTGCCGGCTCCTGAAGCAGGCTGGTGGGCTGGCGGTGGCGGCGCGGCTGCCGCCGGTGCCGCTGCTTTCCCGTGCGCTGCCGGCGCGGGGGCTGCCGAGGCTGTCGCCGTGGCGGGGGCGGTTGGGGTGGCTGGGGCCGTTGCCGCGGCCGGCGCCTTGGCCTGCATGGGTGTCGAGAAAGCGTCGCCGACGACGCCGCCCCTAATGATCATCGGGCTCTGCGCGAAGGAGTGCCTCGCCTCGGCCTTGCCGGGGATTGCCGCGACCTTTTCGTAGGTGACGTCAGGCTCGCCAAGCACAACGACGGACACAACATCGCTCGCCTTGCCGTCGGCCGCCTTCAGCGCAAGGATGGAGGGTGTCGAGGCCGGCGCACCGGGAAAGACCAGCGACGAGGCCTGAGCCCCGCCACCCATTGAGGCCAAAGTGATGGCAAGCGCTCCCCAGATACGAACAGACACCGACATAGCTCCCATTGCCCAGAAGCCGCACGATAGTACTCGGCGATTGATGCCGGCTTTCGTGGAAAGATAGCATTTTAGGAATTGATGAATTGCCAATGCCCGCTTGCCCCGGCGGCCCCGTCGTATTACGCAGCCGGCATCCGCGAGGTGACGAGAGTGGCTGAAATACTTGCCGTCGGCGAAGCGATGGAACCGGCGTTGGCGCTGCTCCTGGGCGGCGATGTCGTCGCCATCCCGACGGAAACCGTCTACGGGCTTGCCGGCGATGCCACCAACGGCATTGGCGTGGCGCGCATTTTCGAAGCCAAGGGGCGGCCGCGTTTCAATCCGCTGATCGCCCATGTCGCCGACATGGCGATGGCCGAGCGCATCGCCTCGTTCGATCCGCTGTCTAGGAAGCTCGCGCTTGCCTTCTGGCCGGGTCCGCTGACGCTGATACTGCCACAGCGCCCCGGCAACGGCATTCATCCGCTGGTCACGGCCGGGCTCGACACGATCGCCGTGCGCATGCCGAGGGGTTTTGGCGGCGACCTGATCGCCAGGCTTGGCCGACCGCTTGCCGCGCCCAGCGCCAACTCATCTGGCAAGATCAGCGCGACGACGGCGCAGGCGGTGGCTGCGGATTTAGGCGGGCGCATCAAACTGGTGGTCGATGGTGGCGCCACGCCGGTCGGGCTGGAATCGACCATCGTCAAGGCCGAAGGCGAAAGGTTGCGCCTGCTTCGGCCCGGCGGCATTGCCGCCGACGAGATCGAGGCGGCCATCCGCATGGAGCTACTGCGCGGCGGCATTGCCGGCGTCGAGGCGCCGGGCATGCTTGCCTCGCACTACGCACCGGGCGCGGCTGTTCGGCTCAATGCCGGCACGGTTGGTGAAGGAGAAGCGTTGCTTGCCTTCGGCGACCAGCGCGCGGAAGGCTGGCGCGGCGCGACCGCTTTCCTCAACCTCTCGCTGTCAGGTGACCTGCGTGAAGCGGCAAGCAATCTCTTTGCCTACATGCAGGATTTGGACCGTAGCGGCGCGCGGATTATCGCCGTCGAGCCAATTCCCTTTGACGGGCTCGGCGAGGCCATCAACGACCGGCTCTCCCGTGCCGCCGCTCCTCGTGACAACGCACAGCCCACAACGTAGTTTTCCCAGATGACCGCAACCGCAAAGACACTCGATCCCGCCCTCATCGATCGTTTCGCGGCGATCGTCGGCGACAAATATGCGCTGCGCGACCAGCAGGACATCGCGCCTTATCTGATCGAGCGACGCGGCCTCTGGCACGGCGCGACGTCCCTGGTGCTGCGGCCGGGCAGCGTCGACGAGGTCAGCCGGATCATGCGGCTGGCGACAGAGACCGGAACGCCGATCGTGCCGCAAAGCGGCAACACCGGGCTGGTCGGCGCGCAGGTGCCGGACAGATCCGGTCGCGAGATCGTCCTGTCGCTATCGCGGCTGAACCGCGTCCGCGAGATCGATGTGCTGTCCAATACGGTCACGGTCGAGGCCGGTGTCATCCTGCAGACCTTGCAGGAAGCGGCCGATGCCGCCGACCGGCTGTTTCCGCTGTCGCTCGCCGCGCAAGGCTCCTGCCAGATCGGCGGCAACCTGTCGTCCAATGCCGGCGGCACCGGCGTGCTGGCCTATGGCAATGCGCGCGAACTGTGCCTCGGCGTCGAGGTGGTGCTGCCGACCGGCGAGGTGTTCGACGATTTGCGCAGACTGAAGAAGGACAACACCGGCTACGACCTGAAGGACCTGTTCGTCGGCGCCGAAGGCACGCTCGGTGTCATCACCGCCGCCGTGCTCAAACTGTTCCCGAAGCCGAAGGGGAGGGACGTCGCCTTCGTCGGCCTGTCGTCGCCCGAAGCCGCCCTTTCCCTGTTCAGCCTGGCCATGGACCGCGCCGGGGCCGCACTCACGGCCTTCGAACTGATCGGCAAGCGCCCGTATGACTTTACCCTTGCGCACGCCCAGGGCGTCGTGCGGTCGCTGGCCGAAGACTGGCCCTGGTACGTGCTGATGCAGATATCGTCCGGCCGCTCAGCGGAGGATTCTCGGGCGCTGATCGAGGATGTGCTTTCGGCGGGTCTAGAGCAGGAATTCGTCGGCGATGCCGTCATCGCCGCCAGCCTCGGGCAGGGCGATGCCTTCTGGGATTTTCGCGAGCTGTTGCCCGAGGCACAAAAGCCGGAAGGCGCTTCGATCAAGCACGACATTTCGGTGCCGATCGCATCGATACCGCGCTTCATAAGGGAGGCCGCCGGCGCCGTGGCGTCAGTGAGCGCCGGCGCCCGCGTGGTCTGCTTCGGCCATATGGGAGACGGCAATCTCCACTATAACATTTCACGGCCCGTCGACGGCGACGACGAGGCGTTCCTGGCGCTCTATCATGCGATGAACAAGGCCGTGCATGACGTGGTGCGCAGCCTGCACGGTTCGATCTCGGCCGAGCACGGCATCGGTCAGTTGAAGCGCGACGAACTGATCGCCACCGCGCCGCCGATGGCCATCGATCTGATGCGCCGGGTAAAGGCTGCCTTCGATCCGGCGGGCATCATGAATCCTGGTAAGGTTATCTGATCCTTTCACCATCCTGTGGCTGGTGGCATTCCGATAACCATCCCTGAGATCAGCAAAATTTAACCGACTTTCTTAAGCGCGGCGGTAAGGAGCCGGCGCTACTGTTTCCCCATAACGAGGCCGGGAAAACTGGCCCGGAGAGAACCGGACACCGGCTCTCAGGAGACAGACAGGAAGGCGCTCTATGAACGTGAACACTGGACTGAAGCCAGTCTGGGCGGGACGCAACATGCGTCTCGACCCATTCCGCCTGCCGCAGGTGGTGAGCTATGCCACGCGCGACGATTATGGCGACGTAACCTTCACCATCGACCAGCGCGGCGCCGTGATCCGCCGCCTGCTCGAGATGAGCGGCCTGCCGGCGATCATCGTGCTGCCCGCCAATGCATTTCGCGGCGTCGCCGCCCGTGCGATGGAGGATCCGGAAGGCAATGTCACGGTGACCCTAGAACTCCTGCACAACGATCCGATGCTGTCGGTGCCGCTGCTGGTGGCCGACGATCTCGAAGACGTCGCCGCCGACTGGCGCGCCTGGGCCGACGCCTACCGTCTGCCGATGCTGCTGATCGAATCCGATGGCGTCGCCCGCACCCTGGAAGAATCGCTCGGCGCCGCCATCAAGACATTGCCGCCGCGGGAGCGCCGCAAGGGCCGCGTTTCCAATATGCGCCGCCCCCGCTTTCTTGCCCGCCGCAGAGCCGGTGACCTCGGCCTCAGGCTGGTGATCGGCGGCGAGGAGATCATTTCAAGAGACTAGCGTTCTTCTCCCCGTCACTATACGGGGAGAAGTGCCCGGCAGGGCGATGAGAGGCAGCGCTGGCATGATTTTTTGGCCTTAATTGCGTGTGCGCTGGTTCGTCGATGAACCCTCGCCTCGCCTCCAAAGGTCGGCGCTGCCCCTCATCCGGCTGCCGCCACCTTCTCTTCGTATAGAGACGGGGAGAAGGATAAGCCGCTACACCAGCGGCTTCAGCGTCACCCACAGCGCGCCGCCGATGAGGCCGAGGAAAATCAGCCAGCCGACCTGGTTATTCGACCGAAACAGCCGCAGGCACTGGTCTGGATCGTCGATATCCAGAACCGCGATCTGCCGCGCCATGTGGGCGCCGGCGGCGATCAATCCCGCCAGTGCCACCACCGGGGCTTGCGCCGAGGCGAAGGCGATGGCGAAGCAGATCAGCGTACCGCCATAGAGCCCCGCGAGCCATGCCTTGGTGTTGTCGCCGAACAGCCGCGCGGTCGAACGCACGCCGACAATGGCGTCGTCTTCCTTGTCCTGGTGGGCATAGATCGTGTCATAGCCGATCACCCACAGGATCGAACCGATATAGAGCATGATGGCGGGGCCATCGAGATCACCGAACTCGACCGCCCACCCCATCAGCGCGCCCCAGGAAAAGGCGAGGCCGAGAAACAGTTGCGGCCAGTTGGTTATCCGCTTCATGAATGGATAGACGGCGACGATCGCCAGCGAGCAGACGCCGAGCAGAATGGCAAAGCTGTTGAACTGCAGGAGCACCGCCAGGCCGACCAGGGCCTGCAGGACAAGAAACAGCCAGGCCCGCCGGCGCGTGGTCTGGCCGGACGGTAGCGGGCGTGAGCGGGTGCGTTCGACCTGGTTATCGATGTCCTGGTCGACAATGTCGTTATAGGTGCACCCGGCGCCACGCATGGCGATGGCGCCAATCAGGAAGAGCACAAGGTACAAGGGCGCCGGCAGCAGCGAGAGCAGCGGGTCGCCTGGGCGCGGATAGGCGCTCGCCGCAAGTGCCGCCGACCACCAGCATGGCCACAAAAGCAACTGCCAGCCGATCGGCCTGTCCCACCGCGCCAGCTGCGCATAGGGCCAGATGGCGCGCGGCAGCACGCGATAGACCCAATGGCGGTTCGGCGCATCGGCGACGCGACCCTGGGCCGCTTTCGACTGGACAGGTTCCATCGGCATGGAGTGGCAGCAGCGGCGGAAACCGTCAAGCGGCAAGCGGAGGAGCGGCGGCCCGCCAACCGTCACGACGCGAAGATGTCGCGTGTGGAAAACCAGACTTTCGCCACCGCGATGAAAGTCAGCGCCGCATTCGACACGCGCTGATGCGTATCATGGGTGAGAATGATGCGCTGCATGGGCAGCGGATCCGACAGCGGTTTGCAGACGAGGCGCAAGCCGTCATAGCTGCGGTCGCCATGCGGGCGGGTATAGCTGACCGCGACGCCGAAGCCGTTGGCCACCATGCTGCGCTGGAGTTCGAACGAACTTGTTCGCATGTCGGCCACCGGCGACAGGCCACGGCCGCGGAACAGGTCGAGCATATGCTGCCAGCTATGCGGCTGGTCGGTCGTGATCAGCGGGTAGGCGGCCAGATCCGCCAGGCTGACCTCGGGGCGGCCCGCCAACGCATGGCCCGCCGGCAGCAGCGCATGCGGCCGAAGCTCGTGCAACAGGATGCGGGCGAAATGCGACGGCAGGCCGAGATCGTAGCTGAGGCCGAGGTCGACGGTAGCATCCGCCAAGCGTCGCCCGAGCGTCTCGAACGTCTCGTCACGGACGACAACCGCGACCGCTGGATGACGTTCGGAGAAGGCGCGGATGAGGCCCGGCGCGAAAAAGGGTGCCAGATCCTCGAAGCAGCCGAGCACCAGCTCGCCACCGATGGCTGAATTGCCCGAACCCAGGCTCATGAGTTCGTCGGTCTCGGCAAGGACCTGCTTTGCCTTCGCTACCACGACACGGCCGAACGAGGTCAGCGAAACGCCGCTTCCCCGCTGGCGCACAAACAGCTTTTGGCCGAAATCCCTTTCGATGGCGTCGATGGCCACTGAAATCGACGGCTGCGAAATGTTGATCGCCCGCGCCGCGCCGGTAACGCTGCCATGGCGGGCGACGGCAATGAGATAGCGGAGTTGCGTGAGCGTAAGGCTCATAGCCAAAACCTATGTGTCAGATGAGAAGTTATTATTTTACTGAATGAGAGGAGATTGCGATAGTGGCCTCGATCCTGAGAGGAGGACCCCATGGCTTCCCAAACCGCAGCGCAGCCAATCGACACCGAAATCATCGATGCGCGGACAATTGCCGACTACCAGCGTGACGGCGCGGTCTGTATCCGCGGCGCCTTCAAGGGCTGGGTCGACACGATTGCCAGCGGCATCGAGCGCAACATGCGGAGCCGCAGCGCCACCGCGTCCGACATCGCTGGCGGCAAGGGCAGCTTCTTCGACGACTACTGCAACTGGGAGCGTATCCCTGAATTCGTCGATGTCGTGCGCAATTCGCCGGCGGCGCGACTGGCGGCCGCGGTGATGCAGTCGCGCACCGCGCAGTTCTTCCACGACCATGTGCTGGTCAAGGAGCCCGGTACGCAGAAACCGACGCCGTGGCACCAGGACATCCCCTATTATTTTGTCGACGGCCAGCAGACGGTGAGCTTCTGGATCCCCATCGATCCGGTGAAGGAAGCGACGCTGCGCCTGATCGCCGGCTCGCACAGATGGGACAAGATGATCCTGCCGGTGCGCTGGCTGGACGACGGCAATTTTTACGCGGCCGAGGGCGATTATCGTCCGGTGCCCGATCCCGACACCGATCCGTCGATGAAAGTTATCGAATGGGAGATGGAGCCGGGCGACGCCATCCTGTTCGACTTCAGGACGGCACACGGCGCGCGCGGCAATATGACCGCGGCCCGGCGCCGGGCGTTGTCGCTGCGCTGGGTCGGCGACGATGCCCATTATGTCGAGCGACCGGGCCGCACCTCGCCGCCCTATCACGGCCATGGCATGCAGCCGGGACAGAAGCTGCGCGAGGATTGGTTTCCGGTGGTCTTTCAGGGCTGAACGAGCGCCGGAATAGGGGCGGTGGTGGCCGGCGCCCTATTCGACAGGGATAACGTTCCCGTGCGCAATCCACCCTGATGCCTTGACCCGTCGCCCAGAGAGCAATAGCGGGTTGTTTTCTCTATGGGATAGGCGGCATCAAGAGGTGGCCATGAACGTTCTTCTTCTCGGCTCCGGCGGCCGCGAACATGCGCTGGCCTGGAAGATCGCCGCTTCGCCGCTGCTGACCAAGCTCTACGCGGCCCCCGGCAATCCGGGCATCGGCGGCGAGGCCGAACTGGTGAAGCTTGATATCACCGATCATGCCGCGGTCGTTGCCTTCTGCCGGGAGAAGAAAATCGATCTCGTCGTGGTCGGCCCGGAAGGGCCGCTCGTCGCCGGCATCGCCGATGATCTGCGCGCCGAAAACATCCGCGTCTTCGGGCCTTCGAAGGCCGCCGCGCGGCTGGAAGGTTCGAAGGGTTTCACCAAGGACCTCTGCGCCCGGTACAACATTCCGACCGCCGCCTATGGCCGGTTCGGCGACCTGGCCTCGGCCAAGGCCTATGTCGAGAAGACGGGCGCGCCGATCGTCATCAAGGCCGACGGGCTCGCAGCCGGCAAGGGTGTCACCGTCGCCATGACGATGGACGAGGCACGGGCGGCACTCGCTTCCTGCTTTGACGGGTCCTTCGGTGCTGCCGGCGCGGAGGTGGTGGTCGAGGAATTCATGACCGGCGAGGAGGCGAGTTTCTTCTGCCTCTGCGACGGCACCACGGCGCTTCCCTTCGGCACCGCGCAGGACCACAAGCGCGTCGGTGATGGCGACGTCGGTCCCAACACCGGCGGCATGGGCGCCTATTCGCCGGCCCCGGTAATGACGCCTGACATGATCGAGCGCACCATGCGTGAGATCATCGAGCCGACCATGCGCGGCATGGCCGAGCTTGGCGCGCCTTTCGCCGGGATTCTGTTCGCCGGACTGATGATCACGGAAAGCGGGCCGAAGCTGATCGAATACAACACCCGCTTCGGCGATCCGGAATGCCAGGTGCTGATGATGCGGCTCAGGGATGACCTGCTGGTGCTGCTCAATGCCGCGACCGATGGCCAGCTCGCGCATATGTCGGTGCGCTGGCGTGACGAGGCGGCGCTGACCGTCGTGATGGCGGCCAGGGGCTATCCCGGCACACCGGAGAAAGGCTCCGTCATCCGCGGCGTCGAGGACGCCGCCGGTGAAGGCGTCCAGATTTTCCATGCCGGCACCGCAATCAATGGCGGTGCGCTGGTCGCCAATGGCGGCCGTGTGCTCAATGTCACGGCGAGCGGCGCCACCGTCGGAGAGGCGCAGGCGCGGGCCTATGCCGCCCTCGACCGCATCGACTGGCCGGACGGGTTCTGCCGCCGCGACATAGGCTGGCAGGCCGTGGCGCGCGAGCAGGCCGGCTGAAGCTCCGACCGGGTGGCGGCTATTGCTGACTTCGGTCGAGGGTTGTCGAAGCGGTGCTGACCGGGTCGGCCGCGGCAAAGGCGGCGTCAAGCTGTTCGGGGGAACGCTGCCCGCCCCGCTTCCAGGCCACATATTGGACAATGCCGAACCCCGGCCGTCGCGGCACCGTCTTCACGACTGGCATGCGGAACCCGTCGCGAAATTTTGACCACCGCGAACCAAGCACGGCGACCATTTCCTCGAAGGTCGGCGGCGTCGCCACATCGGCATAAATGATGGTGGCCTTGCCGGCGAGCGCGGCTTCCCGCGAGAGCGGCACTGGTACGCTGGCAAGATAATCGGCAGGCACGTCGATCAGGCCACCGAAAGGCCATTGCTGGCGCAGAGTGACGGCATCCGTGGGCGCCACGTTGACGTCGATGTTGTCGGGTGTGCCGGCAACCCTGTAGGGACAACGGAAGCGGCCGCAATTGGCCTGCGCCGAGAACTGCCAGAGCGCGTAGCCCTGCCAGTTGCCCATCGGAAAATGCACGTCGATGTCAGGCTTATAGCGCGCGTACCAAAGCGGCAGCCGCGACAAGAGCCGGTATTTGTAGCGGTTGTCGGCGATATATTGGGCGGTCTTGCCGTTGGTGTAGAGCACCGGGAAACGGCCGATGCGCCGATGCACCTGGCGGGCGAACTCCTCGGCATCGTCGAGCGACATCCATTGCGAGGGATCGATGCCCTCGATGTCGAGGGCCATGAGGTCGTCCGGTGCGGGGTCGGCGAAATCGAGGAAATTGTTGGCCTGCTCGACCGGATTGCCGGGACGGGCGAGATGATAGGCGCCCCATTTCATGCCGAGCGCCTTGGCCACGACCCTGCGTGTCTGGAACAATTCGCGCGTCACCGCGTGACGTTTCCACAGTGCCTTGCACAGTTTCACGTCAGTGTCGCCGCCGAAACAGAAATAGGGCGGCGGCATGCCGTCGGAAGCCTTGTTGATGAAGGCGACGATGCGCTTGTCGGTGACAAGCTGGGCCCAGTCGATGGAATTGTATTCGTAGGCGTCGATGACGAGCGCGCGGTCAGCGCTCTTCCACGGCTCGGAGAAGTCCGAAGCCTTTGCCGCCGTGCCCAGCACAATCGCTGCCGCGAAAGCGAGAAGCGCCGTGCGGCGAAGGAGGCGCGCCGTCCTTTTCAAAACAGGGAATCCCCGTTGATCAAGGGTAAATCCTGGACCGCTATGGTTAAGAAAATGCTTCTCGGACCCTGGTGCGGGATAAGCTAGCGCAGGCTGAACGGTTGAAATTCGAACGGGTCGGGCGCGGGCTCCTGTTGCAGCGTACCTTCGACGGCGCGTTTGCGGTGGTGGGAAAGCGAGCATCGCGGCGAGCACAATATGCCGCGATCCGACCAGTAGGCGGCACCATTTCCCAGGTCGCCGTGATAATAGGAAAACCCGGTTGCCCGATAGGGCAAACCGCATTCGATGCAGCGATAGGCGTCAGGTCTGGCAAGCATGAGAATCTTCCGGTCGCTGGTTTTCCGTCGCCGGTCGATTTGGTCCGGCTATCTGTCGAATTTAATACAGCCCCGCCTGATTGCAAAATCAGCGTGACAAAATTTGACGTTTACGTAAAAAGGCGATGGGAGACCGCCCAAAGGCGGATGGTTTTGCGGCGGCACTGGCCCTAGGGTCGGCGAGGCCGATGCATAAGGGAGGATCGAGCGGCATGTATCGGGCACCGGTCGAGGATATCGCGTTCACCCTGAAGCATGTGGCCGGCATGAAATCCGCCATCGATACGGGAGCGTTCGGAGACCTCAGCGAGGATCTGGTCGACGCCGTCCTCGGCGAGGCGGGCCGTTTCGCCTCCGAGGAGGTGGCCCCCCTTTATAAAATCGGCGACGAGCATGGCGCCGTGCTCGGCGATGGCGCGGTCACCACCCCGCCGGGGTGGAAGGAACTCTATCGCCGCTGGATCGAAGGCGGCTGGAATGCGCTCTCCGGGCCGGAAGAGTATGGCGGCCAGGCGCTGCCGACCATGCTCGGCGTCGCCGCACTCGAAATGTGGAACTCCGCCGCCATGGCCTTCGGCATCGGCCCGACGCTGACCATGGGCGCGGTCGAGGCGCTCGACAAGCACGCTTCCGAGGAACTCAAGGCGACATATCTGGCAAAGCTCGTCTCCGGCGAATGGATGGGCACCATGAACCTGACCGAGCCGCAGGCCGGATCGGACCTCGCCGCCTTGCGCGCCCGCGCCGAGCCCGCCGGCGACGGCACCTACCGCCTCTTCGGCCAGAAGATATTCATCACTTACGGCGAGCACGATTTCACCGACAACATCATCCATCTGGTACTGGCGCGGCTTCCCGATGCGCCGGCCGGAACGCGTGGCATCTCGCTGTTCCTGGTGCCGAAATTCCTGGTCGGCGACGATGGCTCGCTCGGTGCGCGCAACGACGTCTTCTGTTCCGGCCTCGAGCACAAGCTCGGCATCCATGCCTCGCCGACCTGCACCATGATCTATGGCGATGGTTTTCAGGGCGCCAGGCCTGGCGCCATCGGCTGGCTGATCGGCGAGGAGAACAAGGGCCTCGCCTGCATGTTCACCATGATGAACAATGCCCGCCTCGCCGTCGGGATGCAGGGCGTCGCGGTCGCGGAAGCAGCGACCCAGAAGGCGATTGCCTATGCCAATGAACGCCGCCAGGGCAAGGCGGCGGATTACGCCGGCGCCGGCATGGCGCCGATCGTCCACCACCCCGACGTGCAGCGCAATCTCCTGACCATGAAGGCGCTAACCCAGATCGCGCGGTCGATCGGTTATTCCTGTGCCCACGCCATCGACATGGCGCGCGTGTCGTCAGGCGGCGAGGCGGCGCATTGGCGCGACCGTGCAAATTTGCTGACTCCGCTCGCCAAGGCGTTTTCGACCGATGTCGGCGTGGAAGTTGCCTCGCTTGGCGTCCAGGTGCATGGCGGCATGGGCTTCATCGAGGAAACGGGTGCGGCCGCGTACTATCGCGACGCGCGCATCGCGCCGATCTATGAAGGCACCAACGGCATCCAGGCGATCGATCTGGTGACCCGAAAACTGCCGCTCGGTGGCGGCGAGCATGTGCATGGCTACATCGACGAACTGGCCGGTATCGCCAATGCCGTGCGAACGTCGAACCTCGAAGGTTTTGGCCGCACCGCCGACACTCTCGATCAGGCGCTCTCCGATTTGACGCAAGCGACGCGTTTCCTGCAGAAATTGTCGGCCGAGGGCCGGACGGAGGAGGCGCTGGCTGGCGCCACGCCGTATCTCCGGCTGATCTCGCTTGCCGCCGGCGGCGCTTATCTGGCGCGGGCCGCTCTTGCCGACCAGGGCCGCATCGCGCTTTGCCGCTTCTTCGCCGAGAACCTGCTTGGCGAAGCCAGCGCTTTGAAGGAGCGCGTCATCGATGGCGCCGTCAGCCTGGCTGCTGCCGCCGAGGCACTGATTTCCGCCTGACCTTCACAAGGAAAACACCGTGACAGACCACATCCTCGTCGACCGCCAGGGCGCCATCCAGATCATCCGCATGAACCGGCCGGACAAGAAGAACGCGCTGACGCGTGCCATGTATGCGAAAATGTCGGCGGCCCTTGCCGAAGGCGACGCCGATCCGGCGGTCCGCGTTCATGTCTTTTTCGGCGTGCCGGGCGCCTTTTCCTCCGGCAACGACCTTGCCGATTTCATGGTCGTGGCCACCGGCGGCGATGGCGGCACCGAAGTCTGGGATTTCCTGATCGTCCTGGCCGGGGTCGAAAAGCCCATCGTGTCCGGCGTCGACGGTATCGCGGTCGGCATCGGCACCACGATTAACCTGCACTGCGACCTGACTTTCGCCACTCCGCGCACCGTGTTTCGGACCCCCTTCGTCGATCTCGGCCTCGTGCCCGAGGCAGGGTCGAGCCTTTTGGCGCCCCGCATCCTGGGCCAGCAGGGTGCTTTCGCCCTGCTCGGTCTCGGTGAGGGCTTTTCGGCCGAGCGCGCGAAGGCCGCCGGGCTGATCTACGAGGTGGTCGAGGAAGGTGGGCTGGAGGCTTCGGTGCTTGCAGCGGCCGGCCAGATCGCGGCCAAGCCACCGCAAGCGCTCAAGATCGCGCGCGACCTGATGCGTGGCTCACGCGACGATCTGGTTGCCCGCATCGGGATAGAGAGCGAGCATTTCCGCGAGCGGCTGAAATCCGACGAGGCGCGCGCCGCTCTCACGGCATTCATGACCAGGAAAAAGGGCTGAAGGTTTTTTCAGGGATAGAGCCTGGCCTTGTCCCAGCCGCCTGCCGCGTTGCGTGAAAAGACCACGCGGTCATGCAGCCGGAACGGCCGGTCGTGCCAGAATTCGATCGTCTTCGGCACGATCCGGAAGCCCGACCAATGTTTCGGTCGCGGGATTTCGCCGATGGCATAACGCGCCGTGTATTCTGCGACCGCCTTTTCCAGCGCGAAGCGGCTTTCCAGCGGGCGCGATTGCTTCGACGCCCAGGCGCCGATGCGGCTGCCGCGTGGCCGCGTGGCGTAATAGCTGTCGGCTTCCGCATCGCTGACGAGCTCCACCGGACCGCGAATGCGCACCTGGCGGCGCAGCGATTTCCAATGGAAACACATCGCCGCCTTCATGCTGCCAAGAATCTCCTGGCCCTTGGCGCTCTCGAAATTCGTGTAGAACACAAAGCCGCTTTCATCGAACCCCTTGAGCAGCACCATCCTTACGTCCGGCATGCCCTCGGCATCGACGGTCGCCAATGCCACGCCATTGGCATCGTTGATTTCGCTCTTGGTAGCGTCGTCCAGCCATGCGGCAAAGAGGCGAAACGGCTCGGCCGCCTCGGTAAAGTCACTGCTTGTTAACTCTGTGTCACTCATAGTTTTTCTCAAATTGTCACGAGATCAGGGAGGTTGCCGATTGTCGCGTATCGCGCAAGCTTTTGACAGCAGGCAATGGGGCGTTATCGCTTCAGCCAGCACGAAAGCGGCGATGGTGGCAGTCGCCCTGCCGCTCGCGGCCTGCGGTGCTGGTGGCTTCAGCCTGGAGAAGGCCGAAGTCGACCGCTCGATCCTGACCAGCAGCACATCGGCTTCGCCCAAGCCGGCCGATTCGGATCGCGACTCCGACCAGACGACGATCGGCAATGCGGTGTCGTCCGCCGATATCGAGCAACTCGGCGGCCAGGCGGTGCCGTGGGCGAACACCGGCACCGGGTCGCGCGGCTCCATCACCGAACTGGCGGAATTGAAGGACCGCGGCCAGACCTGCCGCCGCTTCAAGGTTTCGCGCGAAAGCTTTGACGGCGTTGCCATGTTCCAGGGCGAACTCTGTCTTGCCGGTGCCGGCGGCTGGCGCATGCAGGGCTTCAAGGCACTCTGATTTTCCGCCGTTGATATGAAGGTCCGCTACTGGAATTTCTTCCTATGCGAGCGCATATAGGGGCAAGTATGGACTCAACTCATTTCCAGGGCAGGAAGCATGCGCGACCCCTATGAGGTGCTGGGCGTTGCAAAGAACGCATCGGCCAAGGACATAAAATCGGCGTACCGGAAACTCGCCAAGAAGCATCATCCGGACCAGAATCCGAATGATCCCAAGGCGAAGGACCGTTTTGCCGCGGCCAATCAGGCCTATGAGGTCATCGGCGACGAGAAGAACCGTGCGGCTTTCGATCGTGGCGAGATCGACGCCGACGGCAAGCCGCGTTTCCAGGGCTTTGAAGGTGCCGCGGGCGGTGGCGACCCCTTTGCCGGGTTCCGCCGCCAGCAACAGGGCGCCGGAGGCTCTCGATTCGAGTTCCGTTCGGGCCGTCCGGGCGGCGATCCATTCGACGGCAACAGCGATATCTTCAGCCAGATCTTCGGCGATGCCTTTTCAGGCGCGCGCGGGCCAGGAGCGGGCGACCGCCGCCAGGCGGCGACGGCATCCGACCTGAACGTCACGCTCGACGTCACCATCGAGGAAGCGGCCAATGCCGAGAAGGTGACGGCGATGTTCCCGGATGGCCGCAAGGTTGCGGTCAAGCTGCCGGCCTATGTCGAGGATGGCCAGACCATCCGGCTGAAGGGCCAGGGCGAGCAGGGACCGGGCCAACCCGGCGACGCACTGGTCAAGATCCATATCCGCCGGCATCCACGTTACCGCATCGAAGGCCGTGACCTGCACGCCGACCTGCCGGTTTCGCTGGCCGATGCGGTGCTGGGCGCCAAGGTGCCGGTCGAGACGCCGACAGGCAGGCTTGCGGTCAACGTTCCCGCCTGGTCGAGCTCGGACAAGGTCCTGCGGCTCAAGGGCAGGGGCTTGCCGGAGAAAGCCGGCGGCCATGGCGATCTCTATGCCCATGTGCGCATCATGCTGCCGGAAGGCGGCGACAGCGCGCTGGAATCGCTGTTGCGCGGTCAAAAAGGCTGATCGAGAGCTTTTGTCCCCCGAACTGTCCGCTTTGAACGCTTGAAGGGGCTGTATGCCTGTGCGATAGGCACTCCACAAAGCAGATATCTTGCGGAGAACACGCATATGGCGGGTGGACAGGGCCTGATGGCCGGCAAGCGCGGCCTGATTCTTGGCGTCGCCAACAACAGGTCGATCGCTTATGGCATTGCCAAAGCCTGCGTCGATCACGGCGCCGAGATCGCACTGACCTATCAGGGCGAAGCCTTCAAGAAGCGCGTCGAGCCGCTGGCGACGGAACTGGGCGCCTTTGTGGCCGGCCATTGCGACGTAACCGATCCGGCGAGCCTGGACGAGGTCTTCGCCAATGTCGCCGAGCATTGGGGCAAGCTCGACTTCCTCGTGCACGCCATCGCCTTTTCCGATAAGGACGAGCTGACCGGCCGCTATGTCGAGACGACGCGCGACAATTTCCTGCGCACCATGGACATTTCGGTCTATTCCTTCACCACCATCGCCAAGCGCGCTGAAGCGCTGATGACCGAGGGCGGTTCGCTGCTGACGCTGACCTATTACGGCGCCGAGAAGGTCATGCCGCACTATAACGTCATGGGCGTCGCCAAGGCGGCACTGGAGGCCAGCGTGCGTTATCTCGCTGTCGACCTTGGCGCCAAGAAAATTCGTGTCAATGCCATCTCGGCCGGCCCGATCAAGACGCTTGCCGCCTCCGGCATCGGCGACTTCCGCTACATCCTGAAGTGGAACGAATACAATTCGCCGCTGAAGCAGACGGTCACGCAGGAAGAGGTCGGCGATTCCGGCGTCTATTTCCTGTCCGACCTGTCGCGTGGCGTCACCGGTGAAGTGCACCATGTCGATTCCGGCTATCATGTCGTTGGCATGAAAGCCGTCGACGCGCCGGATATTTCGACGGTCAAGGATTAGGTCTCCCCGCCCTTCCTCCTTCCAGGCCCTGGCCCGATCTCCGGAAGAGCTGATGTACCCGCTGGTTTATATCGTGCGCCACGGCCAGACCGCGTGGAACGCCGAGTTCCGGCTTCAAGGCCAGGCCGATACCGATCTCAATGCTCTCGGCCGCGAACAGGCGAGCGCAAACGGCCGTCGGCTGGCCGAACTCGTCGGCGCTTCCCAGGAATTCGACTTCGTCGCCAGTCCAATGAGACGCACGCGCGAAACGATGGAACGCATCCGCGCCGCCATGAGGCTCGATCCGCTCGCCTATCGAACCGATATCAGACTGATTGAAGTCAATTTCGGCGATTGGCAGAGTTTTACCTTCGCCGAGCTTGAGAGGCAGTCGCCCGGCGCGAGCCGATCCCGCGCACTGGACAAGTGGAATTTTCAGCCGCCAGGTGAAGGCGCGGAGAGCTACCAGATGCTGCTCGAACGGGTGAAGCCATGGTTCGACGAGCTTCGGGGGCAGACGATTTGCGTGACGCACGGGGGCGTCATGCGCACCCTGTTTCGCTTCGTGCTTGATATGCCCGAGGACGAGGCCGCGAACCTGGAGATACCGCAGGATCGCGTGCTCAAACTTGAAGGCAGGAGCCTGGAGTGGCTTTAGGACGCCGGTGACGCCAACTCCTAGTTCGTGTCGCTGTCACCCGGCAGCTGCATGTCTGTGACGACGTTTTCGCCATCGGTCACATCGTAAGCGATGACGATGTCCATCCCCGGCTTCAGCGCATCGAGATCGGTTTCGGCATTCAACTTGTAGGATTTGCCGTCGTCCAGCGTCAGTGTCAGCGCGTCCTTGTCGATCTTCTTGATCAGGCCTTCGGTCTGCCCGGCAAAGGCGGCGGTGGAGAGCAGCAGCGTGGCGGCAACAGCGCCAATCAGGGTACGCATCATCGTCCTCTTTGGTCATTGCGCCGGCCTGGGTGGCGGCGGATCCTCAACGGCGAATGGAGGAGAGCAGAAACCAACCGAATGTGTCAAAACTAAATCCGTCGGATCACAGTTTGACCACTGTGGAAAACGCCAATAGAAGGCTGGCTTCAGCCGGTTTCGATGCCGGGCAGGGCACTTTCCATGTCTCACAACACGTTCGGCCATCTTTTCCGCGTCACCACCTGGGGCGAGAGCCATGGCGCGGCGCTCGGCTGCGTGGTCGATGGTTGTCCGCCGGGTATCCGTTTCACGCGCGATGAAATCCAGGCCGAACTCGACAAGCGCCGCCCGGGCCAGTCGCGCTTCGTCACGCAGCGCCGCGAGCCCGACGAGGTGAAGGTTCTGTCCGGTTTCGTCTTGGACGAGGACGGAGAGACGATGATCACCACCGGCACGCCGGTGTCGATGCTGATCGAGAATGTCGATCAGCGCTCGAAGGACTATGGCGAGATCGCCCGCCAGTTCCGGCCGGGCCATGCCGACTACACCTACGACGTCAAATACGGCATACGCGACTATCGCGGCGGCGGCCGCTCCTCGGCGCGCGAGACCGCTGCCAGGGTCGCTGCCGGCGCGCTCGCCCGCAAGGTGGTGCCGGGCATGGTGGTGCGCGGCGCGCTCGTGTCGATGGGCGAAAAGTCCATCGACCGCGCCAACTGGAACTGGAATTTCATCGGCGATGCCGAGAACCCGTTCTTCACCCCCGATCCGGCTTCGGTTCCTGTTTTTACGCGGTATCTGGACGACATCCGCAAGGCCGGTTCCTCCGTTGGCGCGGTGATCGAGATCGTCGCCGACGGTGTGCCTGCCGGCCTCGGCGCGCCGATCTACGCCAAGCTCGACCAGGACCTCGCGTCCGGCTTGATGTCGATCAACGCCGTCAAGGGCGTCGAGATCGGCAATGGTTTCGAGGCCGCCCGCATCACCGGCGAACAGAATGCCGACGAGATGCGCATGGGCAATGACGGCAAGCCGGTGTTCCTGTCCAACAACGCCGGCGGCATCCTGGGCGGCATCTCGACGGGCCAGGCGATCGTCGCCCGTTTTGCGGTGAAGCCGACTTCGTCGATCCTGACGCCGCGCAAATCGATCGACAAGGACGGCAGGGATGTCGAAGTGATGACCAAGGGTCGCCACGATCCCTGCGTCGGCATCCGAGCCGTGCCGATCGGCGAGGCCATGGTTGCCTGCGCCATCGCCGACCATTATCTGCGGCACAGAGGACAGACGGGGAAGGGAATAGGCGGTAGGGAATAGGCAGTAGTCAGTGGTCAGCTGCCAGCCCGCCCCTTTTATTCCCTAACCCCTACTGCCCAGTCCCTATTCCCTGCGAGCGAAGCGAGCATTCCATGTCTTATGACCAGAAGAAGATTGTCGAAGCCATCCGCGCCTTCGAACGCGGCGAGATCGTCGTCGTCATGGACGATGACGGGCGCGAGAACGAGGGCGACCTGATCGTCGCGGCCGTCCATTGCACGCCGGAGAAGATGGCCTTCATCGTTCGCAACACGTCGGGCATCGTCTGCACGCCGATGCCGCGCGAGGAGGCTAAGCGGCTGAACCTCGCGCCGATGGTGGCCGACAATGATTCGGCCCACACCACCGCCTTCACCGTCAGCGTCGACTTCAAGCATGGCACGACGACAGGCATTTCGGCCGACGACCGCACGCTGACTGTGCGTAACCTCGCCAACGGCAATGTCGGTGCCTCCGATTTCGTCCGCCCTGGACACATCTTCCCGCTCATAGCGCGCGAGGGCGGCGTCTTGATGCGCTCGGGTCATACCGAGGCGGCGGTCGATTTGTGCAAGCTCGCCGGCCTGCCGCCGATCGGCGTGATCTCGGAACTGGTCAATGACGACGGCACCGTCAAGCGCGGCCCGCAGGTCGCGGCCTTCGCGGAGGAGCATGGCCTCAGGCAGGTATCGGTCGCCGACCTCATCGCTTACCGGCAGCGCAAGGAGACCCTGGTCGAGCGCGTCGCCTGCTCCGACATCGAGACGCTGGGTGGCAAGGCCCAGGTCTTCACCTACACGCTGCCCTGGGACACGATGCATCACGTCGCCATCGTCTTCGGCGACATCCGCGACGGCGAGGAGGTGCCGGTGCGGCTGCATTCGGAGGATGTGGTGACCGACGTGTTCGGCACCAGCCACCGGCTCGACGGCATCATGAAGGCGATGGGCGAACGCAAGCGCGGCGTCATCGTCTATCTCAGGGAAGGCTCGGTCGGCGTTGCCCACCAGGAGCGCAACCGGCCGGCGCCAGGCGACCGCGAGGACCATGAAGAGGCGCGCCGGCGCGAGAGCGAATGGCGCGAGATCGGCCTTGGCGCCCAGATCCTGAAGGACCTCGGCATTTCCTCGATCAACCTGATTGCCTCGCGCGAGCGCCACTATGTCGGCCTCGAAGGCTTTGGCATCCACATCGCCAAGACCGAGATCATCTGAGCTCGACAAACCCTGCCTGTCACTCGGCCGGGATTGCCGCCTCGCATCCTTCCAACTCGCATTCGTGGGTGGCGAGGCTGCGCTGGCCGAGCAGCACCGTGATCAGCGCGATAGCGCCTGACGTCACCGAGACCCAGAATCCGTTCTGGGCGCCGAATGCATCCACCACGGCGCCGGCGGCGAAGGAGCCCAGCGCCATGCCGATGCCGATCCCGGTGGTTACCCAGGTGATGCCTTCGGTCAGCATCGCTTCCGGGACATGCCGCTCGATCAGGCCGAAGGCGGTGATGAAGGTCGGCGAGATCGCCACGCCACTGATGAAGACAGTCAGCGCGAGCGCTGGCACGGTGCTGGCGCTAAGCGGCAGCAGTGTGCCGAGCGCGACCAAGGCAACCGCGATGGCGAGCTGGCGCTGCAGCGGTGCTTTCAGGTTGAGCGCGCCGATGATGATGCCGAGCACGAAGGAGCCCAGCGCATAGACGCCGATGACGAGACTGGCAGTGCCCGGCTGGCCGAGTTCCTTGGTGATCGCCACCGTGCTCACCTCCGTCGTCGCGAAGGTCGCGCCGATGAAGATCATGGCGAAGGTGATGATTTGAACCGGCCCCAGGCGGATTGCCGAGCCGCTGGAGCCATGGTCCACCGGCCGCACTTGCGGCTCGGTCGAACGCTGCAGAACGAAGGCTATCGAGCCCAAGGCGAGGAACAGCGTGCTGACGAGCACGCCCGCTTCCGGGAACAGCGCGGCGCTGAGGCCCACAGATAGCGATGCGCCGGCGATATAGACCAGTTCGTCCGCCGCCGACTCGAAGGCGAAGGCGGTGTTCATCTCGGACCGGCCCCGGAAAATCTCGGTCCAGCGCGCCCGCACCATGGCCGGCATGCTTGGCATTGCCGCGGCCAGCAGCGCCGACGCGAACAGCGTCCATACCGGCCAGTCTTGATTGGCCGATGCGATCAGGGCCGCGAATGCGAGCACGGAGATGATGGTGGTGGGTACGACAACCCGCGTCTGGCCGAGGCGGTCGACCAACCTCGATATTTGCGGCGCCAGGAAGGCATTGGCCAAGGCGAATGTCGCCGAAACCGCACCCGCCAGCCAGTATTCGCCACGCGTCTGCGACAGCATCGCCACGATGCCGATCGGCGCCATGGCGATCGGCAGGCGCGCCATGAAGCCGGCGGCGGCAAAGCCCCTGGCTCCGGGCGCGCGAAAGATTTCCGAATAGGGGTTTTGCATGATCCTGTTCCTCGACAAGGGGCGATTCGACAATTACATACGAGACGTATAAGTGTTAAATAGAGCATACGTCGCGTATGTCAATTGGCATACGGAGCGTATGTAAGTAAGGCCAGAAGCATGCATCGACCGCGCAAGGAGATGATCGCCGAGACACGCGCCAAGCTGATCGCCGCGGCGCGCCAGGCTTTCGGCACCATTGGCTATGCCGAAGCGTCGATGGATGATTTCACCGCGTCGGCCGGGCTGACGCGCGGCGCCCTTTATCATCACTTCGGCGACAAGAAGGGACTGCTTGAGGCGGTTATCGCCGAAATCGACGCGGAAATGGCGGCCCGGGTGAATGAGGTCGCGTCGCGGGCGCCGACCCGCTGGCAGCATTTCGTCGACGAATGCACCACCTATATCGAAATGGCGCTGGAGCCGGAAATCCAGCGCATCATGTTCCGGGATGGTCCGGCTGTGCTGGGCGATCCGGCACTGTGGTCGAATGCCAATGCCTGCGTCGGTTCAATGACCGATCATCTGACAGCGCTGCAGCGGGAAGGGGTGGTCGTCCCCGGCGTCGACCCGGAGTCGGCAGCGCGGCTGATCAATGGGGCGAGCAGCCAGGCCGCGCAGCGCATCGCCAATTCGCAAGATCCCGAAGCGACATCGAAGATGGTGGTGGCCGCGTTCAAGCAATTGCTCGAAGGCCTGCTGAAAAAGCCGGAAGCGCTTTCAAGATGAACCGCCATGGCAGTCCCGCCACTGCCTGCAATTGACAATAGCCGGTTTGAGCGCATCCTCCGCAGCCATCTCTGAGGGGAGATTCGGGGCGTGTGGGATTTCGATATCGGCAGGTCGGTGTCCATCATGATGCGGACCTGGCCTTTCATTGTCTTTCGCATGATCGTCTATTTCGGCATCACGCTGGCCTACATCGTGGCCACCGGCACCGGCGCCTCCGTCGGCTATGGCGTCGGCCATATTTCTACCGATCCCGACGGACCATTGTCTTTTGCGATGTGGGGCGGCGTGGTCGGTTTCGGCATCGTCTCGATCGCCGTCTACTGGATCCGCGAATACATTCTCTACGTCGTCAAGGCGGGCCATATCGCCGTCATGGTGCATCTGATCGACGGCAATGATATTCCCGACGGCCAGAACCAGATCGCCTACGCGAAAGAGGTCGTGACCGAGCGTTTTGCCGAGGCCAACATCCTTTTCGTCGTCGATCAATTGGTCAAGGGCGCCATACACGCCATCACCGGCCTGCTCGGCGGCATCGCGGCCTTCCTGCCCATTCCTGGCCTGAGCGGCCTGGTTTCGTTCCTCAACACGGTGATTCGCCTGTCGCTGACCTATGTCGACGAGATCATTCTCGGCTACAACATTCGCATCAGTTCGTCCTCGCCGTTCGAAACCGCGCGCCAAGGCGTTGTGCTCTACGCCCAGAACGGCAAGACCATGGTCAAGAATGCCGTCTGGCTAGGGGTCATCATGTGGGGCGTGTCGTTCGTGATTTTCCTGCTGATGCTGGCTCCGGCAGCCGCTATTCTTTACGTCATGCCCGGGCAGCTCGCCGGCTGGGCTTTCGTGCTGGCAATCGTCTTTGCCTGGGCTTTCAAGGCGGCCTTCATTGAGCCGTTCGCCATTGCCTGCCTGATGCAGGTCTATTTCAAGACTATCGAGGGTCAGGTGCCCGATGCCGCCTGGGACGCCAGGCTGGCCGAAGCCTCGTCGAAGTTCAGGGAACTCAAGGACAAGGCGCTCTCCACTTTCGGCGGTTCGCGCTGGGGCACGGCCGGCGCGACGCGCTGATCGGCTAGGCTCGCGGGCGCACCGGCGGCGGTACCGAGGCGCGCCACTGCTGATTTGAGCGGCGCTTCGCCTTGTCCGCGAAAAGTCTCGCTCATGATAAGCTCGGGCAACGGCAGCCGCCGGCCCCAGCCGTGTGTTTCGAGATCCGGCTTCGGTGCGAATTCGGAAACGCGGCCGACGCAGAGATAGGCGATCGGCGTCATTTGATCGGGAATGGCCAGCAAGCTTTTCAGCGCTTGCGCCTCGATGATGCTGACCCAGCCGACGCCGACGCCTTCGGCACGCGCGGCCAGCCAGAAATTCTGCACCGCGCAGACCGTGCTGTAGAGATCCATCTCCGGATTGTGCCAGCGCCCCAGCGGCGAGCCTTTCGAGCGCTCGCGGTCGCAGGTGATGCAGATGTTGAGCGCGCTTTCGCAAATGCCTTCCAGCTTGAGCTTGCGGTAGAGCGCCTGCCGTTCTGCTTCGATTTCAGGCAGTTCCCGTTCTCGCGCGGCCAGGAACAGGTCGCGCACCTCCGCCCGCCGCGCGGCATCGCGAATGACGATGAAATTCCAGGGTTGCATGAAGCCGACCGATGGCGCGTGGTGGGCGGCAAGCAGCAGCCGCGCCAGCACCTCGTCGTCGATCGCCTCCGATGTAAAATGGCTGCGGACGTCGCGCCGTGTGAAGATGGCGCGGTAAACAGCGTCGCGCGCAATCTGGTCAAATCCATCGCCCATTGGAGCGGTCATAGCTTCCGGCATCGCTTGTCCCCTTGCGATTGCAATCGATGTCATCCGCCTGACCATGCGGATGACGATGCCTGCCAGGCCGGTCTTCTGGCTCGGGATCGACCCGCGTCCGGTGCCTTCCCGTCATCGACAGTGGCATTTACCGGCGCGGTCCCCCTCACAGCGTTGGGCACGCCACGGAGTTCAACCGTGTTCCCGATTCTCCCGCCAAGGCATTTGCAGCCAAGTGGAATCACTTGGCGTCGCAAAATGCCGCTAAAACAAACAGCCCGGCGGGCACCAGGCAGTGGTTGCGACCTTACGCCGAAGGGCCGGCGCCGCCAATGCCCGCAGCGACATGAATGGACGCAGGTTCGATTTTCCCCAGCGATCAAGCCGCAACGCATGGCCATCACGACGCCGGGGCACTAGATAGGGGGCATGGCCACCCGTCTCTACACGCACCCGATCTTTCTCGAACACATCACGCCGCCCGGTCACCCCGAGCGGCCCGACCGCCTGCGCGCCATCGAGCGCGTGCTCGACGACGAAGCTTTTGCCACGCTTGACCGCGTCGAGGCACCGCACGGCGACGAGGCGACCATCCTCTACGCGCATCCCGCCGATTTCGTCGCGCGTGTCCGCGCCGCCATCCCCGACGAAGGCATTGCCCGCATCGACGCCGACACCACCGCCAGCCCGAAAAGCTGGCAGGCGGTGATTACGGCGATCGGTGCCGCCAATGCCGCCGTCGACGACGTCTTTGCGGGCCGCGCCGACAACGTCTTCGTCGCCGCCCGCCCGCCCGGCCACCATGCCGAAAAGACCACGGCCATGGGCTTCTGCTTCTTCAACACGGCCGCAATCGCAGCGCGCCATGCGCAGAGGAAGCATGGCGCCGAGCGTGTCGCTGTCGTCGACTGGGACGTGCATCACGGCAACGGCACGCAGGATATTTTTTGGGACGATCCCTCGGTGCTCTATTGCTCGACGCACCAGATGCCGCTTTATCCCGGCACGGGCGCGAAGAGTGAGACCGGCGCCGGCAACATCGTCAATGCGCCGCTGGCGCCTCGGACGGGCAGCGAGGTGTTTCGCGATGCGTTCCTGTCGCGCGTGCTGCCGGCACTCGACAATTTCGCGCCGGATCTGATTATCGTTTCGGCCGGCTTCGACGCGCACCATCGCGACCCGCTGGCGGAAATCAATCTGACCGAGGACGATTTCGACTGGGCGACCGGCCAGCTGATGCAGCGCGCCGCAATCCACGGCGGTAACCGGCTCGTCAGCCTGCTCGAGGGCGGCTACGATCTGCAGGGATTGGCATTTTCGGTCGCCGCCCATGTCGGGCGACTGATGAAAGGATGAATGATGACCGGTGAGATCAACGAAGACGTCAAGGCGATGAGCTTTGAACAGGCACTCGACGCACTGGAGAAGATCGTCGATGATCTGGAGCGTGGCGACGTACCGCTCGACCAGTCGATCCGGATTTACGAGCGCGGCGAGGCGCTGAAGGTTCATTGCGACCGGCTGCTGAAGGCCGCCGAGGACAAGGTCGAGAAGATCAGGCTGTCGCGCGACGGCAAGCCGGTTGGAACCGAGCCGCTCGACGCGGACTGAGGTCCGGAGCAGCCTTACCGGTTTTTGGACACGATCATCATTGAGGATACAGTTCGTCCCGATTGAAACGGACAAGAGGAGATACGGAAGCGATGTGCAGAAACATCAAGACCCTGTTCAATTTTGATCCGCCGGCAACCAACGACGAAGTCCGCGACGCGGCACTGCAGTTTGTCCGCAAGCTGAGCGGCACGACGCGGCCTTCTGCCAAGAACCAGCATGCGTTCGATCATGCCGTCGAAGCCATCGCGGCATCCGCACGCGAATTGCTCGATTCCCTCGAAACCCACCAGCATCCGCGCAATCGCGAAGAGGTGGCAGCCAAATTAAAAGCAAAAGCGGCGATCCGGTTCGCCTGATATGCCCAAGCGCCCACTGACCGCTGACGAGGAGAGTTCATGAGCTTCTTCCCCGGCAAGGACCCTGAGGCCGGCGATGCCTTCGCCAGCGACCAGATCGAGCTGATGGTTATCCCTAACGCCAAGGACATTGGCGGTTTCGAGGTGCGTCGCGCCTTGCCGACCGCCAAGCGGCGCCTGGTCGGGCCGTTCATCTTCTTCGATCGAATGGGTCCCGCGATCATGCGCGCGGGCCAGGCGCTCGATGTCCGTCCCCACCCGCATATCGGCCTGTCGACCGTGACCTATCTGTTCGACGGCAAGATCAGGCACCGCGATTCGCTCGGCACCGAAATGGTCATTCAACCCGGCGACGTGAACCTGATGACGGCCGGTCGCGGCATCGTCCACTCCGAACGCACGCCGCAGGAATTGCGCGGCGCGCCGATGTCGATCTCCGGCCTGCAGACCTGGTTGGCTCTGCCGGACGGCAAGGAAGAGGTGGCGCCGGTGTTCGAGAACACAGCGGCGCTGCGGCTTCCCGAAATCGACGCCGAAGGCGTCTGCGGCCGCGTCGTCATCGGTGATTTCCAGGGTTTGCGGTCTCCGGTGCGGGCCGATTCCGAGACACTCTATGCAGATTTGCGGCTGGCGCCCGGCGCCAGCGTCAAAATCCCGCCCGATGCCGAGGAGCGCGCCATCTACACGCTGGAGGGCGAGGTCTCGATTTCGGGTGATGTCTTTCCAGCGGAACGGCTGCTGGTGTTCCGGCCCGGCGACGAGATCGTCATATCGTCATCGACGGGTGCGCATTTCATGCTGTTCGGCGGCGCGTCTCTCGGTTCGAAGCGCTACATCTGGTGGAATTTCGTTTCCTCGTCCAAGGAGCGCATCGAGCAGGCCAAGCAGGAATGGAAGACCGGCCGCTTCGATATCGTTCCTGGCGATGAGAAAGAATTCATCCCGCTGCCGGAAGGCTGAGAAGATCGGTGAGGGGCTGACCGTCCGCGTCAGCGACACGCATTTACTTTCGCCGGCCGGCGGCCTATCCCGCCGATGAACAGAAAGTCTGGGCCCAACGTGAACGCAACGCCGCATACGCCGCTTCTCGATAGGGTTCGCGTCCCGGCCGACCTGCGCACGCTGGCCGAGAGCGACTTGCCGCAATTGGCATCGGAGCTTCGCCTCGAATTGATCGACGCGGTGTCGCGCACCGGCGGCCATCTCGGTGCCGGCCTTGGCGTGGTCGAACTGACCGTGGCACTGCATTATGTCTTCAACACACCCGATGACCGGCTGATCTGGGATGTCGGCCACCAGGCCTATCCGCACAAGATACTGACCGGCCGTCGCGACCGCATCCGCACCTTGCGCCAGGAAGGCGGGTTGTCGGGCTTCACCCGCCGAGCCGAGAGCGAATATGACCCGTTCGGCGCCGCCCACTCCTCGACATCGATATCGGCCGGCCTCGGCATGGCCGCCGCCCGCGACCTCTCAGGCGGGCGCAACAATGTCATCTCCGTCATCGGCGACGGCGCCATGTCGGCCGGCATGGCTTATGAGGCGATGAACAATGCCGGCGCGCTCGATGCGCGCCTCATCGTCATCCTCAACGACAATGACATGTCGATCGCCCCGCCAACCGGCGCCATGAGCGCCTATCTGGCGCGTCTGGCTTCCGGCAAGGCCTATGTCGGCCTGCGCGACTTTGGCAAGAAGCTGACCTCCTATCTAGGCAAGCGGGCCGATCGAGCCATCACCCGCGCGGTCGAGCATGCGCGCGGTTACGTCACCGGCGGCACCTTGTTCGAGGAACTCGGCTTCTATCACATCGGCCCGATTGACGGTCACAATCTGGAGCATCTCATCCCGGTCCTGAAAAATGTCCGTGACAACGGCAAGGGTCCGGTGCTGATCCATGTCGTCACCCAGAAGGGCAAGGGCTACGCGCCGGCGGAGGCGGCCGCCGACAAGTATCATGGCGTCAACAAATTCGACGTCATCACCGGCGCACAGGCCAAGGCGCCGGCCAATGCACCGGCCTACACCAAGGTGTTTGCCGAAAGCCTGATCCAGGAGGGGCGCGAGGACGACCGCATCGTCGCCGTCACCGCCGCGATGCCGGGCGGCACCGGCCTCGACCTGTTCGGCGAGGTGTTTCCGTCAAGGACTTTCGACGTCGGCATTGCCGAGCAGCATGCGGTGACCTTCGCCGCCGGCCTGGCGACGGAAGGCTACAAGCCCTTCGCCGCGATCTATTCGACCTTCCTGCAGCGTGCCTACGATCAGGTCGTCCATGACGTCGCGATCCAGAAACTGCCGGTGCGTTTCCCCATCGATCGCGCCGGCTTTGTCGGCGCCGACGGTGCCACCCATTGCGGCGCGTTCGACACCACCTTCCTGGCAAGCCTGCCGGGCTTTATCGTAATGGCCGCGGCCGACGAGGCGGAATTGCGTCACATGGTGCGCACCGCCGCCAGCTATGACGATGGGCCGATCGCCTTCCGCTATCCGCGCGGCAACGGCGTCGGCGTCGACATGCCCGAGCGAGGCTCTGTTCTGGAGATCGGCAAAGGCCGCATCGTCCGGGAAGGCAGCAAGGTTGCCCTCCTGTCGTTCGGCACAAGGCTGCAGGATTGCCTCATCGCGGCCGAGGAACTCGGCGCGGCCGGGCTTTCCACCACGGTCGCCGATGCCCGTTTCGCCAAGCCGCTCGACCAGGATCTGATCCGGCGGCTGGCCCGCTCGCATGAGGTTCTGGTGACGGTGGAGGAGGGCGCAATTGGCGGCTTCGCCAGCCATGTGCTGCAATTCCTCGCCCATGAAGGACTGCTCGAAAGCGGGCTGAAGGTACGCCCGCTGGTGCTGCCGGATGCCTTCACCGACCACGCCAAGCCAGAGAAGATGTATGCCGATGCTGGCCTCGACGTCGCCGGAATCGTGCGCACCGTATTCATCGCGCTCGGTCATACGGTCCGCGCCCAGCGCGCCTGAATCAAAACCTCAACAGCTTGAATCAGTTTGCCGGCTCGATTTTATAAGGCATTGTTAACGTTGCCGTTTGGCGTTTTGCTTACCCTGTCCCTTGGCCGTTTTTCAACGCCGCCCTGCTAGATCACAGCCAGGCAGGGAGACAACGAGAATGAAGACGCTTCTGTGCGGCGCGGCCTTCTTGGCGGTGATGGTCGTACCGGCTGCCGCCGAAACGCCCTACGACCGCAATCTCGAAAAGGCGGCGATAGGCATTGTCGCCGGCAAGATGGGCGATATCCGCGGCGGCTTTTCCTACAAGCAAATTCCGCAGCTTGTGGTGCCGCCGGATCCTTCGCCTGTATCACCTGTTGCGACCGGGCATGCGCGTGAGCAGGCTTCAGGCGGTCGAGACGACGGTTTGTCTCCAGCCATCGAGCGCCAGGCTCCGCGAACCATCTTCTAAAACCACATGTCGCGTACGCAGCGGCCGTCGCGCGGCAGATCGTCGTAAGTGTCGAGGCCATCGAAATGGTCGATCGGCAGATCGGCGACGGCCTCGGGGGGCGCCAGCCGGACATTGACGGCCATGCGTCTTCGACCCGAGGCGCTGGCGCGCAGTCCGCGCCAGCCGAGCACGCAGGCGCAACGCGGGCAGAACAGGATCTCGAGCGACGGGTCTTCCTGTCCGGCGCGCGTATAGCTGCCCATTGGCCCCGAAACGCGAATGCGTTCGTCGACATAATCATAGGCCCAGAGCGTGCCATAGCGGCGGCAAAGCGTGCAGTTGCAGGCCGTCACCGGGCCGGGGTCGCCCTCCAGCGTCCAGTGGGCGGCGCCACAGTGGCAGGTTCCCGTCAGCATTCGTTCTCCTTCGAGTTGCGACAAACAGAGGGCTCTTCGTGGCCAATATTCTGCCGGACCGGCATAATGGGCGCAAGCCGCGGCCTGGTTCGATGCACCAGCCGCTCTCGTAGGATCACTTTGGTCCATCTAATGTCCTTGCCTTCACCGCGGGCTTTCGTCAGAGAAGGCCGATGAACTCGCCTCTGCCAGCAAGCACACGCCAGCGGCTCGACGACCTGCTCGTCCAGCGCGGGCTGTTTGCCAGCCGCTCGCGCGCCCGCGACGCGGTGGAGCGCGGCACGGTGACGGTCGACGGCGCCATAGCCCGCAAGCCCGGCCAGAACGTTTCGCCGCAATGCGTTGTCGCCATCGACGATCCGGCGCAAGCCTATGTCTCGCGCGCCGCGCTCAAGCTGATCGCCGGGCTCGACCATTTCAGCCTCGACCCGGCCGGTCGCGAGGCCCTCGACATCGGCGCCTCGACCGGCGGTTTCACCCAGGTGCTGCTCGAACGCGGCGCGTCCCATGTCACGGCAATCGATGTCGGGCATGGCCAGATGCATCCTGATGTCGGTGGTGATCCGCGCGTGACCGTGATCGAGGGCCTGAACGCGCGCGATCTCACCGTTGCCGATCTTGCCGGCCGCAATCCGGATTTCATCGTTTCCGACGTCAGTTTCATCTCGCTGAAACTGGCGCTGCCGCCGGCACTCGCCATTGCCAAGCCCGGCGCCGGTGCGATCTTTCTGGTCAAGCCGCAATTCGAGGCCGGTCGCGAGGCGATCGGCAAGGGCGGTTTGTTGAAGGATCCCTTCGATGCCGCCCGTGTCGCGGGCCTGCTGCAGGATTGGCTGGATGCCGTTCCCGGCTGGCGCTCGCTTGGCCTGCATCTGTCGCCGATCGAAGGTGGCGACGGCAATCGCGAATTCCTGCTCGGTGGGATCAAGGACCGATGAGCGTACGCTTCACAATACGAAAGCTCGGATCGCAGGGCGACGGCATCGCCGAAACCGAGAGCGGCGATCTGTTCATTCCCTTCACGCTGCCGGGCGAGATCGTCACCGCCGCGCGCGAGCGGGATCGCGCCACGCTGATGGCGGTGCTGGAAGCCTCTCCGCTGCGCGTCGAACCCGCCTGCCGCCATTTCACCGAATGCGGCGGCTGTGCCCTCCAGCATTTCGAGACCGAAGCCTATCGCCGATGGAAACGCGAAAAGGTGGTGCACGCATTGAGGGGCAAGGGCATCGAGTGCGAGATTGGCGAACTGGTCGCCTGCGCGCCGCAGTCGCGCCGCCGCGTCGTGCTTGCCGCCCGGCGCACGGACGCAGGCATGCTGCTCGGCTTCAATCGCCATCTGTCGCCCGAGATCATCTCCATATCCGAATGCCCGATCTCACTGCCCGAGATCGTCGCGGCACTCGGCCAGCTGAGGGCGCTGGCCGAATTGATATGCGCCACCACCAAATCGTTCCGGATGGCGGTCACCGTTACGGGTTCCGGCCTCGACATCGCGGTGCACGAGTCAGGCAAGCTCGGCGAACACCAGCGCCGTATCGCCTCCAACTTTGTCATTGCGCAAGGCTTTGCCAGGCTGTCCATCGATGACGAGATCGTCATCGAACCAAGGAAGCCCGTGGTCATGTTCGGCAGTGTTGCGGTCGCCGTGCCGCCCGGCGCCTTTCTGCAGGCGACGGAGGCCGCCGAACGGACCATGGCCGAGATCGTCGGCGGACATCTGAAGCGTGCAAAAAAAATTGCCGATCTCTTTGCCGGTTGCGGCAGCTTTGCCTTGCGGCTGGCGGCGAAATCGGAAGTCCATGCGGTCGAAGGCGACGCGGCGGCGCTTTCGGCGCTCGACCGGGGATCACGTTTCGCGACCGGCCTCAAGCGGGTGACGGGCGAACGACGCGACCTGTTTCGCCGGCCACTGACCTTCAAGGAGTTGAACGCCTTCGACGGCCTTGTCTTCGATCCGCCGCGCGCCGGCGCCGAAGACCAGTCGAAGCAGATCGCCCGCTCGGATGTTCCATACGTTGCTGCGGTGTCCTGCAACCCGGTGACGCTGGCCCGCGACCTGCGCATTCTCATCGACGGCGGCTATACCCTGAACAGCGTGACGCCAATCGATCAGTTCCTGTGGTCGCCACATGTCGAGGCGGTCGCCTTGCTGGAGAAACCGAGGAGGAGGCGCGGCTGAGCACGGTTCGTTGAGACTGCTGAGGCCAAACCGCGCTTCCGAAGCGCTGCTGCGGGATCCTCCGGTTAGAGCAACTCCAGGAAGAGTGCGTAGCGGTTTTCCGTCCGGAATTGCGTCGAAATGAAGAGAGAGCGGTTCAGCGCTTTTATCAAACACCGAACCGCTCTAAAAAAGCCGCCGAACGCCTGTAATGCCTGAACCGTACGGTCCAGGCAGGCTCAATCTACGAGCTTTGCAGCATTCGCGAAGGTTTTCGGCGTGCCGCCTCGCTGGTTGACCGACTGCCAGACATTCGGATTCTGCTGCGATTGACGTTTCAGGAAGTAGTAGCCGGTTGCGTTCCAAGGCCTGATTTGGTCGACCATATTGTCGAGGACAAGATCGCCTTTGTCGGTTTTCACCGTCAGGATGGTGTGGCCCTCATTGTTGAGATCGCGCACGACCGTCATCAACAGCGCTTGTCGGGGAAATCCAGCCTCTTGAAGGAGCTTGCGTTTGTAGAGGGCGTAGATCTTGCAATCGCCTTTGCCGTCAACCGGATAATCCCAATGGTCCGCCATCGTGCCCCAGTGATCGAAATTGCTGACGGGTTTGATGGCGCTGTTCGCCTTCTGATTTATCCGCTTGAGGATGCGGAAGGTCCGCGCTGTCAGCTTGACATTCGCGGCCGGCAGAGCCGGCACCTTGCACTCTTTTGGGCGGCGATGACAGAAATCGATCCAACCGTAGGGGACGCTGGTGCTTCCACCCACGGAGGCAGAGCGCGACCCATCCATGGAAGATTGGGTCGATCGCGACTTGAACAACGTCGACTGGGCCGACGCCGGACTGGCTAGCAGCGATGCCGCACCAATCAACGAAACAAAGCCAAGCAGGAGAGCCAGGACGGGGGAGTGCCGCATTGCCAAAACCACCACCGCAACGAGGAACTGGTGCTGCGTTCGTGCGCGAGAGGCAGCCCAGGCAGTCAAAGACCTAATAATTTGTTAATGTGGATTGTGTCCACTTCAAGGTCCCGGCCGCCGAAAAGCCGGTCCCTGTCAGGCCGGCCCCTGTCAGGATGACAATGGGCATGGTGGAGGGCGCCTGCATCCGGAAACGTCACGGCGGGTGATGACACCGGAACGGCACCGAGTTTCAAACCCGCGTGCCGCCGACCGTCATCTGGTTCATCCTGAGATGCGGCTGGCCAACGCCGACGGGTACGCCCTGGCCGGCCTTGCCGCACATGCCGATGCCGTTGTCGAGCTTCATGTCGTTGCCGACCATCGAGACGCGGTGCATGGCATCAGGCCCGTTACCGATCAGCATCGCGCCTTTGATCGGCTGCGTCACCTTGCCGTTCTCGATCATGTAGGCCTCGGTGCAGCCGAACACGAATTTGCCCGACGTGATGTCGACCTGGCCACCGCCGAAGGAGACGGCGTAGATGCCGTTCTTGACGGAGGCGATGATTTCGTCCGGCTCCATGTCGCCTGAGGTCATGTAAGTGTTGGTCATGCGCGGCATCGGCTGGTGCGCATAGCCTTCTCGCCGGCCATTGCCGGTGGCTTTCATGCCCATCAGCCGGGCATTCTGCCGGTCCTGCATGTAGCCGACCAGTTTGCCGTCCTCGATCAAGACGTTGCGGGCCGAAGGCGTGCCTTCGTCGTCGACGGTGAGTGAGCCGCGCCGCTCTGGGATGGTGCCGTCGTCGACGACCGTCACCCCCTTGGCGGCCACCTGCTGCCCCATCAGGCCGGCGAACGCCGACGTCTTCTTGCGGTTGAAATCGCCTTCAAGACCATGACCGACGGCTTCGTGCAGCATCACGCCCGGCCAGCCATTGGATAGCACGATGTCGAAAGTGCCTGCCGGGGCCGGGATTGCCTCCAGGTTGACCACCGCTTGCCGGAGCGCCTCCCTGGCGGCGTGCTTCCAACTATCCTCGATCAGGAATTCGCCGAATGCCTTTCGCCCGCCCATGCCATAGGAGCCGCTTTCCTGGCGGTCGCCGTCGCCAACGACGACCGAGACGTTGACGCGGACCAGCGGCCTGATATCGCGCACTATCTGACCGTCGGCACGCACGATCTCGACATGCTGCCAGGATGCGGCAACCGAGGCCGTTACCTGGCGCACGCGTGGATCCTCGGCGCGCAGCCAGGCGTCGATTTCTTGCAGCAGCTTCGCCTTGGCCTCGAAGGAAGGCGAGGGGATCGGGTTCTCGTCGCCGTAGAGATGGCGGTTGGTACGGGCGGGGGCTGCCGCAAGCGTGCCGGAATAGCCACCCTTGACGGTCGAGACGGCTTCGGCCGCGCGCAGCAGCGACGCCTCGGACAGGTCGCTGGAATGAGCGTAGCCGCTGGCCTCGCCGGCGACGGCCCGCAGGCCAAAGCCCTGGTCGGTGTTGAAATTGGCGGTCTTCAGCTTGCCATTGTCGAACATCAGCGCTTCGCTCTCGCTGTATTCGAGGAAAAGCTCGCCGTCGTCCGCGCCCTTGATGGTGTCAGCGACGATCTGCTTGATGCGGTCGTCTGAAATGTCGAATTGGCCGATCAGGCTGTTCATGGCGCGTCCGTCCGTGGGATGTTTGCTTTCCCCCGATGTAGGCGTGAAGCCGCGCCCGCACAATCGGCAATGAGGAATCGGCGCCGACGAATGATTTCGTTCGCTGAACGCAAGGCATGCGTCTGGGGTCGGCAAAAGCCGCGTCCAGGCCTGGTTCAGCGCGAAGCCGCGATCAGGGCAGAGCGGCGAAGCCTTCGGCGAAACCCTTGAGGTCGACGGGAATGCCGATACCCTCTTCCGGGGTCTGGAAAACGATGAATGTTGCCGACGTACCGGTCTTCAGCGTGTCGAGCAGCGGCTTTTCGAGAATGACCTCGGCATAACAGCCGTCCTGGAAGCAGCGCACGAAATAGGCGCGGCCAATGTCCTTGCCGTCGACATTGAGCCCGAGGCCGTTCGGCAACAGCACGCCGAGCGGCGCCAGCACGCGCAGGATCTCGGCCTTGTTGTCGGCGGTGCGCAGCACGACGACCGAAAGCCCCATCTCCGGACGATCCTCGGCGACGACGTTCTGCATCATCACGCATTGTTCCGAGGTGGCACCGGCCGGCGTGTCGCAGATGATCGACCATGCGCCATGCGTCGAGCGCACCGTGCCGCTTGGCTGGGCAGCATTGGCCTTGCCGGCGACGGACAGACCGGCCGCGCACAGGACCGCGAGAAACACGGCGTTTGCCAGGGTTCTCGAAAGGCCCAGTCGCGTATGCCTCAGTCTCGAAAGCCAAGAGTTCATGACGGCTCCATTGCGAATCACGGCACTTTAAGCCGCGCCAATGCCAAGTAAAGGACGAGACCGTGGCCGGACTGTCCCTAAAAAGGCAATGCGGCGCTTTTCCCTGCCAAATTCGCCTGAATTACGACGCTTTGCGGGTGTCGCCGGCACAAGGCGTGCGGGCCGCCGAACATACGCGATTCGCCACTACGGCCATTGCCCCGGACGAGCCACGTCAGCTTGCGCGCAAAAATGCCGCACGGTTTCGACCGCTCCTTTCTTGCGGAGGGAAAAAGAGTATGGTTTGAACCAGCTTGAGACTGTCCGGGATTCCCGTCCCGGCATTGTTCGTTATTCTCGCGGGCACAGCCGGTGAGAGACTGGGAGACGAAGAGGGCGATGAGAAAATTCCTAGCGAGCACCGGTGCTGCTGCCACGTTCCTCGCCTGCGGATCCGCTTATGCGGACCAGCCCAGGCCGTGGGAGACCGGCTTCCAGGCGCCTGCGACCGACATGATGCGGCAGATCGAGTGGTTCGGAAACTACACGATGTGGTTTATCATCCCGGTCACGGTCCTTGTGCTGTTTCTGCTGATCTACTGCATCGTCAAATTCCGCGCGAGCGCCAATCCGACCCCGTCCAAGACCAGCCACAACACGCTGATCGAGGTGATCTGGACCATCGGCCCTGTCGTCATCCTGCTTTGCCTCGCCATCCCCTCGTTCCAACTCCTGACCGCCCAATATACGCCGCCGGAAGAGGCCAAGCTGACCGTCAAGGCAACCGGCAACCAGTGGAACTGGGATTACGAATACCAGACCGACAACACGCTCGCCTTCAATTCGGCCATTCTTCAGGATGGCGATCGCGCCAAGGCCGGCAAGGAGGATCGCGCGGTCTATCCGCGCCTGCTCGCCGTCGACAACGAGCTGGTCGTGCCGGTCAACACGATGACCCGCGTGCTTGTCACCGCGACCGACGTGATCCATTCCTTTGCCGTGCCGTCCTTCGGCATCAAGATCGACGCCGTTCCCGGCCGCACCAACGAGACCTGGTTCAAGGCGGAGAAAGAAGGCCTCTACTACGGTCAGTGCTCGCAGCTCTGCGGCAAGGACCATGCCTTCATGCCGATCGCCGTTCGTGTGGTGTCGGACACGCAGTTCAAGACCTGGCTGGCCGCGGCCAAGACCGACCTGCCAGGTGCCAACAAGACGCTCATGGCCGAGGTCGATGGCCAGAACAAGGTAGCGGCCGCCGGCAACTGATGCCGCGGGTTAGCAAGATTTAGGGAACGGAGCGGAACATGGCAGACGCTGCAGCTCACGACGGGCACGACCACAAGCCGTATCATGGCTGGGTGCGCTGGGTTTATTCGACCAATCACAAGGATATCGGTACGCTCTACCTGATCTTCGCGATCATGGCCGGCATAATCGGCGGCGCGCTTTCGGTCGCCATCCGCATGGAGCTGCAGGAGCCTGGCATCCAGATCTTCAGCGGTCTTGCGCAGATGGTCTATGGCATGAACGGCGACGCCGCGATCGACGGCGGCAAGAGCATGTACAATGCGTTTGCCACCGCGCACGCGCTGATCATGATTTTCTTCATGGTCATGCCGGCCCTGATCGGCGGTTTCGCCAACTGGATGGTGCCGATCATGATCGGTGCTCCCGATATGGCGTTCCCGCGCATGAACAACATCTCATTCTGGCTGCTGCCGCCGGCGTTCATCCTGTTGCTCACCTCGATGTTCGTGCCGAGTGCGCCCGGCGCCTTTGGCGTGGGCGGCGGCTGGACGCTCTATCCGCCGCTGTCAACTTCGGGCCAGCCCGGACCGGCCATGGATCTGGCGATCCTGTCGATCCACATCGCCGGCGCCTCCTCGATCCTCGGCGCCATCAACTTCATCACCACCATCTTCAACATGCGTGCCCCCGGCATGACCCTGCACAAAATGCCGCTGTTTGCCTGGTCGGTGCTGGTCACCGCCTTCCTGCTCTTGCTGTCGCTGCCGGTTCTGGCCGGCGGCATCACCATGCTGCTCACCGACCGCAACTTCGGCACGACCTTCTTCGCGCCTGACGGTGGTGGTGACCCGATCCTGTTCCAGCACCTGTTCTGGTTCTTCGGTCACCCGGAAGTTTACATCCTGATCTTGCCGGGCTTCGGCATCATCAGCCATATCGTCTCGACCTTCTCGAGGAAGCCGGTATTCGGTTACCTTGGCATGGCCTACGCCATGGTCGCGATCGGCGCGGTCGGCTTCATCGTCTGGGCGCACCATATGTATACGACGGGCCTGTCGCTCGATACGCAGCGCTACTTCGTCTTCGCCACCATGGTCATCGCGGTGCCGACAGGCGTGAAGATCTTTTCCTGGATCGCAACCATGTGGGGCGGATCGATCTCGTTCAAGCCGCCGATGCTGTGGGCGCTGGGCTTCATCTTCCTGTTCACCATCGGTGGCGTCACCGGTGTCCAGCTGGCCAATGCCGGCCTCGACCGGTCGCTGCATGACACCTATTTCGTCATTGCCCACTTCCACTACGTACTGTCGCTGGGCGCGGTGTTCGCCATCTTCGCCGGCTGGTACTACTGGTTCCCGAAGATGACCGGCTACATGTACTCGCCCGTCATCGCCAACACCCATTTTTGGGTCATGTTCGTCGGCGTGAACCTGATCTTTTTCCCGCAGCACTTCCTCGGCCTCGCCGGTATGCCGCGCCGCACCATCGACTATCCTGACGCGTTTGCGGGCTGGAACATGGTTTCGTCCTACGGTTCGTATATTTCGGCCGTCGGTGTGGTGATCTTCCTCTATGGCGTGTTCGAAGCCTTCCAGAAGAAGCGGATCGCCGGCGCCAACCCGTGGGGTGAGGGTGCTACCACGCTCGAATGGCAGCTGCCTTCGCCGCCGCCGTTCCACCAGTGGGAGCAGCTGCCGAAGATCAAGTAAGGCGGCTCCCGCTCGAATACAAAACCGCCGGCCCGCCGGCGGTTTTGGCCAACGGAATGATGGACTTGAGTACGCATGGCCCTAGTCGACAAAACCAGCATTGACGAAGCGGGCTTCCGTATGTCGGAAGCCACGGCGGGCGATTTCTTCGCCCTGCTGAAGCCGCGCGTCATGTCGCTGGTGGTGTTCACCGCCTTTGTCGGGCTGGTCGCGGCACCGGTGACCATCAATCCGCTGCTGGCGGTGATCGCCATCCTTGCCATTGCGATTGGAGCCGGCGCCTCTGGCGCGCTCAACATGTGGTACGACGCCGACATCGACGCGGTGATGACCAGGACCGCCAGCCGCCCGGTGCCTTCCGGCCGGATCCAGCCGCACGAGGCGCTGAGCTTCGGCCTGGTGTTGTCGGTGCTGTCGGTGATGACGCTCGGCGTGTTGGTCAACTGGTTGTCGGCGACGCTGCTGGCCTTCACCATCTTCTTCTATGCCGTGGTCTACACGATGTGGCTGAAACGCTCGACGCCGCAGAACATTGTCATTGGCGGTGCAGCGGGCGCCATCCCGCCGGTTATCGGCTGGGCCGCGGTGACCGGGTCGGTCAGCCTCGAAAGCATCATCCTGTTCCTGATCATTTTCCTGTGGACGCCGCCGCATTTCTGGGCGCTCGCGCTGTTCAAGTCCGAGGACTATGGCCGCGCCGGCATCCCGATGATGCCCAACGTCGCCGGCCATGCATCGACCCGCCGTCAGATTTTCGCCTACGCGCTGGTGCTGGCCCCGGTCGGCGTGCTGCCCTGGCTGCTCGGCTATACGACGCCGTTCTACGGCGTGGCCGCCTTGCTGTTGGGGGCTGGTTTCGTCTGGTATGCCTGGAAAGTGCTTGGCATGGCCGACGATGACCGCGTCATGAAGCCGGCCAAGGCCCTGTTCGCCTATTCGCTGCTCTATCTCTTCGCAATCTTCGCCGCCTATCTGGCAGACAGTGTCGTCGAACGCGCGCTTGCCATGGGTGGGGCATGACCATGGCCGAGAAAGAACTCGAAACGGTGACCTTGACCGATCGCCAGAAGAAGGCCCAGCGCAGCCGTTCCATCGCCATCGGCGTGGCGCTGGCGGTGCTGGTCGTGATCTTCTACATCGCGACAATCGTGAAGTTCGGCCACAATTTGTCGGGCTCGATGTGATGAGCGCCGAGACGTCCAAGAAGACGGTAAGCAAGACCGGCAACCGCGTTGTCGCGGTTGTCTGCCTTGCCTTCTTCACCGGCATGATCGGCATGGCCTATGCAGCCGTGCCGCTCTACAAGATGTTTTGCCAGGCGACCGGCTATGGCGGCACGACGCAACGTGCCGAGAAGCAATATGCCGGCCGCGTGCTCGATCGCGAGATCACCGTCCGTTTCGACGCCAACATCGCCGGCGTGCCATGGGAGTTCCAGCCGGTCCAGCGCTCGATGACCATGAAGATCGGGCAGACCGTGCAGGCGCATTATCAGGCGACCAACAAGTTCGATCGCCCCGTCACCGGCCGCGCAACCTTCAACGTGCAGCCGGAACTGGCGGGTCCGTACTTCAACAAGGTCGAATGCTTCTGCTTCACCGATACGACGCTGAAGCCGGGCGAGACGCTGGACATGCCGGTCCTGTTCTATGTGGACCCCGACATCGTGAATGTGCCGGAACTGAAGGACGTGAAGACGATCACCCTGTCCTATACGATGTTCCCGGTCGAGAAGACCAAGCCGGTGGCGTCGTCCGGGCCGGCCCAGGGCAATAGCAAGACAGTTTCAGATACCGAAGGAAATCTCGGGGGTTGATATGGCAGACGCGCACGCAAAACCACACCATGACTACCATCTCGTCGACCCGAGCCCGTGGCCCTTCCTGGGATCGGTAGGGGCGCTTGTCACCGCTTTTGGCGGTGTCTGCCTCATGGAATACCTGAAAGGCGGCTCGTTCCCGATCTTCGGCGTCAACATCGCCAATCCGTGGCTGTTCTTCATCGGCATTGTGATCGTGCTGTACACCATGTTCGCCTGGTGGTCGGACACCATCAAGGAAGCGCATGAAGGCCACCATACGCGCGTCGTGTCGCTGCACCTGCGCTACGGCATGATCATGTTCATCGCCTCGGAGGTGATGTTCTTCGTTGCCTGGTTCTGGGCCTATTTCGATGCCAGCCTTTTTGCCGGTGAGGTGCAGAACTATGCCCGCCACACGTTTACCGGTGGTGTCTGGCCGCCGAAGGGCATGGAGGTTCTCGATCCCTTCCATTTGCCGCTCTACAACACCATCATCCTGCTGCTGTCGGGCACCACGGTCACCTGGGCGCACCACTCGCTCATCCATGGCGACCGCAAGGGCCTGATCAACGGCCTGGTGCTGACCGTCGGGCTTGGCATGCTGTTCACCATGGTGCAGGCTTACGAGTACATGCACGCGCCGTTCGGCTTCAAGGATTCCATCTACGGCGCCACCTTCTTCATGGCGACCGGCTTCCATGGCTTCCATGTCATCATCGGCACCATCTTCCTGCTGGTCTGCCTGATCCGGGCGATGAAGGGCGACTTCACCCCCAAGCAGCATTTCGGCTTCGAGGCGGCCGCCTGGTATTGGCACTTCGTTGACGTGGTCTGGCTGTTCCTGTTCGCCTCGATCTACGTCTGGGGATCGGTCGGCGCGGTGATCGAAGGCCACTGATCCAGCCTTTTGAGTTTCAATTTCGGGAAGGCGGCCGCGGCGACGTGGCCGCCTTTCTTCTTTTCGGCGCAAGGATCGCCAATCGATGAAAGATGCGGCTGACTTCAATTTGCGCATTTTATCGTCTTGGCATTCCGGCTCTTGCCCGAGAAGGTCTTGCGCGTCGAGGAGGCGAAGCGGCTTCAGCTAGTGGGGCTGGCTGCTTCAATTGGTCGACTGGACCGATGACTGCATTGGGGTTACGGAGTCCGATATGGACAAATCTGGGCGATGGTGGCCGATGGGGCGCCGATCGAGATCGAGCAATAGCCATGAATTACGGCACTACGCATGAGTGAAGACAAGGCGATCTGGCCTCCGATCGATCCGATTTCGGCCGGCCTGCACGGCCGCTGCCCGCGTTGCGGCGAGGGGCGGCTGTTTTCCGGCTTTCTCACCGTCGGCAAGCGCTGCGTCAATTGCGGCCTCGACTATTCCTACGCCGATGCCGGCGATGGACCGGCCGTGTTCGTCATCCTGATCATCGGCTTCATCATCGTCGGTCTGGCGCTCTGGGTGGAAGTGACGCTGAGCCCGCCGCTCTGGCTGCATCTGCTGATATGGATCCCACTCGCCCTGGTGCTGTGTCTCACGGCGCTTCGGCTAATCAAGGGCGTGCTGCTCACCCTGCAATACAGCAACAAAGCAGCCGAGGGTCGGCTGGATCGCGGCGAATGAGCGAAGCGTCCCTCAAAGACCGCGGCCATTCGCGGCCACGATCGGCACTGTTGTTCGTCCTTGGCCTTGTGCTGTTCTTGATTCTGCTGGCGCTGGGCACCTGGCAGGTCCAGCGCCTGCACTGGAAGGAAGGCCTGCTGCAGACCATCGACCAGCGCACCCATGCGGCGCCACGACCGCTTTCCGAGGTCGAGAAGGAATTCGCCTCGACCGGCGACGTCGACTACACGCCGGTGACTGTCACCGGCACTTTCCTGCATTCCGGCGAGCGGCATTTCTACGCGACCTGGGAAGGGGATGCCGGCTTCAACGTCTATACGCCGCTGGCCCTAGACGACGGCCGTTTCGTCCTGATCAACCGCGGCTTTGTTCCCTACGACCTCAAGGATGCGGCGAAGCGCGCCAAGGGACAGGTAACGGGCAGGGTCACGGTCACCGGGCTTGCCCGCAACCCGCTGCCGGCAAAGCCCTCCATGATGCTTCCCGACAATGATGTGGGGAAGAACATCTTCTACTGGAAGGACCGCGACGTCATGGCCGCGAGCGCCGGCCTGCCGGCTGGGTTCACCTTGGTGCCGATCTTCATCGATGCCGACAAGACGCCAAATCCCGGCGGCCTTCCGGTCGGGGGTGTCACCATCATCGACCTTCCGAACAGCCATCTGCAATATGCCGTCACCTGGTACGGGCTTGCCGCGGCACTCGCCGCGGTGCTTGTCCTCCGGCTCCGTCGGCCCGCGAAAGAGGAATGAACGCAAGCGACGCCTCTCTTTCCACCGACACCCTTGACAGGGCAGGGGTAGGCACCTCATTTCGGCGCTGACCAACCGGCAGGATTTGATGCTTCACACAATCGCCAAGCCTCCTCTGACGATCCGGCTCTGCCAGCCGCGCGGTTTTTGCGCGGGCGTCGACCGTGCCATCCAGATCGTCGTGCTGGCGCTGAAAAAATATGGCGCCCCGGTCTATGTCCGCCACGAAATCGTCCACAACCGCTATGTCGTCGAGGGGCTGCAGAGCCTTGGGGCCGTCTTCATAGAGGAACTTTCCGAAATCCCGGCCGAACATCGGCAGTCGCCGGTCGTCTTCTCCGCGCACGGTGTGCCCAAGTCCGTGCCGGCGGATGCGCAGGCGCGCAACCTGTTCTATCTCGACGCAACCTGTCCGCTGGTCTCCAAGGTCCACAAGCAGGCGATGCGTCACCAGCGGCTTGGCCGCCATGTGCTGTTGATCGGTCATGCCGGGCACCCCGAGGTGATCGGCACAATGGGGCAGTTGCCGGAAGGCGCGGTAACGCTGATCGAGACCGAAGCCGACGCAGCCCGGCTTGTACCGGCCGATCCAAAAGCACTTGGTTTCGTCACCCAGACCACGCTCTCGGTCGAGGATACCGCCGGCATCATCCGCGCGTTGCAGGAGCGCTTTCCGGACCTGCAGGCGCCGGCGGCGGAATCGATCTGCTACGCCACCACCAACCGCCAGGAAGCGGTCAAGGACACCGCCCCGGGTGCTGACCTCTATCTGATCGTCGGCGCCCCCAATTCCTCGAATTCGCGCCGCCTTGTCGAAGTTGCGGAACGGGCAGGTGCCTCGATGTCGCTTCTCGTGCAGCGCGCCGCTGAAATTCCGTGGAATGACATCGGCACCATTTCGACGCTCGGCCTGTCGGCGGGAGCATCGGCGCCGGAGATCATCGTCGACGAGATCATCGACGCGTTCCGCCAGCGTTTCGACGTCACCATCGACCTGGCCGTCACGGCCACCGAAACAGAGGATTTTCCGGTCATGCGGGTACTGCGCGATGTCGAACTGACGCCGGCCGACATGGCCTTCGTCAATGGGACCGCGTGAACGGCCATGGCGGTCTATACCGACGTTGCGGAGGGCGAACTCGGCGCTTTCCTGAAGCACTACCCGGTCGGCGATCTCCTATCCTACAAGGGCATCGCCGAAGGCACCGAGAATTCGAACTTTCTGCTGCACACCTCGAGCGGCTCCTACATCCTGACGCTCTATGAAAAGCGGGTCGAGAAGGCGGATTTGCCGTTTTTCCTCGGGCTAATGGGCCATCTCGCCAGCAAGGGGGTGTCCTGCCCGCTGCCGGTGACCGCGCATGACGGCAGCGTCATCGGCACGCTGGCCGGCCGGCCGGCCGTGATCATCACCTTCCTCGAAGGACTTTCGCTGCGGCGACCGGCCGCAACGCATTGCGCCGAGGTCGGCAAGGCGCTGGCGGCGCTGCACCTGGCCGGCGCCGACTTTCCGATGACGCGTCCGAACGCGCTCGCCGTCGACGGCTGGCGCAAGCTTTGGGATGCGTCTCGCGGCCGCGCCGACGAGGTCGAGCCGGGCCTTGCGGCCGAGGTCGATGCCGACTTTGCCGATTTCGAGCGGAACTGGCCCAAGGGCCTCCCCGAGGGCATCATTCATGCCGATCTGTTCCCGGACAATGTCTTTTTCCTGGGCGAGAAGCTTTCGGGGCTGATCGATTTCTATTTCGCCTGTGACGATCTCTATGCCTATGATGTCGCCACCTGCCTCAACGCCTGGTGTTTCGAGAAGGATTTTTCCTTCAACCTTACCAAGGGCAAGGCACTGCTTGCCGGTTATCAAAGCGTGCGCCCCCTGAGCGATGACGAGAAAGCGGCGCTGCCGATGCTGGCGCGCGGTTCGGCGCTACGCTTCATGCTGACCCGGCTTTACGACTGGCTGACCGTCCCCGATGGCGGACTGGTGATGAAACGCGACCCGTCCGAATATATCCGAAGGATGCGGTTCCATCGGGCGATCAGATTTCCTTCGGAATATGGATTGGCCGAAAACGGGGTGTCATGAGCAAGCAGGTTGAAATCTTTACCGATGGCGCCTGTTCGGGCAATCCCGGCCCCGGCGGCTGGGGCGCCATCCTGCGCTTCAACGGCACCACCAAGGAACTCTTCGGCGGCGAGGCCGAAACCACCAACAACCGCATGGAATTGCTGGCGGCCATTTCGGCGCTGAATGCGTTGAAGGAGCCTTGCACGGTCGAGCTTCATACCGACAGCAAATACGTCATGGACGGAATTTCCAAATGGATCCATGGCTGGAAGAAGAATGGCTGGAAGACCGCCGACAAGAAGCCGGTCAAGAACGGCGAACTCTGGCAGGCGCTGGACGAGGCCAACCGGCGCCACAAGGTCACCTGGAACTGGGTGAAGGGCCATGCCGGCCACATCGAGAACGAGCGCGCCGACGAACTGGCAAGGGAAGGCATGGCGCCGTTCAAGAAAGGGCCTTTCAGGCCGGTAGTGTCGGCGCCAAAGCCGGATGTCCAGGCAAAGCAGCCGCTGGCCCCGAAGGCGCGTCGTTCGACCCAGAGCTATTGAGCTTCTGGCACTCGCTGCGCCCGGCCGACAGGAGAATTTCTGTTATGCCGATCGCCTATTACATCACCCATCCTCAGGTTCAGATCGACGCCAGCGTGCCCGTGCCGGATTGGGGTCTATCCGACATCGGTCGTGCCAGGGCGCATGCAATGCTGAACCAGCCGTGGATCGCATCGATCGGGCGTGTGGTGTCGTCGGGCGAACGCAAGGCCGTTGAAACCGCCGAGGTGCTCGGGCGGCACCTCGACCTTGCGGTGCAGGTGAGGGAACGGATGCATGAGAACGACCGGTCGGCGACGGGTTTCCTGCCGCCTCCGGAGTTCGAGGCGGTCGCCGACCGGTTCTTCGCCAATCCGCACGAAAGCATTCGTGGCTGGGAGCGGGCCATCGACGCACAGCAGCGCATCGTGAGCGAGGTCGAGGCCGTCCTCGGTGCCGGCGGCAGCAACATCGCCCTTGTCGGACATGGCGGTGTCGGTACGCTCCTGCTACTGTCGCTCAGCGGCAGGCAAATCAGCCGCGAAGCCGATCAGCTGGCGGGCGGCGGCAACTATTTCGCCTTCGATACCCACACGCGCCAAATTATTCATGGATGGCGACCGATCGACAGGCTGTCCTGATCGGCGTACCGCAGCCGTACTCGTAGCGCAAGGACAGGCTCTTCTCGCGACATCGCAGTTGCTCGAGGATGTGGATGGGAGTAATATTTCCCACTATCGAGCAATGCAAGAGAGGACGCAGCGTGGCGAACGTTGAAAAAATGAGCGTGGCTGTGACCCCACAACAGGCAGCCCTGATGCGCGAGGCCGTGGAGGCGGGCGAGTATGCCACTGCAAGCGAGATCGTGCGTGAAGCGATGCGGGATTGGCTGGCCAAGCGCGAACTGCGGCATGACGATGTTCGCCGGCTGAGACGGTTGTGGGATGAAGGCAAGGCAAGCGGGAGACCGGAGGCTGTGGATTTCGACGTGTTGCGAAAGGAAGCTCGGCGAGAGCTGACGGAAACCTCGCGGAATGGCCGTTAGGCTAGTCTGGTCACCCGCGGCCAAGGCTGACCTCATCGACATCTACGTGACGATAGGCAGCGAAAACATACGGGCGGCCGATCGTTACTACGATCAGTTAGAAGCGCGTGCAGCTGGCAGACCAGCCGCGCATGGGTGTCAGGCGACCGGATATCAGGCCTTCCGCACGAATGCTGGTGGAGGCGCCTTTTGTACTGCTCTACGAAACGATTCCAAACACGGACGATGGCCCAGTGGAGTGGGTTGAAATCGTCCGTGTGGTCGACGGGCGGCGGGATCTGAACAGTCTGTTCTAGCTGTCTACCGGATCAGCAGCGCCGTACCGTAGAGCCCGAGCGCGAACACCGTGTGCGAGACCAGATTGAGGGCGCGGACCCGCATCGGATTCGGCCGCTTCGAGGCCGCCCAGCCGGCGCCCATGCCTGGCGCCAGCAGGAACCAGCCGGCGCCGACGGTAACGATGCCGAGGATGAAGGCCGGCAGGAAGGTCGGCGCGGCCAGCCAGCCCGCGCCCGCCAGCATCACCAGGATTATGCCGTAGGCGATGCCGACGAAGTAATGGAAGGCCCAGCCCAGCGCCTGTTCATACGCGTAGGGCGCCGCATCGCCGATATCGTCGTGAAACACCTTGTCGCGGAGGTGCCAGACCCAGCGCCCGACCGGCCCCCAGTTCGGGCGTGGCTGGCCGAACGCCTTGTGCAGGAAGAAGGCCCAGAGATCCATCAGGACGGTCGCGCCGACGCCGATCGCGACAGCGCGCCAGAAGATGTCAAACATCGTAGGATCCCCCCGAAAACCGGCAATTCTGGAGCGCGGCTGCTTGTCACGCGAGGCCGGCCATTGCGGCCTCGCGTGATTGGCCGTCGAAGTTCAAAGCTGGCCCAGAATATGAGCCGCGCCGGACTCGTCGACGCCGGGTTTGGTCTCGACATTGAGCGCGGTAACCTTGCCGTCGTCGATAATCATCGAAAACCGCTTCGAGCGCAGGCCCATGCCGCCACCGGAATAGTCGGCGTCGAGGCCGACCGCCTTGGCGAAATCGCCATTGCCGTCGGCGAGGAACAGGATCTTGCCTTCGCCGCCGGTGAAGCGCGCCCAGGCGCCCATGACGTGGACGTCATTGACCGAAACGACGGCGATGGTGTCGACGCCGCGCGCCAGGATCGCGTCATGGTTCTCGAGATAGCCGGGCAGGTGGTTGTTGCTGCAGGTCGGCGTGAAGGCGCCGGGAACGCCGAACAGCACCACTTTCTTGCCCGGAAAAATCTCGGCCGACGTGATCGGCTTGGCGCCGTCCGCGGTCATGGTCTTGAAGGTCGCCTCGGGCAGCTTGTCGCCAACGGAGATGGTCATGAATTCCTCGCTTGGGATGGGGAAAGACGCGTGCTTGCGTAACGAACTCGGCGGCTTCCTGCAACCATCGCGGCGCCATCAAGGGAAAGGCAGCAACCCTTCGACCGCGCCCGCCGAACTCGTCAACGTGTAGTGAAGCCCGCCGTCGGTCGGCGTCGTCGAAGGGCGATCGAGGATCGGCACGGTGAAGATCAGCTTGCCGTCCTTTTCCGAGCGGGAAGGTGTGCCGAACATATAGTCGCGCTCGCCGGCAACGAAGAAATCCGCTGCCTGCGGATCGCCAGGAAAACTTGCCTCGACAACCAGCGTCTCGTGATCGCCGGGCAGCACCTTGATGCCGAAGTCAGGCTTTGCCGCCGCCGGCAGTGCGGTGAAACTCGCCTTCACCAACGCCGCGTCGTCGGCATTATCGGGATCGGAAGCGGGGTCGACGCTCAGCCGTGTCTGCACGGGGATGCAGATGGATTCGCAAATGCCGAGAAAGACGTCGGCATCGATGACCGCCGGCTGGTTCGGCGTCCCCAGCGTGAACGTCACGGGCAAGGAAACCGGATAATTGTAACCGGCCCATTTGCCATAGCCATCATCGTGGCGCTGCGGCGCGGGAAAAGACAGTGTCGCATCGGTTATATTGGTGCTGGCCGAGACGTCGAGCTGCGGCGGCACACCTGCATCGCCCGGGTCGCGCCAATAAGTCTTCCAGCCGGGTTTGAGCGCGATATCGAGAACACCGTGTATGCGGCCAGCGTCGTCCGGCTTGCCGGATGTCACCAGCCGCACCTTGCCGCCTTCGCTGTTGTACCAGGCGGATGAGGAGGCGCTGGCGGGGAGGGCGGCCGCCAATCCAATGGCGGCGCCGAGCAACAGGATTTTCAAGCTTTGCATGGCGGTGATTTGATCGTCCCTTCGTGGCCGCGCAATGATTTCATGGCCGTGCTGATATCATATTTGCGTGACCTTTGCGGGCAAGCCAAGGCCGGACTCGCAATATGAGCTTTGGTCGAATCCGCTACGGCGCATCTTTTCGGCGCCGGGGAAACGCGTTACCTTCCCTGGCATGGATTTGTTGCGCCACAAAAAGACAGCCGCCGGCCGCGGCTTTCTCGACGATCAGTTCCTGATTGCCATGCCTGGTATGAAGGACGACCGTTTCACGCGCTCGGTCATCTACATCTGCGCCCATAGCGATGAAGGCGCGATGGGCCTGATCATCAACCAGACGCAGCAGATGCTGTTCCCGGACCTTCTGGTACAGCTTGGCATCATGAACGAGCAGGAGGCGATCCGCCTGCCGGCACAGGCGCGCGATTTCGTCGTGCGCAATGGCGGGCCTGTCGACCGCAGCCGGGGCTTCGTCCTGCATTCGGGCGACTACCGTGTGGATTCCTCGCTCACCGTTTCCGACGACATCTGCCTGACCGCGACCGTCGACATACTGCGGGCGATATCGTCAGGGCGCGGGCCGCGCCGCGCGCTCATGGCGCTCGGTTATTCCGGCTGGGGCGCCGGCCAGTTGGAAACCGAGATCGCTGAGAACGGCTGGTTGACCTGCCCGGCGACGCCGGAATTGCTGTTCGATGCCGACATCGAACGCAAATACGACCGGATTCTCGCCTCCATCGGCATCGATCTCGCCCATCTCAGCCTGGCCGCCGGGCACGCTTGAGCCTCGTCTTTGCCGGCCAGGGTCCCTTCGCCAGGTAAGGCGCAGCCGGAACGCTGCGCCGTTAGCGCAATCTCATCCCATGGCGATGCGCGAGAGCTGTTCAGGCTTGGAATTGCGTAAACAGGCGAAACCGCGTGTCCGGCTTGTTATCCGCTATGCCGGCTCATAGCCGTACGCTCCGTCCTCACGCATCACGCGGCCGATGCCCGGCCAGCCAAGGTGCGCTCCGGCGATCCATGTTCCAGCCTCGGCCGCGTCGAGGAAAACCTTCTGGCGCGTTGCGCGTGCGATCGCTTGGTCGTCGTCATAACCCCAACTCAACGCGGGATTGCCAAACTGCAATGCCGGCACATGAACAATGTCCCCGAAGAACAGGAAGCGGGCCTCGTCCGTGTCGAATGCGTAGCCGATGTGACCGGGAGCATGACCCGGCAGGGCAACTGCTCGCAGTCGCTTGGCCACCTGGTCGCCATTCCGCACGGGCTTCAACATGGATCTGAACCGCGCAAGGTCTGTTTCGGCGAGAAAGCTCTCGACAGCCTCCTCGGCGATTACGATCGCCTTCAAATTCGGAAAGAGCACCCGGTCGTCCGGCGTCAAAAGCCCGTACACATGATCCTGGTGGGCATGGGTGAGCGCCAAGACCGTGATCAAGGCAGGATCGATGCTGGCTTCGGCTAGTGTCTGCTCGAGGCGTCCTGTTGTTGAGGCCCAGCCTCCTCCTCCACTGTCGATCAGAATGCCGTCAACGCCTGGACCTGCGAGGGCAAAGCAATTGACGGACAGGCGGAGCGCCCCTGCCTGCGCGACTTGCGGCACCGGTTTGTCGCGCGGATCGCGCAGAAGGTCCGCCGGCATCTCAATATAGCCGTCCGAGAGCGACCAGACCCGCCAGGCGCCGGCGGTACAGCCGAGGACGTTACCGCTGCGGAATGTTACGATCATAGAGTACCTCAATCTGCCGTTGCCGATCAAAGCTAGGACAGAGTCACCTATGAGGATAGGCCTGTTGCACAGCAAGGCCTCATGAGTGATACTCATGAATGATGAGAAGCGAACTGAACGAACTCGCCGCGTTCGCGATGGTCGCCCGGGAACGAAGCTTTACACGAGCCGCGGCAAAACTAGGCGTGTCTCAATCTGCGCTGAGCCACACTATCCGTGGGCTCGAGCAGCGGCTCGAGCTACGGCTTTTGGCTCGAACGACGAAGAGCGTCGCGCCAACAGCCGCAGGGGCCGCTCTCTTGAAAGACCTGTCTCCGGCGCTTGAGCAAATCGCTGCTGCCCTTGACGGAGCGCGAAGCCTCAGGCGGCGCCCTGCGGGGCGCCTTCGAATTGTGATGTCACGCTCGGCCGCCGTAATGGTGCTGCTGCCACGGCTCGCGGCATTCGCGCAGGCCTACCCCGATATCGTTCTCGACGTTGTCACCACGACAGGCCCTGTAGACCTCGTTGCCGGCGAGTTCGATGCCGGTATCCAGCTCGGCGAGTATATTCAGAAAGACATGATCGCGGTACGCGTCACGCCGGAGTTGCGGCTGGGTGTGGTGGGATCGCCTGGTTATTTCTCATCACGAAGAATCCCGCAAAAGCCGAGGGATCTCAAGGATCATCAATGCATAGCCCTGCGTCTTCCAGGCGGTCCATCTCGGTGGGAGTTCGAGCGGGCGAGAAAGTCGGTCACGATCAACGCCAGCGGCTCGCTCATAATCGACGATACTCACCTGGTGATTCAGGCGGCGCTCGCCGGCGTTGGTCTCGGTCTCGCCTATGAAGAGCAAGTCGCAGAGTATATCGCGGAGCGACGGCTTGTCCGCGTCCTGGAGGAATGGACGCCGCCAATCCCAGGCTTTTTCCTGTATTATCCCAGTCGTCAGCTTCAGCCAGCGGCGCTGTCAGCATTGGTCAATGCGCTGCGACTCTCGCAACAATAGTGACGCATGTCGTTGTTCCGGAACCGAGGACACTTCCGGACGACATGCATTAGGCCTGCGTGAGCGGATACTGCTCCTTCAGCGTCTTTAGCACCTGGTCGCCCGGCATCGGCGCGCCGAACATGAAGCTCTGGACATATTCGCATCCCATCTGGCGCAGCTCCAGCGCATCGCGCTCGTCCGATATGCCCTCGGCGACCACCGAAAGGCCGAGCTCATGCGCCATGTTGACCATGGATTTGAGCAACACCGCGCGTTTTGGCGTGCTGTCGTCGACGAAGCTCTTGTCGATCTTGATGGTGTCGAACGGGAACCGCGTCAGATAGGCGAGCGATGAATAGCCGGTGCCGAAATCGTCCAGCGACAGGCCGATGCCGAGCTGCTTGAGCTTGGTCAGCACATGGGCCGTCTGCTCGGGATTGTCCATGACCAGCGACTCGGTCAGTTCGAGCCGGAAGCAGCGCGGCTTCAGATTGGCGCGCGCGATCACGGAACGCACGTCGCTGACCAGGTCGCGGCGGATGAGCTGGCGGCTCGACAAGTTGACCGACACCGACAGCGGCGCGTCGCCGATCTGCTTTTGCCATCCTGCCAGATCCTCGGCCGCCTGCTGCATGGCAAACAGCCCAAGCTGCACGATCAGCCCGCAGCTTTCCGCGACCGGGATGAAATCGGCCGGCGGGATCATGCCGCGGCGCGGATGGTCCCAGCGCAGCAGGGCCTCGAAGCCGGCGACGCTGCCATCCTCGAGCCGCACGATCGGCTGGTAGGCCAGCGTGAATTCGCGCCGCTCGATGGCGCGCCGCAGATCGGATTCGAACTGCAGGCGATCGGTGCCGACGGTGCGGAACGCCGGGCGGAACGGCTCGATCCTGTCGCCGCCGAAGCGCTTGGCCTGGTGCATGGCGAGCTCGGCGTCCTTGACCATGTCTTCGGCCGAGGTTTGTGCCGAGGTCCAGGTGATCAGGCCGATCGAGGCGGTCAGCACGATCTCGCGCTTGGCAAAGGTGATCGGATTGTTGATCGCATGCTTGATGGCGTCGGCCACGCCGGCGATGCGGGCAGGGTCCTGCTCGGACAAAAGCATCAGGGCGAACTGGTCGCCGGCGAAGCGCGACAGCGAATCCTTCGGCTTGAGCAGCCGGTGCAGGCGGCGCGCTATGGTGAGCAGGATGGTGTCGCCGGCCGAGATGCCGAGCCCGTCATTGACCTGCTTGAAGCGGTCGATATCGATGACGAAGACGGTCGGCCGCACCTTCTCTTCGGTGCGGGCGATCGAAATGATCGCCTCCAGCCGGTTCATGAACAATTCGCGGTTCGGCAGGCCGGTCAGATTGTCGTGCACGGCGTCGTGCAGCAGCCGTTCCTCGGATTTCTTCTGTTCGGTGACATCGACCATGGTACCGACGCAGCGGATCACCTCGCCGTCCGATCCGATGACGGGTCGCGCGCGCAGGGCAAACCAGTGATAGTGCCCATCGGCGCCACGCAGGCGGAAATTCTGCGACACCCGGCCGCGGCGATGTTCCAGCACCACGTCGAGCGTCGTGCGGAATGTGTCTCGGTCGTCGGCATGCAACACCGGCAGCCAGTTGCGGGCGGCGCCACCCAGGCTGTTGGGCGCAAGGCCGAGCTGGATGCTGACGTCGGGTTTGGTCACCACGCGGTCGCGCAGCACGTCCCAATCCCACACCGTATCGCCCGATCCCGCGACGGCCAGCGCCTGCCGCTCGAGGTCGGAGAACAGCCCCTGATGCAGCGCACCGCCAGCAAAGGCGTGCTGCATGACGGTGAAGCCGATCAGCAGGATGATCAGGATCAAGCCGCCGCCAAGTGCCGGCTGGGCGATATCGTTGTCGAGCATGCCGGTGATCGCCATCCACGATCCGCATAACCACAACAGCACCATGACCCAGCTGGGCACCAGCATGATCGCTCGGTCATAACCACGAATTCCGAGGAAAATGATCAAGCCGAGCCCGGTCAGTGCGGTCGCGGCAAACGAGATGCGGGCGATGCCGGCGGCGACCGCCGGATCGACAATTGCGACGCCGGCGATCAACAGCAGCCCCAGAATCCAGACCAGGGCGCCATAGCTGAAATGGCCGTGCCATCGGTTGAGGTTGAGATAGGCAAACAGGAACACCACGAAGGTCGCTGCCAGCGCCACCTCGGTGCCGGCCCGCCACATCTGCTCGTTGCCGGGCGAGATCTCGATGACCTTGTTGAGGAAGCCGAAATCGACACAGATATAGGCAAGCACCGCCCAGGCGAGGGCCGCCGTCGCCGGGAACATCGACGTCCCCTTGACCACGAACAGGATGGTCAGGAACAGCGCCAGAAGGCCGGCGATACCGATGACGATGCCGCGAAACAGCGTGTAGGAATTGACCGAATCCTTGTAGGATTCCGGATCCCAGAGGTAGACCTGCGGCAGCTTCGGCGAGGCGAGTTCGGCGATGAAGGTGATCACCGTGCCGGGGTTCAGCGTCACCCGGAACACGTCGGCGTCGGGGCTGGTCTGGCGGTCGAGCGCGAAGCCTTCGCTGGGCGTGATGGCGGCGATGCGCGTGGAACCCAGATCCGGCCAGAAGATGCCGGAATTGACCAGCCGGAAGTGCGGCGCCACGATCAGCCGATCGAGTTGCTGGTCGGTGGTGTTGGCGAGCGCGAAGACAGCCCAGTCGCCGGTCGAGCGGGCATCGTTGGCTTCGACCTCGATCCGCCGCACGATGCCGTCCGGCCCGGGCGCGGTCGACACCTGGAAGTTCTCACCCTGGTTGCGGTAGATTTCGACGGCGCGCGAAAGATCGAGCGCGACATCGTCGCGGGCGATCTTGATCGGTTCTACGGCAAAGGCCGACGAAGCCGCGCACAGCGTCAGCATCGTCGCCAGAAGAAAGGCGAACAGCGGCCCGTTTCGCAGGGAATTCGTCAAAAATCAGTCCTTCGTTCCAGCGCCCGGCGGATCGTCGGCGATCCGGGCGTAGAGGTAGTGGTCCTGCCAGATGCCGTTGATCCTGAGATAGGATCGCAGAAGTCCTTCGCGCCGGAATCCGGCTTTTTCAAGCACGCGGATCGACCTGATATTGTCGGGAATACAGGCGGCTTCGATCCGGTGCAACCTCAGCGTCTCGAAGGCGAAGCGGGCCACCACCTTGACCGCGTCTGTCATCAGGCCGCGGCCGCCGAAGCGCTCGCCGATCCAGTAGCCGACATGGCCGCTTTGCGAGACGCCGTGGCGTATGTTGCCGAGCGTGATGCCGCCCGCGAGCTTGCCGCTCGACTTCTCGAAGATGAAGAAGGCGATCGCGGTTCCCTGTGCGTAGTCCTCGCGATAGCGGCTGATGCGCAGGCGCCATGCCGTGCGGTCGAGTTCGTCCGGGGTCCAGCGCGGCTCCCATGGCTCCAGGAACGCCCGGCTTTCGCCGCGCACCGCCGACCACTCGCGGTAGTCGTTGGTGAACGGCACGCGCAGCGTGACGAGGTTGCCCTTCAGTGCCGGCAGGTCACGGCGAAAGAAAGGGAGCGCGAACACGGCGCTTGGGACTTAGACGGCGAGCCTGCGGGCCGTGGTCTGCGTGCCCGGAAGCGAATCGAGGATCGCCTCGTATGGTGCCAGCGTACCCACGGGCCCGACAGCGGTAAGCGTCGGCTTGGTCGAGAACATCCGCGACGACAGGTCGGTCAGGCGCTCGATCGTCAGCGCCGCCAGGCGCTCCATCAACTCTTCTTTCGCGATCGGCCTGCCGAAAAGGAGTAGTTGCCGCGCGATCTGCGAGGCGCGGCTGGCCGGGCTTTCGGCCGACATGATCAGCCCGGCACGATATTGGGCGCGCGCACGGTCGAGCTCTTCCTGCAGGATGCTCTCGCCGGCCTTCTGCAACTCGTCGATGATGACAGGCACCAGCTTGGCGATGTCGCTCTGCCCCGTCGCGGCGTGAACGCCGAATATGCCCGTATCGGAAAAGCCCCAGTGGAAGGCGTAGACCGAGTAACAGAGGCCGCGTTTTTCGCGGACCTCCTGGAACAGACGCGATGACATGCCGCCGCCGAGGATCATCGACAGCACCTGCGACGCGTAGAAATCCCGCACATGGTAGGCGCGGCCCTCGAAGCCCAGCACGATCTGCGCGTCCATCAGGTCGCGGTCCTCGCGGAAGTCGCCGCCGACATATTGCGCGTATTGCGGGATGGTGCTGTCGGCCTTGCTGCGGAAACCGCCGAGCCGGTTTTCGACCTCGCGCACGAACTTGTCGTGCTTGATGTCGCCTGCGGCCACGATCACCATGCGCTCGGCGCCATACTGGCGTTCGATGAAATCGTGCAACTGCTTGGAGGTGAAGGATTTTACCGTTTCGGGCGTACCCAGGATCGAGCGGCCGATGGTCTGGTGGCGAAAGGCCGTCTCGGTGAAACGGTCGAAGACGATGTCGTCGGGCGTGTCGTGCGCGGCGCCGATCTCCTGCAGGATGACGTGCTGCTCGCGCTCAAGTTCCTGCGGGTCGAATTCGGACTCCTGCAGGATGTCGGACAGGATATCGACGGCCAGCGGCACATCGTCGGAGAGCACCCTGGCGTAGTAGGACGTGGTCTCGACGCTGGTGGCCGCATTGATCTCGCCGCCGACGTCCTCGATTTCCGAGGCGATCTCGAAGGCGCTTCGCCGCTTCGTCCCCTTGAACGCCATGTGCTCGAGCAGATGGGCCATGCCGTGCTCGTCTTCGCGTTCATTGCGGGCACCCGACTTGACCCAGGCACCCAAGGCAACCGATTCGATACTTGGAAGGGTTTCGGTGGCGACTGTCAGGCCGTTCGACAGACGGCTTACCTCAACACCCATATGGCTCGTACTCCCTAACGCGCCGCCCGCGCGCGGCGACTGACGTAATCTTCCACCATTTTGAGGTCGGATGGAAGTACCGTGTATTTTTCCTCGAATGTCATCAATCCCCCTAGCCATGCGGGCAGGGCGGGCGAGACACCGCTGGCGGCTTCGACGGCGGCCGGGAATTTCGCCGGATGGGCGGTGCCGAGCACCACCATCGGCACGGCGCCCGCAGCCCTGGCCGCCGCCACATGCATGGCTGCCGCCGTATGTGGATCGAGCAGATAGTTGCTGTTTGCCAGCGTCGAGCGGATGGTGGCGGCGACCTCGTCCATATCGGCGCGGCCGGCGTCGAATTCGGTTCGCATACCGGCGATTTCCGCGGCTTCGATGGTGAAGGCGCCCGATTGTTTGAGGCCGGCCATGTAGCGCCGCACCGTTGCGGGGTCGCGGTTTGACGCCTCGAAAAGCAGGCGTTCGAAGTTCGACGAAACCTGGATGTCCATCGACGGCGAGGTGGTCGCAAAGACCCCTTTGGTCCGGTATTCGCCGGTCGCGAAGGTGCGTGCCAATATGTCGTTGTCGTTGGTGGCGATGACCAGCCGGTCGATCGGCAGGCCCATCTTCTTGGCGGCGTAGCCGGCGAAGATATCGCCGAAATTGCCGGTCGGCACGGTGAAGGAGACCGGCCTGTCCGGTGCGCCGAGCGACAATGCCGAGGAGAAATAATAGACGATCTGGGCCATGATGCGTGCCCAGTTGATCGAATTGACCCCCGACAGCGACACCTGGTCGCGGAAGCCGTGATCGTTGAACATGTCCTTCAGCAGGCCCTGACAGTCGTCGAAATTGCCCTCGATCGCCAGCGCATGCACATTTTCAGCCTTCGACGTCGTCATCTGCCGCTGCTGCACCGGCGAGACGCGGCCATGCGGAAAAAGGATGAAGATGTCGGTGCGGCTGCGCCCGGCAAAGGCGTCTATGGCCGCGCCACCGGTATCGCCCGACGTGGCGCCGACGATGGTGGCGTGCTGGTCGCGTTCGGCAAGCACATGATCCATCAGCCGGGCAAGCAACTGCATCGCCACGTCCTTGAACGCCAGTGTCGGCCCATGAAAAAGTTCGAGGACAAAAGTGTTGGCGCCGGTCTGCACCAGCGGGCAGACGGCCTCATGGCGGAAGGTGGCATAGGCTTCGCGGACCAGGCGCTCGAAGACCGGCGCGGCGATCTCGCCGCCGAGGAACGGCGTCAGCACGCGTATGGCCAGGTCGGGATAGGCGAGGCCGCGCATGGCTCGGATCTCGGATGGCGAGAAATGCGGCCATTCGCGCGGCACGTAGAGGCCGCCATCGCGCGCCAGGCCCGCCAGGATGGCGTCGGAAAATCCAAGCGCGGGCGCTTCGCCGCGGGTGCTCACATAATGCATGTCACAGATCCGTTTGCCGCCTGTTTTTCCGTTCACCACAAGGTGGTTAATTTCTGCACCGGCTCTAGTCGCATTTTTGCCGCGCGGTTGATATACGTCACCAGCTTTGCGAGAGGGAAGTGCAGTTTCATGGCGTTTCGTATATCAAGTGGTCGCCTTTTGGCGGGTCTTGCGCTCACTGGCTTTATGCTTGCCGCCGCGGGCTGCCAATCAGGCGACAATGGCATCCTGAACCTCGGTTTCGGCAAGAAGGATCCGACGGCGCCACCCCCGCCGCAGGACCCCAAGGTGCTGGCCAGCCAGCTGAACGCCTATTGCCCAAGGGTGACGGTGCGCGACGGCACGGCCTTCTTCAATACCTATGTCAACGAGGTCCAGAAGCCCAAGCCGAAGCTCAAAAAGACCGGCGATGCCGCTGCGGATGCCGCGGCCCAGGCCGCCGCTGACGCCGCTGCTGCTACGCCGCCCGACGATTCGGCGAGGATCATTTATCAGGCGTCGATCAGCGACGTGACCCGCGATTGCAGCCGTGCCGACGGACAACTGACGATGAAGATCGCGGTTGCCGGCAAGATCGTGCCAGGACCGAAATTCACGCCCGGCACCATCACCATGCCGATCCGCACCGCGGTCATGCATGGCACTGACGTGCTTTATTCGCAGATCCACCAGTATCAGGTTCAGGTGACCGATCCCTCGGTCGCGACCCAGTTTGTCTTCACCGATTCCAATGTGGTCGTACCGGCGCCGACGGCGCAGGACTATCAAGCCTATGCCGGTTACGACGAAACCGCGCCGAAGGCGACGACCGACAAGCCGAGGAAGAAGACCCACAGGAAGAAGACGGCCGCGACGAACTAGGCGGCTTGTCGGCCTGGCGTGCCTCCAGCCGGACGCACGCATCTCAGGCATCCGCCGACCACTCCGACAGAGCGGCAATGACGCTCTTCAGTTCCGCCCAGCGGCGGATCACCGTCTCGGCGCCGGCCTCTGTCAAGGCGTCGGCATGGCCGGGATAGCTGTGGCTGGCGCCCGTAAAGCCGATCACGCGCATGCCGGCGGCCTTGGCGCCGGTGACGCCGTGCACGGAATCCTCGATGACGAAGGTGTTCGCCGGGTTGACGCCGAGCTTTTCGGCGGCATGCAGGAACACGTCTGGAGCCGGCTTGGTCTTTCCGGTCGGCGTTTCCATCGCCGAGAAGATGCGCCCGGCGAAGAACGGCAGCAGATGCACCTTCTCCAGCATGAACTCGATCCGCTCCGAACGTGAGTTGGAGCAGACGCAGCGTTGCGACGTGACCGAGGCGACCGCTTCGCGGACGCCTTCGATGGCGCGCACGTCGCTGCGCAGTTTGCGGTCGACCAGTTCCTCGGCGCGGTCGATCAGCGACACCTGGAACGGGATTTTGGACTTTTCCTCAATTCGTATCAGTATGTCCTTGAAGGTCAGGCCGGCATAGGTCTCGGCAATCTCCTCCGCCGAGATTTCGTATCCGGCCAGGGTTATCAGTTCAGCTTCGACCCGCGCGGCGATGATTTCGGAATCGACGAGCACGCCGTCGCAATCGAAGATGACAAGATCTGGCTGGGGCATGGTGATCCGAACGATGGAGGGTGGAGGAATGGCCGCTCAGGGCTCAAGCGGCGCGGCATACACCAATGGACACGGCTTCGCAAACTCCTCCACGGCATCGATAAAGCTTCACCGAATATTTACGCTGATCGGTAACCATAACGGGCAGTAAACAGTAACGCGTGCCTTGGGTGTAAAAATGTCAGCCGTGCGTCTTCTCGACGAGCTCTCCCACGCTCCCCAGCAATCCGAATGGCTGGACACGATCCTGAAAGGCGACTGCGTCGCGGCGCTCGACCGCCTGCCGGAAAAGTCGATCGACGTCATCTTTGCCGATCCGCCCTACAATCTGCAGCTCGACGGCGACCTGCACCGTCCCGACCAGTCCAAGGTCGATGCGGTCGACGACGACTGGGACCAGTTCGAGAGCTTCGAAGCCTATGACGCTTTCACCCGCGCCTGGCTGCTGGCGGCACGCCGCGTGCTGAAGCCCAACGGCACCATCTGGGTCATTGGCTCCTATCACAACATCTTCCGCGTCGGGGCCAAGATGCAGGATCTCGGCTTCTGGATTCTCAACGACGTGGTCTGGCGCAAGACCAATCCGATGCCGAATTTTCGCGGCCGCCGCTTCCAGAACGCGCATGAGACGATGATCTGGGCTTCGCGTGACCAGAAGGGCAAGGGCTATACCTTCAACTACGAAGCGCTGAAGGCGTCGAACGACGATATCCAGATGCGCTCCGACTGGCTGTTCCCGATCTGCACCGGCGGCGAGCGCCTGAAGAATGAGAATGGCGACAAGCTGCATCCGACTCAAAAGCCCGAGGCGCTGCTTGCCCGTATCATGATGGCCTCGACCAAGCCGGGTGACGTCGTGCTCGACCCGTTCTTCGGCTCCGGTACGACAGGCGCGGTTGCCAAGCGCCTCGGCCGTCACTTCGTCGGCATCGAGCGCGAGCAGGCCTATATCGACGCCGCCAATGAGCGCATCGACGCGGTGCGGCCACTCGACGAGGCGGATCTCACCGTGCTCACCGGCAAGCGCGCGGAGCCGCGCGTCGCCTTCGTCAGCCTGATCGACACCGGGCTGATGACGCCCGGCGCCACGCTCTATGACGCCAAGAAGCGCTGGGCCGCCAAGGTTCGCGCCGATGGGACCGTCGCGATCGGCGACAGCGCCGGCTCGATCCACAAGATCGGCGCCGAGGTGCAGGGATTGGACGCCTGCAACGGCTGGACCTTCTGGCATTATGAGCGCAGCGGCGGGCTTACCCCCATCGACGAACTGCGCCGCATCGCCCGGCTTGGCATGGAACGGGCAGGGGGCTGAGCTCTGCCGCCTGCCTCATATTTATTGATTCAAATGCTCAACGGATCGTCGCAAGCGATGGAGATCACGTCCTGATCCCCAATCGCTCAAGGTCTGCTTTAAGCGTGCTGGCATCGGTGAACAGCACCGCTTGCCAGCCGGCGGCCTTGGCGCCGTCGACATTTTTCTGGCTGTCGTCGATGAACAGCGTCGCCGATGGCTCGAGGCCGAACGCGGCCACGTGATGGTCGTAGATGCCACGATCCGGTTTGATCTTGCCAATCTCGCCTGAGATGGTGACGCCGCGCGGACGATCGAGGAAATCGAAGCGTTCGCGCGCTTCGGCCAGCGTGTCGGAAGCAAAGTTGGTCAGCATCGTCACATCGTGGCCGCTATCGATCAGGCCGAGCATGATGGTGACACTGTCGTCATAGGCATGCGGCACCATCTCGTGCCAGTGGCGACGGAAATTGCGGATGTTTTCGGCGTGCTCGGGGTGCTCCGCGATCAGCAGCGCTTCGGCCTCTTCCCACGTCCGGCCGCGATCCTGCTCTATGTTCCAGTCATGCGTGCAGATATTGTCGAAGAACCACTTTCTCTCTTCGTCGTCGGGAATGAGGCGGCTGAAGGGAATGTTCGGATCGTAATGGATCAGCACCTTGCCGATGTCGAAAACGATGTGGCGGATTTCAGTCATGGGGCCTCTTTGCACTCAATGGCGACGGTTTTTTCGTCGCGCCGGGTATCGCAGCCTCGATTGCCTTTTTCATGACGGTGGGCAGCGCCTCGCCTGAAATCTCATGGGCGGGCGACCAGAAATACCCTGCCAGGGCATCACCTTTGATGTGGGCACGAAAGACTTCGAGTTCGAGCGCGAAATGGGTGAACACATGCGCGATTGTCCCGGCGCGCCGCCAGTCGCCGGTAAAGGGCGCTGCCGCCTCTGTGGTGGCTCCGTCCACCCGCGCCGTCCAGGCGGTGGTCGGCACTTCCGTCATGCCGCCGAGCAGCCCTTTCTCAGGCCGCTTGCGCAAAAGAATGGCACCGTCGTCGCGCATGGCAACGAAAGCAGCCCCCCGCCGCAGCGGCTTGTCGGCCTTCGGCAGGCGCACCGGGAAATTTTCGGGATCTCCTGAAACAACGGCGCTGCAGTCCTCGCGCAGCGGGCACAGCATGCAGCGCGGCCGGCGCGGAGTGCATATCGTGGCGCCGAGATCCATCATCGCCTGGGCAAAGTCGCCGGGCCTTGTCGCCGGCATCATGCGCTCGACATGGACCCGTATCTCGGCCTTGGCTTCGCTGAGCGGCGTCGTGATCGAAAACAGCCGTGAGATGACGCGTTCGACATTGCCGTCGACGACGGCGGCGTGGCGGTCGAAGGCGATGGCCGTTATTGCCGCCGATGTATAGGCGCCGATCCCCGGCAATTCTCGAAGTCCGATCTCGGTGTCCGGAAACCGGCCGCCGCGCGCCGCCACCAGATCCGCGCAGGCCTTGAGGTTGCGGGCGCGGGAGTAGTAACCGAGCCCCGCCCAGGCTTTCATCACATCCTCCGTCGGCGCCGCGGCCAGCGCTTCGACATCGGGCCATTTCTCGACAAAGGCGAGGAAATACGATTTCACCGCTTCGACGGTGGTCTGCTGCAGCATCACCTCCGACAGCCAGATACGGTAGGGATCGGGCCGCACACCGCGTGCATGCTCGCGCGGCGTCACGCGCCACGGCAATTCGCGATGATGCGCGTCATACCAGGCGAGCAGGCGCGACGCCGTATCATCCGAGATGGCCTTGCTGGTCTGGGCCTTGCGGGTCTGGTCTGCTGGTGCCATTGATCTTGCGTTGGCCTGGCCGGTATCTGCTGGGTCGTGGCTGGAGAACGCACATGGCAGGGAAAAGGCGCTTCGGCAATCCCGTTCCGGTGAGCGATCTCGCCACCGACATCCTCGACCCGGTGCTGCGCAAGCGGGCAGGCATCTCGATCGGTCTGGTCCAGTCGTGGGAAGAGATTGCCGGACCGCGCCTGGCCATCCACTCGCGGCCCGAAAAGATCCAGTGGCCGCGCCGCCTGCACGAGGATGATCCGTTCGAGCCGGCCGTACTGGTCATCGCCTGCGAAGGCATGGCCGCGCTTCATCTGCAGCACGAGACCGGCGAGATCATCAACCGGGTGAACGCCTTCCTGGGTTTCAGGGCGATAGGCCGCATCAGGATCGTGCAGAAGCCGATAAGCTCGGGAAGAGCCCGGCCCAAATCCACCCTCAGGGCGTTGAGCGCGGCCGAAAAGGCGAAATTGTCCGATACTGTCGGGCTTATAGAGGATGACGGGCTGCGCGCCTCGCTGGAACGGCTGGGGGCGACCATTCTGGGCGCAAGGAAAGCCTAGACGGCTGCAATGACCCCAGGGACTATCCCGAGGCCGTCTGGCCAAGGGCGAAGTGGAACGGTTACAGTTGCCCCGGTCGGCCCAAACGGAGACGATCCCCTTGGTTCTGATTGGAAACGTCATAGGTTTGTCGTTAATCTCGCGCATTCGTGATCGCCCTTGTCAGGTTTCACGATTGGATTGGGGACAGGGATGCCTTAATTCGCGCCAACTCTCGCCTTTTCGTGCCTTTGCATTGCAAAATCCAACCCTTATCAGGTGATTCGTATGAGCCGTCCCCCGTTTGGCCAAAGCTTCTCTCGCAGAAACGTCCTGACATCGCTGGCCGCCATCCCGGCGGTGGCCCTGCTCGCCGCCTGCAGTGATTCCGGCGAAGAGGCGAAGGCCGCGGATGTCAAACCCGCGAATCCGGCAACGCCCGCAAAGCCGGCCACGCCCGCCGCGGTCCAGGTACCGGAAGCGCAGGGCACCGTCGACATGACCGAACTGATGAAGCCGGGCGCGCTGCCCGACAAGCAGCTCGGCAAGGATGACGCCAAGGTCACCATCGTCGAATACGCCTCGATGACCTGCCCGCACTGCGCGCATTTCGCCGAGACCACCTTTCCGGATTTGAAGACCAAGTACATCGATACCGGCAAGGCGCGCTACATCCTGCGCGAATTCCCATTCGATCCGAGCGCCGAAGCCGGTTTCATGCTGGCGCGTTGCGCCAAGGATAACTATTTCCCGATGGTCGACGTGCTGTTCAGGCAACAGGCGAACTGGGTCGGCGTGTCGAACACCAAGGAAGCGCTGCTGCAAATTTCCAAGCTTGCCGGTTTTACACAGGAGTCCTTCGAGGCCTGCTTGACGGACCAGAAACTTCTGGACGATGTGAGATCGGTCCAGAAGCGTGGCGCCAATGAATTCAAGGTCGACTCGACGCCGACCTTCTTCATCAACGGTAAGACCTACAAAGGGGCGATGTCGATTGAGGAAATGTCGGCCATCATCGACCCTCTGCTCTGACATCGGCTCAGTGCTGAAGCGGCAGCGCTCCGGCGCTGCTTGCCTCTCTATCCGTTCGCGCGCTCTGCGTCCTATCGCAAAACCTCGGTACACTCTTCCCGAACCGGTGTATGAGGCGCGCGAATGAAGTTTTCGCGCCTCCGCCTCCTTGGTTTCAAGTCCTTCGTCGAACCCGGCGAGTTCGTCATCGAACGCGGCCTGACCGGCATTGTCGGGCCGAACGGCTGCGGCAAGTCGAACCTGGTCGAGGCGCTGCGCTGGGTGATGGGCGAAAGCTCCTACAAGAACATGCGCGCGTCCGGCATGGACGACGTCATCTTTTCCGGCTCGGGAACCCGCCCCGCCCGCAACACCGCCGAAGTCACGCTTTTCCTGGACAACAGCGACCGCTCGGCTCCATCCGCCTTCAACGATGCCGACGAACTACAGGTGTCGCGCCGCATCGAGCGCGAGGCCGGCTCGCTCTACCGCATCAACGGCAAGGAAGCGCGCGCCAAGGACGTGCAGCTTCTGTTCGCCGACCAGTCGACCGGCGCGCGCTCGCCCTCGATGGTCGGGCAAGGCCGTATCGGCGAACTGATCCAGGCCAAGCCGCAGGCCCGTCGCGCCCTGCTCGAAGAAGCGGCCGGCATTTCCGGCCTGCACACCCGTCGCCACGAGGCGGAATTGCGGCTTAAGGCGGCCGAGCAGAACCTCGAACGCCTGGACGATGTCGTGGGCGAGCTGGAAAGCCAGATCGAAAGCCTCAAGCGCCAGGCGCGCCAGGCTTCCCGCTTCAAGAACCTGTCGGCCGACATCCGCAAGGCCGAAGCAACGCTCTTGCACCTGCGCTGGACGCTGGCCAAGACACAGGAAGGCGAGGCGCGTTCGGCGCTGGCCACGGCCACGGCGCTCGTCGGCGACCGCGCCGCCACGCAGATGAACGCGGCCAAGGAGCAAGGCATCTCCGCCCATCGCCTGCCTGACCTGCGCGACGCGGAAGCCGCGGCTGCCGCGGCTTTCCAGCGCCTGTCGATCGCCAGGTCGCAGATCGAGGAAGAAGCTGGCCGTATCCGCAACCGGCAGGCCGAACTCGAACGCCGGCTGCAGCAGCTCGACGGCGACATTGCCCGCGAAGAGCGGATGGTGCGCGACAATGCCGACGTTCTCGAGCGCCTGCGTGCGGAAGAGGCCGCGCTGAACTCCGAAAACGCCGGCGCCGCCGAGCGCGAGGCCACCACCCGCGCTGTATTCGAACAGGCCGCCTCGACGCTTGCGCAAAGCGAAGCCAAACTTGCCGCGCTGACCGCCGAGCGTGCCGAGGCCGCCGCCTCGCGCCATCAGATCGAACGGACTTTGCGCGAAACCGCGGAGCGACGCGACCGCTTCGCCCGCCAACTCGCCGACGTTGACCGCGAATTGTCGGACATCCTCTCCAAGGTCGCCGGCTTGCCGAATCCGGCCGAGAAGCAGGTACTGGTCGAGCAGGCGATGGCGTTGCTGGAGGAGTCCGAGGCAGCGGTGGAGCAGGCTGAACAGTCGGTCATCGACGGCCGTGGCGCTGAAAGCGCTGCCCGCCCGCCGCTTCAGGACGCCAAGGCCGAGCTCGCGCGGATCGAGACCGAAGCGCGCACGCTGGCCAAGATCCTGAACGCGGCCAGCGGCGATCTCTTCCCTTCGGTGCTGGAGCAGATCAGCGTCGAGCGCGGCTTCGAGACGGCACTGGGGGCCGCCCTTGGCGAAGACCTCGACGTGCCGCTCGACCGCAGTGCACCGGCGCATTGGGGCGAAAGCGAAATCCAGCCCGGCGATGCCGCGCTTCCGGAAGGGATCAAGAGCCTTGCCAGCGTGGTTCGCGCGCCGGCGCAACTAGCCCGACGTCTTGCGCAGATCGGCATCGTCGAGGCCGCTGACGGCCGCCGGTTGCAGGGGCTTCTGGCTCCAGGCCAGCGCCTGGTCAGCCGCCAGGGTGCGCTGTGGCGTTGGGACGGCCTGACCGCCAGCGCCGATGCACCGACCGCCGCGGCACAAAGGCTGGCACAAAAGAACCGGCTTGCCGAACTCGATGCCGAAGCGGTGCAGGCGACGCTTGTGCTGCGCCAGGCCGAGGAAGCGCTAGCGCAGGCCGAGCAGGCGCTCCGCCAGGCAAGCGAAGCCGAACGTAACACGCGTCAGGCGGGACGTGAGGCCCAGCACCGGCTGGACGCCGCCCGCAATGCGCTGGCCGAGGCCGAAAAGGCCGGCGGTGAACTATCGAGCCGGCGTGCCGCGCTGGACGAGGCGCGCGCCCGCATCTTCGACAGCCATGAGGAGACGTCAGCGGCTTTCGTCGAGGCCGAGATGCTGCTGCAGGATGCGCCCGACCTCGGCGACCTGCAATTGCAGCTCGAACAGTCCTCGGCCAATGTCTCGCGCGACCGCGCCGCGCTTGCAGACGCGCGCGCCGTCCACGAGGGCTTGCGGCGAGAAGCCGAGGCACGCACACGCCGGCTTGACGCCATCGGTGCCGAACGCAGCAACTGGCTGGTGCGCGCCGAAAACGCCTCGACGCAGATCGCATCGCTCGCCGAACGCAAGGCAGAGGCCGAGGCCGAGCGCGAACGGCTGGCCGATGCGCCCGACGAGATCGACGCCAAGCGGCGTGCGCTGCTGTCGCAACTCACCGAGGCCGAAAGCTTGCGCAAGGCGGCCGCCGACCGGTTGCAGGAGGCGGAGAACAGGCAGGCCGAACTGGACAAGGCAGCCACATCAGCCATCCAGTCGCTGGCCGAAGCGCGCGAAACCCGCGCCCGCGCCGAAGAACGGCTGACGGCGGCCGACGAACGCCGGCTGGAGGTCGAGGCGCGCATCCAGGAAACGTTGAACACGCCGCCGCATCTGGTCATCCGCCACACCGGCCTGGAAGCCGACGATCCGATGCCCGAAATGCCCGAGATCGAACGCCAGTTGGATCGGCTAAAGGTCGAGCGCGAACGGCTCGGCGCCGTCAATCTGCGTGCCGAGGAAGAGCAGAGGGAGCTTTCCGAGCGCCTGGAGGCGATCGTTTCCGAGCGCGAGGACATTATCGAAGCGATCCGCAAGCTCAGGCAAGCGATCCAGAGCCTCAATCGTGAAGGCCGCGAACGGCTGCTGGCCGCCTTCGATGTCGTCAACAGCCACTTTCAGCGACTGTTCTCGCATCTGTTCGGTGGCGGCACGGCGGAATTGCAGTTGATCGAATCCGAGGATCCGCTGGAGGCGGGCCTGGAGATTCTTGCCCGACCGCCCGGCAAGAAGCCGCAGACCATGACGCTGCTGTCGGGCGGCGAGCAGGCGCTGACGGCGATGTCGCTGATCTTCGCTGTCTTCCTGACCAACCCGGCACCGATCTGCGTGCTCGACGAAGTCGATGCGCCGCTCGACGATCACAATGTCGAGCGCTTCTGCAATCTCATGGACGAGATGGCCAAGACCACCGAGACGCGTTTCGTCATCATCACCCACAATCCCATCACCATGGCCCGCATGGACCGGCTGTTCGGCGTGACCATGGCCGAGCAGGGCGTCAGCCAGCTTGTCTCTGTTGATTTGCAGGCGGCAGAGGCGATGCGCGAGGCGAGTTGACGCGTCCGACCGCCACCGCGAGGTGGAGCGTCCGGCAGCCATCGGCGGACCGCTTAGGTTTTCTGATCGTGTCCGTGAGACCGGTGTTTGGCCGAGGCCCAGAGGAAATAGAGCGGGCCCATTTTCAGCACAGGCACACGACGATCCCGCTCGCGATCGCGCAGTTCGCGGTAGACCTTCACCTTCAGCGGCAACTTGCTGATTTGGCTATCTCAATGCACGCGTCGCGAAATCCAGTTCGCGCAGATTGCCGCCAGAAGTCCGCAAGCCATGCCGACGCAATCGGCGATCCAGTCGAACACGTCGAGATCACGCTCTATCAGCGACGTGCCCTGGAGGATTTCGATCGCGGCTCCAACCAGGGCGAGGAAGATGATCAGCCTCGTCTTGCGGCCCGGCCAGCCCAGACTTCCCAGAAACGCCAGGATCGCGAAGGCGCTCGCATGGTTGGCCTTGTCGTAGTGGAAGCCGATATCGATGCCGAATTCGTCGAGGCGAGATATCGGCAGCAACGCGAGCACCAAGACCGCAATGAGCGTGGCGATAAAGGCAATCCGCTCGGCGGCTGAGTAAAATTTCATTCTGTTCCGTCGATACACCAGCCATCGAGGTCGGGTCCGGAGATCTTGGTCAGGTGGCATGCCGGTGTAAGCGGCAGGCTGGCGTCCATGGCCACGATTGCATAAGCCGGCTTCGAAAAGCAACGAGCCCGTCTCGCGATCACGAGGGGATCCCAAGGCGTGCCCGCCCATTTGCCGGGCAGGGCACGCCTTCCGCCTATTGGCGATAGAATGGTGCCGGCTCGTCAGATTGAAGCGCGTTGAATACGCGACAGTCCAAAACCGCTTTTGCCCGACAAGCTCTCTTCGGCAGGCCGGAACATGTCCTCGAAGTCCAGGTCCTGCTCGAAAACCACGCCCCCGACGGACACGGCCAGGATCTCCTCGGCTCCCTGAGGGGCGAAATAGACCTGCGAGACAGTGGCACGGATACGCTCGCCAACCGTCCTGGCTTCGGCCTCGCTCGTTCCGGGAAGGAATACACCGAACATGGAGGCACCTATGCGGCCGACGATGTCTTGCGAGCGCACGCAAGACCGGATGGTTGAAGCGATCAGGCGCAAGGCCTCGTCGCCCCAGTTCAGGCCGAAGCGCAAGTTGATGGCGTTCAGGTGTTCAGGATGAATGACCAGGAACGCGCCCGATCGCTCGCCTTGTGGGGAAGACCTGATCGCCCGTCTCTCGATCAGCGACGAGAAGACCCTCCCGTTCAGGCAACCGGTCAGCGTATCGAAGGTCGCGGCCCGGTTGAGTTCCCGCCGATAGCGACGGATCTCGGCCAGTTTCAGGCCTATGAACACAAACAGCGGCAAGCAGATCACCACAGGCAAAAGTGTTGCCGTGATCATGCCGCGCCCGAAAGGCGTCAGCGTCTCGCTGAACAACAGCAGATAGTTCAGGACGAGGGACACGCACAGGCTGCCGACGGTTCCAAGAAATGCCAGCCAGGCAATGGTCTTCCATTCATGATGGGCCGGGACATCAGCTGCTGCATTGCTCATCGTCGATCTCCGTTCGATCGCCAAGCATAAGACCGGCAAGTTACGATTTCGGTTTCGAAGAACAATACAATTTGACACGTCGGGTTAGATCGCCAAGCTTCTGAACGGAGGATGCTGCCCTTTGTGGCGAATCCGGTGCTGTCGCCTATGGCGGGCCAAAGATTCCCATCTCCGCCGCCCTGGCTGTTGCTTCGGCCTTGCCATAGATGCCGCTCGGCAAGGCCAGCGCCCAGCCATTCGATACCAGCCAGGCACCGACATCCTGTTTGCCCAGCCTGCATGTCACCGCGACAGGGAAGCGGTCGACCACCGGAGGCACGAAGCAGTTCAGCGCTCGCCCGCGCATCCAGTTGTTGAAAGCCGCGTAGGCTCGCTGTCCGCATGGCCACGCGCTCTCGTGAAACAGGCAGACCCTGTCGGTCTGGACGCCCTGGGTTCCACTGATGAACAGTTTCCGCCCCATGGAGTCGAAACCAGCCGACGACGTGGCCACTGGATCGTAAAGCAATGTTTCCCGCCAATCCCTGGGCATCGATGACTTGGGGCGTGATGCGAGGCCGAGGTCGCCAAGCGGCAAACGAGGTTCCACCCGCTCCATCTCCGATCCCTCGATCTGCGGCGGTGCGATGAGATCCTCGGCAATCTTGCGGGCTGAGTTGACGATCGATCGAGCCGGATGTCGCGCGACGTCATCGCCGACGTCAGGTGCTGGGTCGGTGAGGCTTCGTTCGACGGGGAACAGGGTCGCTGCCTTGACCAGCAGCAGGATGCCGATGAGAAGCTCGAGGCCTGCGAGCGCGATCATGATGCGAACGCGCCCCCGATCTCCCATCGGGCCGCCCGCGCCCAATTCGCTAGAAGCTGGACGTCGATTTGGCAACCAGTTTGAGCGCACCTTTTTCTATCCGGTAAAACGGCATCGAGCGTTCGCTGGATCCATCCGCGCGGAACCTGAACAAGCCGGTCGATCCGCGAAAGCCATTCGGGTTCTCGAAAACCTGCCTACTGAAACCGTTGGGTCCGGCAGCGCTTGCGATGCCCACGGTCAGCGCGACCATATCATAGGCATAAGCGACATTGACGTCGGCCTGGTAATTGAAGCTTGCCTTGAAACGATCCGAAATGGGGCCTGTTTCATGTTGGTCGAGCGTGGCGATATAGGCGCCTTCGAAAAGCGGACTGGTCGGGTGCTCCAGCCAGCGGTTCGTGCCAACCACGGAGGTTGATTTTCCAGGGATGCCTTTTGCCTTCAGGGCGATCAGGATTGGCGATGGATTGCTGTCGCCGCTGGCGACGATCACGGCGTCGGGGGCGTCAACCAGCGAGCCCATGTCCGCGACCGCCTTTGCCGCGCTGTCGGCGCTCGTGTAGGGGATGGTGATCGCAAGTGCGGCGCCGTACACGCTGAGGCTGTTGGCGACGTGTTTTTCGGCAATATCGGCACCCGCGCCCGCTGGCACCAGCAGGACGAATTTCTTGCCGCCCTTGGCCGCGATTGCGCCGGCGCCCGCCGCGGCGCTGTCCGCCTCGCCAAGGCATACCGCATAGACGCCCGGGCCGCCGGCAAAATTGTCCGCGAGAGCCAGAACCACCGGCCGGTTCGAGCCCGACAGTTTCGCGACATGCTGCGCTGCCGGCAGTTCGGTCGGACCGATGACCACTTTCGCTCCCGAAGTTATGGCCTTTACCGCCAGTTGCTGGGAGTAAGCCGCGTCTCCCCTTGTGTCCTCGACGGTAAGCGTCAGCAGGGGATTACCGAGGTCCGTCATGGCGAGCTTGGCGGCGTCGAGCATCTTTTTGCCGTTTTCGCCCGCTGATCCGGAAGCGGACAGCGGCAGCAGCATGGCGACTTTCGTGGGTCCCGTGCCGAGGGACTGCGTCGCCTGGCTTGCGTTTGCCACAGCAACAACAGCAGCCGGCTGATTGGCGACCTGGATGGCAGCGGGGTCGAGCGCGTCCGACACCGAGCCTTTGGATTGGCAGCCGAGCAGCGATAGCGCCAGCGCGCAAGCGACCACCCATGTCCGCAGGCGGTGAACCTGCCGGTCAGATTCCATTTTCTGCCAGCGCTTTCGCTCTTGCGGTCAGTTCATGTACTCGACCATGCGGTCGTGAAAACACTCGCATTTATTGAGCGTGTCTTCGTCCTTGTAGTTGGTCTTCAGGTAGCCGTAAGCCATGCCGCAGGCGACCTTGGCTTCCGATGCCCAGACGAAGACCGGCCGGGATGAATGGATCCATTCCGGGCTGTTGGCGACGGCAACCGACTCATCCATCAGCTTGACGACCTGTTTCGTGAGGTCGACCGTGTTGTCGGTCAGCACGAGGTTGGAAGTGCCGACGGTGCGGCAATAATCGGCCACGGGTCCCTCGATGATGTCGGCGGCAAAGCCGGTCGATCCTGCCAACAGCAGCGCCGTGGCCGAAATCAGTAATTTTGAACAACGCTTCATTTAAGTCCCTCTCCAAACTGCGGTATTATGTTTCGCTAATATGTAGCATGAGAGAACGGCCGCGCATAAGTGCTAAATCGTGGCCGTGTGCTGTGTGTGAGCCGTGTCGTCGTAAATCAGACTGATGGTGCCGGCGACAGGTGCGTTCTGCAAGACGGCGACGTCGACGAAATTGGCGCCACCGGTTGTACCATTGGCGTCGACGCTGAGCGTGTGTGATGCCGAGTCGTATTTCACGAAGTCCCCGATATTTGCCCCTGGACCTGTTTCAAACAGGGATGACAGGTCGATCTTGTCGCCTTGTGCACCACTGTAGTCGGCGATGAGGTCCTTGATGTCCAACCCGTCGAGCTTGAATGTGTCGGCGCCCGTGCCGCCGGTCATGGTGTCCTGGCCGGCGCCGCCGATGAGAAGGTCGTTGCCGGCGTTGCCGTTGATCGTATCGTTGCCGGCGCCGCCATAGAGCACGTTGTTGCCGCTGTCGCCATTCAGCGTGTCGTTGAAGTCCGACCCGATGATATGAGGCGCCGCCAGCGTCGAAGTATACAAATGGGAGTCACCGGCCAGATCTGACGAGTGATTCTGGATGGTTTGTCCCGTCGGGCTCAAAGTGATACCGATGGTGCCCGCAGCTGTGTCGTTATCGCCATCGACAACACTAACGGGAAGATCGAAGCTCACCGGACTGTTTGTCGAAGCTGCCGCGCCAAAATCTCCGAGTTTGAACGTGTCACCCGACTCGTAACCAATCTCGAGACTGTTATACCCATTGGCCGTGTAGGTGGCTATTGAGGTGTTCTGCAGAATTGATCCGACCACGGCCTCGTATTGAGTTCCAGGAGCGGCACCGTCGACGAAATGCACTGTAAATACGTGACCGCCAACCGTGACGTTCGTCGTTGTGGTGCTGATCTCGGCGAACGTCACCAGCTTGGTCTCGCCGTTGTAGCTCAATGCGACCGCGGTAACAGAATCCTGGAGGCCGTCGCCAACCTTTACGTTCCCATCCGGATCGTCGAAGGCGGCGAAGCGAGCCGCGGACTGAGATGAGATACCGGTGAACTTCGCCGACGCGCCGTTCGTAGTATAATGTCCTTCGAAGAGATGGGTCGAGGGCGACGAGTAGCTGCCGTTCGGAGGGTTGCCGGTCAAATCTACGACGAAGTCAAGGCGCATTTTCTCACCTGACCCAACCGAATTGCCACCGCTGACGCCGCCCTCATTGGCGTTAGTGTTCAAAGTTCCAGAGCTGACTCCGCTTTCTATGGGCGTAAGCAGCAGATCCTTGCTGTCGTCATTGGCCGCCGTATTGAAGCCTGCCCAAGCCCCGTTGCCGCCAACGAAATCATAGCCACCTCCGTTGAAATCCACTGTGGTTATGCTGTCCACAGTTCCGTTCATCTCGACGGAGTAGGAAGCGGTCGCCGGGTTGAGCGTAATGACAAACACGGATGTGGCGCCGGCCAGACCCGTGAGCGTGTGGCCGTCGGCTGAGACGTCGTACACGATCGAAACGCCGTTTGAGGTCAGTCCGCTTGCCGTGCCTTCGAGCGACGTCGGGAAGATGACTGTTCCGCCATCAGCGCCGTAGTTGTTGGTAAGTATCCCGTCGATATCGAGGTCGAACGAGACGGCCGCTCCTGCTCCGTTTGCCACAACTGCGGAGGCCGGAGATATTGCCGTCGGCAAGGCATCGTCGAAGCCGAGATTGCCGCCCAGGTCGGCGCTCACCGTCGAGGTCGCCTGGTCGTTGTCGCCATCCGTCACCGTCGCCGTCGCCGACAGCGTCACCAGGCCATTGGCAAGGTCGATGTGGGCGTTGTTGTTGGTGGTGTCGAGGCTCTCGGGCAGGTGGTCGATCTGCTGATACTGCGTCAGCGTCACCGTGCCGGCCGCATTGACGGAGATCATGAAGACATCGCCATGCGTGGCCGTCGTGCCGACGATGTCGTTGCCCACCTTGGACAGCGTGATTGCCTCACCCTGGCTGGTCAGGCCCGAATTCTCGCCGGAAGCTGTCACCGACAGCGTGTAGCCGCTGATCACCGTCGAACCGGCGCCGTCCGCGCCATAGCTCGGCGTCACCGCCCCAAGGAAGGCGGCCGCGAAGCTTGCGCTCGCCGTGTCGGTATTGTTGCCGATCGTATCGGCGTCCTGCGTCACAACCTTGATCGCATCGCCGATCGCCGCAACCGACAGCGTCGGCAAGGCATCGTCGAAGCCGAGATTGCCGCCCAGGTCGGCGCTCACCGTCGAGGTCGCCTGGTCGTTGTCGCCATCCGTCACCGTCGCCGTCGCCGACAGCGTCACCAGGCCATTGGCAAGGTCGATGTGGGCGTTGTTGTTGGTGGTGTCGAGGCTCTCGGGCAGGTGGTCGATCTGCTGATACTGCGTCAGCGTCACCGTGCCGGCCGCATTGACGGAGATCATGAAGACATCGCCATGCGTGGCCGTCGTGCCGACGATGTCGTTGCCCACCTTGGACAGCGTGATTGCCTCACCCTGGCTGGTCAGGCCCGAATTCTCGCCGGAAGCTGTCACCGACAGCGTGTAGCCGCTGATCACCGTCGAACCGGCGCCGTCCGCGCCATAGCTCGGCGTCACCGCCC